>NC_013407.1:1397063-1746329 GCF_000024625.1 Methanocaldococcus vulcanius M7
TGGATTGTTTGCATTGGTAATATTCGATAAAGTCAAAGAACTTGGATCAGAGACATCCCTATATGAAATAGGGGAAGAATTTGGAAAAATGCTAAATCCAAAAAGTATAGAAGAAATAAAAAAATTATTTGAATTGATGAATTTTGGAGAATTGGAAATCGAGAATCTCGATTCAAAAAGGATTAGAATATATTTAAAAAACCCACCTTACTGCTGGATTTCAAAAAATGAACCAATTCATGACTTTATAGGGGGAGTATTGGCTGGATGTTTAGAAAAGGTATTTAAAAAGAAGTTTATTGTAAATGAATTAGAGTGTGTTTGTCAAGGAAAGAGTAGATGCGTTTTTGAAGGAATTGCAGTTGAAAACTTGCCACAAAAAGAAAATTAAAACTAAATTCTCGAATTCATAATAGGCAACATTGTCGATTATCAAAAACTATTTATAGGGTATTTACGAAAGTATGTGGAAAGGATAGGAGTTGATTAACTTGATTAAAAAAGGCGACTATGTTAAAGTTGACTACATATTAGAAGTTGATGGTAAAGTTATAGATACATCAATAGAAGACGTTGCAAAAGAGAACAATATATACTACCCAGAGAGAGAATATGAACCACTAACTTTTGTTGTAGGTAATGGGGACTTAATAGAAGGATTCGAAGAAGCAGTTTTAGGAATGAACGTTGGAGAGGAAAAAGAAGTTGTAATTCCTCCAGAGAAAGGATACGGGTTTAGGGATGAAAGATTAATCCAAGAAATCCCAAAAGAAATGTTTGCTGACGCTGATTTTGAGCCACAAGAGGGAATGCAAATTCTTGCAAGTGGAATTCCTGCAAAAATAATAAAAGTTACTGACGATACAGTTACATTGGACTTTAACCACGAATTAGCAGGAAAAGAGTTGAAATTTAAGATAAAAGTATTAGATGTTCAGCCATCTGAATAAATGCGATGGAAATTAAAACATCTAACTTATTATAATCAAAAATCTATTTAAAACTAAAAATTCACCAAGACCTCTTTATTATTTAACCTATTTTTATTATTTTAATTAACTTTCATTTTATTTTCTAATTATTTTAAAAATTTAATGAATAATAGGTTGTTTTTATGTGAATCCTTTGCGATCTTTAAAAAGCGTCATCTCATAAAAATTTATATATGATTTTGATTTTATCATTACTTTACCTTAACATTTTTTGGTGATTGGATGAAAGGAGCTGAAGCAATTATAAAGGCATTAGAAGCAGAAGGAGTCAAGATTATATTCGGTTATCCCGGGGGGGCAATGCTTCCCTTCTACGATGCATTATACGACAGCGATCTCATTCACATACTAACAAGGCATGAGCAGGCAGCAGCACATGCAGCAGATGGATTTGCAAGAGCGAGCGGAGAAGCAGGAGTTTGCGTCTCTACATCTGGCCCAGGAGCTACAAACTTAGTTACTGGAATAGCAACCGCTTATGCTGACTCTTCCCCAGTTATTGCCTTGACAGGGCAAGTTCCCACCAAATTAATTGGAAATGATGCATTTCAAGAAATCGATGCTCTCGGTTTATTTATGCCAATAACAAAACACAACTTTCAAATAAAAAGACCTGAAGAAATTCCAGAAACATTTAGATCTGCATTCGAAATTGCAACAACCGGTAGACCCGGCCCTGTTCACATAGACATACCAAAAGACGTTCAGGAGGGAGAGATCGATATTGAAAAATATCCAATCCCTGCAAAAGTAGATCTTCCTGGCTATAAACCCAAAACAGTAGGGCATCCTTTGCAAATAAAAAAAGCTTCAAAATTAATTGCCGAGGCAGAGAGGCCAGTTATTTTGGCAGGAGGAGGAGTGATAATTAGCGGAGCTTCAGAGGAGCTGTTAAGATTGGCTGAATTTGTAAAAGTACCTGTGTGCACCACCCTTATGGGTAAAGGAAGTTTTCCAGAAGATCATCCCCTCTCTCTTGGAATGGTAGGAATGCATGGAACAAAAGTGGCAAACTATGCCATTACAGAGTGTGATGTTTTAATAGCAATCGGTTGTAGATTTTCAGATAGAGTTACGGGAGATATAAGGCATTTTGCTCCAGAAGCAAAAATAATTCATATAGACATAGATCCTGCAGAGATTGGTAAGAACGTTAGAGCCGATGTTCCAATTGTTGGAGATGCGAAAAATGTTTTAAGGGACTTATTATCTGCCTTAATTTCAAGAGAGATAAAAAGTAAAGAACCATGGTTAGAGAGAATTTATCAATTAAAAAAGATTTCAATCCCAACAATGGATTTCGATGAAAAGCCGATAAAACCGCAGAGATTTGTTAAGGATCTAATGGAGGTTTTAAACGAGATCGATCCGAGATTAAAAAACACTATTATAACCACAGATGTTGGACAAAATCAGATGTGGATGGCACATTTCTTTAAAACAAAGATGCCAAGAAGTTTCTTAGCTTCTGGTGGTTTGGGAACCATGGGCTTTGGTTTTCCTGCAGCAATTGGAGCGAAGGTTGCTAAACCTTATGCTAACGTTATATCCATTACAGGAGATGGGGGCTTTCTAATGAATTCTCAGGAGTTAGCAACAATTAGCGAATATGATATTCCTGTTGTTATCTGCATCTTTGATAACAGAACTTTGGGAATGGTTTATCAATGGCAGAATCTATATTATGGGCAGAGGCAGAGTGAAGTGCATTTAGGGGAGAGTCCTGATTTTGTTAAACTGGCTGAAAGTTATGGTGTTAGAGCAGATAGAATCATAAATCCAGATGAGATTAAAGAGAAATTAAAAGATGCGATATTAAGCGGAGAGCCGTATCTTTTAGACATAATCATAGACCCTGCTGAGGCATTGCCAATGGTTCCCCCTGGTGGAAAGTTAACAAACATAGTTCAGCCGATTAGGGTTGAACCAAAAGTTAAAAAATCAGTGTTTGAAGAAATTAAAAAAACAAGAGAAACTGCTTCAATTAAAGAGTTTTAAAAATTAAAATTTAAATACCCTTTTAAATACCTTTTTGTATTTCCTTTATTATATTGGCCATAGCCACACATCCATCTCCCACGGCTTTTGCTACTTGCATCACACCTCCTCTAACATCTCCAACTGCATATATTCCGTCAATGTTTGTTTTACAATTTTTGTCAGTTTTAATAAACCCTCTTTTATCCAGTTCTATTCCACTATTTTCCAAAAATTCAGTGTTTGGAACATGCCCCAAGCTGATAAATATACCATCTGCTTTTATAACTTTCTCTTCTCCGTTAATTGCTATTTTTATTCCTTCTGCCCGATCTTTTCCAACGATTTCTAACGGTTTTGCGTTATAAATTATTTCAATGTTATCTGCTTCTTTTAGTTTATCAAGCATTATCGGCTCTGCAACTTTTAGTTCCTGTTTGTCAGTTATTAATATGATCTTTTTGGCAATATCTTTTAAATTTATTGCACTCATCACCGCTGGAGTGTCTCTTCCAATAACAATAACATCCTTATTTAAATAAAAGAACGCATCACACATTGTGCAATAACTAACTCCCCTACCTGCAAACTCATCCTCATTGAGATTGAGTTTTTTGGGTTTTGTTCCAGTAGCAATAACGATCGTCTTTGTTAAATATGTGGAATTTTTTGTTATAATCTTGAATGGTTTTTTATCTGTTTCTACCTTTACAACTTCATCATATACTATTGGAAGTTTAAATTTTTCAGCATGATTTTTAAATTTTTCAGCAAGTTCATAGCCCCTTATCTCTTCAAATCCAGGATAATTTTCCACTATGCCTGCCTCAGCAATTCTTCCTCCTGCATTTTCTTTTTCAATACATAATGCGTTAATTTTTCCTCTCATTGCGTATATTCCAGCAGTTAATCCTCCCGGCCCTGCTCCTATAATAATCGTATCATATATCATCAATATCACCCAATTTTAGTAAATTCATAAAAAATACAGAATAAATCAATAATATCTTTATAAATAATTTTAAATAATATTTTTAATAATACGGTAGCAATTAATAATATAAACATTTATTCATGTATTCCTATCTAATAATTACTCAACTTTTTCAAGTATATCTGAAAATAGCTTTATCACATCCTTAGAACTTAAAACTCCAACTATTTTTTCCTCACATGGAGATCTTACATATAAATGATGTATTCCTCTTTCAGCCATAATTTCAACAGCTTTTTCTAATGGTGCCTCTGGACTAACAGTTATTGGGTTGGTGGTCATTATCTCCTCAGCCGTTTTTTCCAAGTTATGATAGTGTTTCATCACGTCAGTATCAGTTATTATGCCCCAAAACGTCTCTCCATCAGAAACCACAACAGATGAAATATCATATTTTGCCATAGTTTTAATAATCTCACTTAATTTAGCATCTAAATTAACCTCTACAACTCCCTTTTTCATTACATCCCTAACAAGGTATTTTGATAACATACTATCCCCCAAATAGTTTTTTTGTTATTCGCATTTTTTTACCCAACTTTATTGTGTGTTAATTATCTTATTTTTACTTTGCTCCTATTTTCGATAATGTGAATATATAGATGAGTATATAATAACAACCTTCATATATTGCTTATTGTAATATCATCTATTACCTCATGGTTTATTCACATATTAACAATTACTAATTATTAATGATCATAATCAATAACCGCATGGTGATAATATGGATGATCTAACTCAACTCCCAGGAGTAGGACCTACAACTGCCGAAAAATTAAAAGAAGCAGGTTATACTGATTTTATGAAAATTGCTACTGCTTCAATTGGAGAACTTACCGATATTGAAGGGATAAGTGAAAAAGCAGCAGCAAAAATTATAGAAGCTGCGAGAAAACTGTGTAATTTAGGATTTAAAAGTGGAAACGAGATTTTAACTCAGAGAAAAAACATATGGAAACTTTCCACAGGAAGCAAAAACTTGGATGAAATCTTAGGAGGGGGCTTAGAGAGCCAATCGATTACGGAATTTGCAGGAATGTTTGGTTCTGGAAAGACACAAATAGCTCACCAAGCATGTGTTAATTTACAATGTCCAGATAAGATAATTGCAGATGATTCAATAAAAGAAGAGGTCTTAAATGAACCAAAAGCAGTTTATATCGATACAGAAGGAACTTTTAGGCCAGAGAGAATAATTCAAATGGCAGAAGCATTGGGATTGGATGGACAAGATGTCTTAAAAAATATATTTGTTGCAAGAGCTTATAACTCAGATATGCAGATGCTTTATGCTGAGAATGTTGAAAATCTAATAAGAGAGGGGCATAATGTAAAATTAGTTATTATCGACTCTCTTACATCAACATTTAGAACCGAATATGTCGGAAGAGGAAAATTAGCAGAGAGACAGCAAAAACTTGGTAGACACATGGCAATGCTTAATAAGTTAGCCGATCTATACAACTGTGTTGTTATAGTGACAAACCAAGTTGCAGCAAGGCCTGATGCGTTATTTGGGCCATCAGAGCAGGCAATAGGTGGGCATATTGTTGGGCATGCGGCAACATTTAGAATATTTTTAAGAAAAGCAAAAGGAGATAAAAGAGTTGCTAAACTTTATGACTCTCCACACTTGCCAGATGCTGAGGCAATGTTCAGAATAACCGAAAAAGGAATACACGATTAACTTTTTTATTTTTTGAGTTTGTTTTTATTATATTATACACTCTAAAAATAATTACTCTCTTTTTTTAATATACTTGTTAATAAAAATAATTTTATTATCTCTAAAACAACTTTTTTAGTAAACGTCTAATCATAAGAGAAAAGTTTATTATAAATTTAAAAGAGCATTAAGTTTCCTCTTCCAAAAAGCAGTTAACGTCCAAGATCTAATTTTAATTAATGAAAAAAGTTGTTTGCTAAAATTTTATTAAGAATTTTTAGAACAATTTTATAATAGATATTTTTATTATGAGACAGTTGATTTCAATATTTTAATAAAATAAAAATGATAAAAGATTAGAAATTTTGAAGTTTCCATCCTCGAAGAGGTCTGATTTTAATGAGTATAGTGTAGTTGATGCTGATGTTTATATAACTGCAAAATTTCCATCCTCGAAGAGGTCTGATTTTAATCCACATAGCTGTATTATTATCAATCCAGTATGAATTTCCATCCTCGAAGAGGTCTGATTTTAATTTTCAGAATGTATTAATTATATTAGGTGGTAAAAAAATTTCCATCCTCGAAGAGGTCTGATTTTAATTTTATATCTGATAAGTCATTGGATTATGAGTCAATATTATCTTTCCATCCTCGAAGAGGTCTGATTTTAATATTAAACAGATAATCAAAGAATTAAGAGAATTTATGGCTTTCCATCCTCGAAGAGGTCTGATTTTAATAGGGTAATTTTTCTTATTTCGTTATAATATTTTTACTAATATTTATAGTTTTCTACACTATAAAATTTCTACCCATAAATAACCCCTTTTCTTTATAAACCCTACAACAGAACAATCCAAACTTTTATTTAAAAAACAACAATAAACAGAAAATAAAAATAAAAAACACACTTAATTAACCATGGATTTCTAAAAACAACTGCAATAAATTAAAAACACTAAAAAATCTCTGTAATCAAACACATCTAAATATAAGAAACAATTAAACAAACCAACCCTCAGAAACCAACTAAAAACAAATAAAAAACAAAAATCTAAACTAAAAACTCAAAACACAAAAAAACAGAAACAAACAACAAGATAAAAATATATGTTATTAATTAGTTAATGCTTGAAGTGGAGCTGGGATTCTTCCTCCTCTTTTGATAAATTTTTCTGAGGAGTATTTATTAACTTTCATGATTGGTGCACTTCCTAATAAACCACCATAATCTACCATTTCTCCTTCTTTTTTACCAGGCACTGGGATTATTCTAACAGCAGTTGTCTTGTTGTTTATAACTCCTATTGCCATCTCATCCGCTATTATTGCAGATATTGTTGAGGCAGGGGTATCTCCAGGAATCGCAACCATATCAATTCCAACTGAACAAACACACGTCATTGCTTCCAATTTTTCTAAGCTTAAAGAACCTGCTTTCACTGCTTCAATCATCCCGCTATCTTCGCTGACAGGAATAAATGCCCCACTTAGCCCTCCAACATAAGAAGCTGCCATTGCACCTCCTTTTTTCACTGCATCATTTAATAAAGCCAATGCTGCTGTCGAACCGTGAGTTCCACACTTCTCCAAACCCATCGCCTCCAATATATTGGCAATACTGTCCCCTCTTGCTGGGGTTGGAGCTAACGATAAATCAACAACTCCAAACTTAACTCCCAACTCTTTTGATACTTCCCTACCTATCAACTCTCCAACTCTCGTGATTTTAAAAGCCACTTTTTTAATTTCATTTGCTAATGTTCCAAAATCTGCATCTGGTAATTTTTCTACTACTGCCCTAACAACCCCAGGCCCTGAGACACCAACGTTTATTACTCTATCCCCTTCTCCAACTCCATGAAATGCCCCTGCCATGAAAGGATTGTCTTCAGGAGCGTTAGCAAAAACCACAAGTTTAGCACATCCAATAGCGTTTTCTGTTTTAAATGCGGTCTCTTTAATAATTTCCCCCATTCTTTTAACCGCATCCATATTAATTCCTGTTTTTGTAGTTGCAACGTTTATTGAGGAGCAAACTCTCTCTGTTTTTTCCATCATAAATGGTATAGAGTCAATTAAGGCAATATCCTCCTTTGTAGCATCTTTATGAACCAGTGCAGAATAGCCCCCCAAAAAATCAACGTTAACTTTTTTTGCAGCTTTATCTAATATTTCTCCAACCTCAACACATGCTTTTATCTGCTCTTCTCTATCCAAATTTTTTATTGCTCCTCCAACTATTAAAGATATTGGCGTTATCGCAATCCTTTTATTTACTATCGGTATTCCATATTTTTCAGATATTCTTTCTGCTGTTTCTACCAAATTTTCAGCAGATGTTGTTATCTTTTCGTAGATGTTTTCTTTTAGTTCATCAACATCTGTTGAAACACAGTCCCTTAAACTTAACCCTAATGTTACAGTTCTCAAATCTAAATTTTCCATTTTTATCATTTTTATTGTTTCCATTATTTCCTCTGGTCTAAACATCCTCTCTCCTCGTTTTGTTTTAATTTAATATTTAATCCTTCAAATGACAATAACGCTATTAATATACTTAATGAAAATTACTTCATCTTAAATATTATCTTTTAATTGATAGATGTGAGTTATTAAGTATATTATCTTTCTCTTAAAGTCCTCTCTTTTCCTACCAAAAGATATATATACCCCCTACCTAATACTTATAACATCACAGTCATTCAAATTATTGATTGAATTTTCAAAAAATGTGAAGTAGAGTAAAATATAAATAACAATAAAACAACAATATTGAACACATAAAGTTAAAGAAACGGTGATAATATGGCAAAGCAAAAACCTGTATTAAACGTAGCATTTATCGGACACGTCGATGCAGGTAAGTCAACAACAGTCGGAAGATTGTTATACGATAGTGGAGCTATCGACCCACAGGTATTGGAGAAGTTAAAAAGAGAAGCACAAGAGAGAGGTAAAGCAGGATTCGAGTTTGCTTATGTCATGGACAACTTGAAAGAAGAAAGAGAAAGAGGAGTTACAATTGATGTAGCTCACAAGAAATTCGAGACACCAAAATACGAAGTTACAATCGTCGACTGTCCAGGACACAGGGACTTCATTAAAAACATGATTACAGGAGCTTCACAGGCAGATGCTGCTGTCTTAGTCGTTGATGTTAACGATGCTAAAACAGGATTACAACCACAAACAAGAGAACACATGTTCTTAGCAAGAACTCTCGGAATTAAACAAATCGCTATCGCAATTAACAAGATGGATACAGTTAATTACAGCCAAGAAGAATACGAAAAAATGAAAAAAATGTTATCAGATCAGTTATTAAAGGTCTTAGGATACAACCCTGACCAAATCGACTTTATCCCAACAGCTTCATTAAAAGGAGATAACGTCGTTAAAAGATCAGAAAACATGCCTTGGTATAAAGGACCAACATTAGTCGAGGCATTAGACAAATTCCAACCACCAGAAAAACCAACAAACTTACCATTAAGAATTCCAATCCAAGATGTTTACTCAATTACAGGGGTTGGAACTGTCCCAGTTGGAAGAGTCGAAACAGGTATCTTAAAACCAGGAGATAAAGTTGTATTCGAACCAGCAGGAGTTCAAGGAGAAGTTAAATCCATTGAGATGCACCACGAGCAAATCCCACAAGCAGAACCAGGAGACAACATTGGATTTAACGTTAGAGGAGTTAGTAAAAAAGATATTAAGAGAGGAGACGTTTGTGGACATCCAGACAATCCTCCAACAGTTGCTGATGAGTTTACAGCTCAACTCGTTGTCTTACAACACCCAACAGCAATTACAGTTGGTTATACACCTGTCTTCCACGCACACACAGCACAAGTTGCCTGTACATTTATGGAGTTGTTGAAGAAATTGGATCCAAGAACAGGGCAAGTCATTGAAGAGAACCCACAGTTCTTAAAGACAGGTGATGCAGCTATCGTTAAAATAAAACCAACAAAACCAATGGTTATCGAAAACGTTAGAGAAATTCCACAGTTAGGAAGATTCGCTATCAGAGATATGGGTATGACAATCGCTGCAGGTATGGCAATCGATGTCAAAGCTAAGAATAAATAAATCTCTTAAACCCTTTTTACTAAATTTTTGCTAATTTTTTGTGCTTTTAATTTTTATAATTTTTAAAATTCAACAACATTGAGAGGGGAAGGTATGCAAAGAGCAAGAATAAAACTTTCAAGCACAGATCATAAGATTTTAGATGATATATGTAATCAAATCAAAGAGATTGCAGAAAAAACAGGTGTAGATATAGCAGGGCCAATTCCATTACCTACGAAGGTTTTAAAAGTTGTTACAAGAAAGAGTCCTGATGGAGAAGGTTCATCAACATTTGATAGATGGACTATGAGAATACACAAGAGATTGATAGATATTGATGCTGATGAGAGGGCTTTAAGGCATATAATGAAAATAAAAATACCAGATAGTGTTCAAATCGAGATTCAGTTCAAATAAATTAAATTAAAATAAAAAAATATGGCATCTATTTTAAAGATACATAACGTTCATAGGCAAAAAATGTTGCAATCTGAACCGTGAGGATTGCAACTATCTTAACTCTTTTTTCTTTTTATAATTAGTTTAATTAGCAATCAAAAAATATATAATTTAGGGATTAGGATATTATATTAAAAATCAAACTTAGAATATTAAAAAATACATTAAAGTATGAAACATATAATTCAAACATGCCAATAAAAGAAATAAAATGTGGAAAATATGAAATGTATAAAAAAACCTTCTGTTGCATCTGCTTATGAAAACTTGGTCGAATTGATAATTAAAGAAGGAAAGGATATGATAACGGAAGATAATCAGCGGTGTAGAGAATTATTAAATGTCGCTATCGAAATAACAAATCCAAAATTAAAAACAATCAGCCCTAAGTATCCATTTGGAAGAAAGGCAATTGAAAGTTATACAAATCAGTTATTGTATGGATACAAGGATGAGAGTGATTTTGTTTATAATTATTTTGAGAGGATTAGAGAATATCCAAGTTATGATAGGAAAGTGAAGAACGATCAAATAAAATATGTTATAGAAAAACTTAACAGTAACTCAACATCAAGAAGAGCAGTTGTTTCTTTGTGGAATCCATTTATTGACCAAGATGTTAAAGATGTTCCTTGCCTTCAACATATTGGTTTCCAAAAAAGAGAAAAAAACTTACATATGAGTGTATTATTTAGAAGTAATGATATTTTATTGGCTTTTCATTCAAACGCTCTGGGATTGATAAAGTTGGGTGAATATGTTGCAGAGAAGACAAACTCAACGTTAAAAACTTATACCCATTTTATATATAACGCTCACATTTATATTGATAGAGATATTGATTATATAAAAACATATTTTTCAGAGTGTTTAAAATATATTGAATAGTTTTTTTGTGTTTTTGCTTTGTTTTTTTGCTATTTGTTATTTTATATTCTTTTAAATCATTTTTTGTCCCTATTTTTTACCTTCTACTTTTTCAACAATTCTTTCAACAATTTTTTTAAACTCTTCACTTGCTTTACAGTCAAGTAAAACCATTGGTATTCCTTTATCACTTGCCTCTCTTGCTTTAATATCCAGAGGAATTCGACCTAAGAATTCTACTCCCAACTCTTTGGCAGCTTTTTCTCCTCCTCCTTTTCCGAAGATGTCAACAACTTTATTACAGTATGGACAAACAAATCCACTCATATTCTCTATAATTCCAATTATTGGAATATTTAACATCTTAGCCATCATTATTGACTTTTTTACATCAAGTATTGAAACCTCCTCTGGAGTTGTTACAATTATCGCCCCATCTATGTCTGGAATTGATTGCATGATGGTTAACTGCTCATCTCCAGTTCCTGGAGGTGTGTCTATAAGGAGATAATCAAGTTCTCCCCAGAGAACATCTGCTAAAAACTGCCTAATCGCACCGCTTACTTTTGGTCCTCTCCAGATAATTGGGGTCTTATCATCTGGAAGCAAGTAGCCAATAGACATGGTTTTTATTCCTTCTTTTGTGGTTATTGGTAGTATTCCAGCAGGACCTGCCATTGGTTGAGCATTTTCCACTCCGAGCATTTTTGGAATGTTTGGGCCGTGAATATCTGCATCTAAAACACCTACTTTCTTACCCATTAGGTTTAAAGCAGCGGCTAAGTTAACTGTAACAGTTGATTTCCCAACTCCTCCCTTACCGCTTAAAATTACCAATTTGTGTTTTATCTTTGACATATTTTCTCTAATCTTTGCATCTTGTTGAGCCAGTAGTTTTTTTGTATCTGAACAGGTATTTTTAGATGGGCAGGTATTGCAGTTTCCATCACACTCTGTCATTGTCTCACCTATTTTTACGCTTATGTGTAAAATAACTTAGGGTTATATAAATATTACCCGTATATAAATTTAAATAAAATAGCCAAAAATGTGAAATTAAATATTTTTTAGTCCTTTGCTATTAACTTTCCTGCATTTTCTCCTGACTTTAAATTGTATATCTCTGTTATTTTTATAACAACCGCTCCTTTTGGTTTTAAGTCAGGTTTTAAAGATCTGTCGATTTCTTCTGCAATTTTTAAATATTCTCCTTCTGTGTAATATTCTGCCTTTCCTTTATATTGGTAAGGCACTTCCTTACAGTTTGATGTTGTAATTGCAACGTTTGGATTTTCCAAGATATTTTTTAATGTTTTGTTCATATAGTTATCTGCTATCAATATGATCCCTTTTTCAGCATCCAAAACCTTGACCGCTCTCATTGCTGAAACATTTGGAATTCCGTCTTTTGAAGCAGTTGCTAAAAACACAATCTCATTCTCCAAAGATTTAACCATTTCTTCATTTAATTTTACCATAATATCTACCTCATCTATTCTTTACTTATCTTTTTTCTTTTTTAATTTTTAATGATTTATTTTTTAATAATTTTTAGTATATTTTTAACTTTTTGGTTATTAGTTATTTTAGATCTTAATTTAAATCCTTTTTCAATAATCGTTCGTTGTTTTATATATTTATTGTTTTTCGTTATTTTTCTTTATTTGTTTCATAATCCACCTATAAATAATTCCTCTATATCCCACCATTTTAAATCCTTCTAATGCTTTTTCCCAGTTCTCTTTTTCCCTATATAAGCAAATAGCTTTTTGAATCTTCTTCTCTTTGTATGAGTAAGGAACATAAACTTTTTCATTGGTTATTGGATTTATTCCTGTATGATACATGGTTGTTGATAGCGTCATAGGTGTTGGTGTAAAAACCTGAACTTGTTTTGAATAGCAGTTATTTTTATGGATAAACTCAGCTAACTCGATCATCTCTTTAATGGAACAGTTTGGATGGGCAATAAGCCAATATGGTAAAACTTCTTTTGTTCCATTAACTTTTTCAGCTATTTTTTTATATTTTTCTAAAAATTTTTTAAATACTCTGCCATCTGGTTTTTGAATTGCCTTGCAAACTTTTTTAGAGACGTGTTCAGGAGCTACCTTCAATCTTCCAGAGAGATGATACTTTGAGAGTTCTTTTATATACTCCTCCCCATATTTCTTATCATATATTAGTAGATCGTATCTTACACCACTTCTAACATAAACTTTAACATCCTCTCCAACAATGTCTCTGATTTTCTTATAGAGATCAATTAGTGGTTTGTGATCTATGATTAAATTCTCACATGGCTCTGGATATAGGCAGTTTCTTGGGCATCTATCCGCTAAACCTTTTTTACATCCCATTCTATACATATTCGCTGTTGGAGCCCCAATATCTTGAATAACTCCTTTAAAATCCTCATGATTTAATAAACTCTTGATCTCTTTTAAAATACTCCTCTCGCTCCTGTTTTGAATAACTTTACCTTGATGATGCAGTATTGAGCAAAAAGAGCAACCTCCAAAACATCCCCTATGTGTTATAACTGAAAATTGAACCGGAACTATTCCTGGAACAAAAGAATAGGAAGGATGAGCTTTTCTCTCAAAAGGTATCTCATATATCTCGTCCATTTCCTTTTCATTTAAGTAAATTGGAGGGAATTGAACTAAATACTGATTCCCTACTTTTTGAAAAATAACTTTATCCATTGTCATTAACTTTTTGTGCATTTCAGCGTATTTTTCTTTGTTATTTACAACTTCTTCATGAGAAGGCAGTTCTTTAACTTCATATCTCTCCTTTATCTCCAATAATTTTTTCTCATTGACTCTAACTACTGTTCCATTTATCTCCAAATCTTTTATATTCTCTCCTCTTTCTAATGCTCTGGTTATAGACAATATACTCTTCTCACCCATTCCATACATTAAAATATCTGCTTTTGAGTCAATTAAAAGACCTTTTCTCACTTTATTATCCCAGTAATCATAATGAGAAAATCTTCTTAAAGATGCCTCAATTCCTCCCAGGGCTATTGGAACTCCTTTAAATGCTCTCTTTACTAAGTTTGTATAAACAATTGTCGCTCGATCTGGCCTCTTTCTTATCCCTTCGTTAGACATTGCATCAAAGTTTCTTAATCTCTTTTGAGGAGTATAGTGGGCTAACATACTGTCTAAATTTCCGGCTGTTATTGCAAAAAAGTAATTTGGTTTTCCCAATCTTTTTATATCCTCCAAATTTTTCCAATCTGGTTGGGGTATGATGCCAACCCTATACCCATGTTTTACTAAGTATTTTCCAACTACGGCTGCTCCAAATAGGTAGTGATCCACATACGCATCTCCTGTGATGATGATAACATCCAACTCTTCCCATCCCCATTTATCCATTTCTTCTTTGTTCGTTGGTAGGAACATGATCTATCACTCTAATATTTAATTTAATATTTAAATAATTATAATATTTCTATATATTATAATAGATAAAAACAGTATAGGAAAACAATATTAGATACAAATATAAATGAACATAAAAATTGTTTAATAAATGTAAATAATGTTAATAGAAATAAAATATGAGAGGATATGAAATCATACAACTTAAAATCATAAATTTAATTTAAATTTAATATCTTAGAATTTGATCTCATTTAATCCCAAAACATCAAACGTGTTGTATATTCCGTTCTCCTTCTCTGCTATAAATCTTATTGCCAATATAACTCCGTTAACAAATGCCTGTCTACTGCTTGCTCTATGGGTAAGTTCTATCCTCTCTCCATCTCCGGCAAAGATCACAGTGTGATCTCCAACAACATCTCCACCCCTTAAAGCATGAATCCCTATCTCTTCTTTTTTCCTCTCTCCAGTCATCCCTTGCCTTCCGTAAACAAACACACTTTCAATGCCTCTATTTGCTTTTATTATTTCTGCTGCTCTAAGTGCAGTTCCTGATGGAGCATCTTTTTTATGCCTATGGTGCATTTCCACTATTTCAATGTCATAATCTCCAAGTTTTTTTGCTAAAAATTCTAATGTTTTAAAGAATATGTTAACGCCTATTGCAAAGTTTTGAGAGATTACTGCTGAAACGTTATTCTCTTTTATTGCTTTTTCAATTTCTGCTTTCTGCTCTTCTGTAAATCCAGTCGTTCCAATGACTAATTTAACACCATTTTTTGATGCGATCTTTACATTTTCAACACATGCAGAGGCAATTGTAAAGTCCACCAAAACATCTGGTTTTGTTTCTTTTAAAACAGCGTCTAATTCATCAGATGTTGAGAGTGGAACTCCTATCTCCCCTATCCCTATCAACTTTCCTACATCTTCTCCTTTTTTTGGGTGATTTGGGACTTCAAAAGCGGCAACAACTTTCATATCATCTTGCTGATTTATGGTTTTTATTATATTACTTCCCATTCTGCCAAGAGCTCCTGTAATAGCAACTTTTATCACAATTTCACCTATTAATTATTTTGCAGCAGATACAATTTTGATAATGTCATTATGCTTTAATTCATACTCTGCTCCAATTCTTATTTTCTTTTTGGCATCTATTGCATATATAAATTTATCTCCTAAGTCAGTATGTATTTTATAAGCTAAGTCCCTTGCTGTTGTTCCTTTTTTAACTATAAAAGCATCTGGAAGAACATTTCCCTCCTTATCTGAAAATTTGTTCTCGTCTTCAACAGGATATACTACGATCATATCAAGAAGGTCAAAGTATGCCCTATTTATGCACTCCTGTATTCCTGTCCCTCCATATTTCTTTAAAAAGTCCTTTATGTAGTTTAATGCTTTTTTCATTTGTTCATTTACTTTGCCTTCATCTATAATTTCAAAATCATTTCCTTTCCTTTTTATTATGCCAGCTTTTTCAGCTCTTTTTAAAGCAAGTTCTATCTCTGCCGATGTTGGTATAACGATATAATCCTTAAAATGATCTTTTAGACGTTTAATGTTTTTCTCTGCCTCGGGATGATCTGCTTTGTTTGCAGCGATAATCATTGGCTTGGATATTTTTCTTAATTTTCTTGCTAACTCCATCAGATCCTCGTTAGTCCATTTAATTGGACTCTCATCCATTCCCCTAATTGCTATCTTTATATCATCTTCACTTATGTTTAATCCACTCAATTGATCTTTTAATGCTTTAACAATATTTTTCTCTTGCTGGGCTCTTCTCGCTAATTTATCCCAGTTTTTTGTTAAAATATTGTATATCCACATATCTATTTCATTTAATAAAAATTTTACATCTTCAACTGGATCATAATTATCTGTTGGATTACCTTCCGCATCTGTTTTTCCTGAGGCATCTACGACTAAGATAAATGCATCTGCCTGTCTGAGATCATCTAAAAATTTGTTTCCCATTCCCTTTCCTTCATGAGCTCCAGGAACTAATCCAGCCACATCTATAACTTCCACTGGAATGTATCTAATCCCCTCAATACATTTTGAGTTTCTTGGATTGCAGTTAACTCCCAACTCTCTACATGGGCAGGGGCTTGTTATATATGCAATACCTTTATTTGGTTGTATTGTTGTAAATGGATAGTTTCCAATTTCAGCGGGTTTTTCAGTTAGAGCGTTAAACATAGTGGATTTTCCAACGTTTGGTTTTCCAACTAAGCCGATCATTGCCAAGTTATCACCAGTTATTATTAGTTATGATTAGGTTCTATGGCAAATTTTTAAATAGTATTTTTAAATAGTAATTACTAAACCATTAATCTTTTTTAGTTTTTATTTTACTTTTTTAATTTTAATTTTATTTAGTTTTTAATTGGGATTTATTTCAATATAGTGTTGTATTTATTAACTTTTGAGATTTTTAGTTTTAGTTTATACTTGCCTTCGTTGTGGAACTTGTTTATGTTTGATTGGGAGAATTTATTTAAAGTATAAATAAAATATTTATATGACTTTATTTAGTAATGATATTTAAAACCACATCCTCGGGTGAAACAGATGCCATCTCCAAAAATTCAAGAAATACTTAACGAGTTAGATAGTTTAATAAATAGAGAAAAGAAATATATCGAGTTGGTTGCCACTGTTGAGTATCTTCTTAACTTAATAGAACCTTCAAAAAGAGAAAAATTTAAGGAAGCGTTATATGATGCTGAAACAGTGGAAGATGTTCATGAACTTATAAAGGCAATAAAAATACAACTTGGAATACAGGGTTCAAGAAAGTATTTATTAACCTTGGGAGAACAGTAAATTTTTTAAGATTTTAATTATTAAATTATTTTTATTTTATTTCTATTTTCATTTTTTAATTTTTACTTTTTTAGGATTTTATTCGGATATTGAGAGAAGTATCACTCCTAAAATTACAAGGGTTATTCCTATTATCTGAGTAGGGGTTAGTGTCTCTTTTAAAAACAAAATTGATAAAATTACAGTTATTGCAGGCCCTATTGACGATAAAGGGACAACAATACTTGCCTTTCCTTTATAAAGAGCATAATATAGTATCAAAGATCCTAAAACCACTAATATTGCTGAGATTATTGCATAAATCAGAATTTTTTGATCAGTTATAATCACATTTCTATATTTCAATAATATGATTGAACACATGATTATTCCCACTACATTAACAACAATCCACTGAAACATTGGATTTTTTTCACACACAATTTTCGCAAAAAAAGTTCCAATACCGTAAAACAAAGCTACCAAAAGACCGAGAATTATTGCAATATTCATTATCTCCCTGGTTAACCTTATTATAATTATTTTATAATTATTTTTTTTATTAATTTATTAATTCTTTTTTCTATTTTTACTTTTTATTTTTCGATAATCCTACTTCTAATTGCTCAATCAACTAAAAAGATAAAAAAGAGATAATAGTCAAAATATTCAAATATAACACACTTATTATTACTGTTGCATACATGTATAAATCTTATTTACTCTAATTTTTCAACGAAATTTTTCAAAAATTCTCTAAATTCTGGAAATTTCTCTACTCCAATTTCCACATTTGCCTTTAACCATCCAAAAACATCTCCAATATCGTATCTTTTACAACTAATCTCCACTCCTAAAATATCTTCCTCTTTTAAAAGTAGATTCATTGCATCAGTTATTTGCACTTCTCCTCCCCTACCGACAGGCGTTTCTTTAATTTTTTCAAATATTTTCGGGGATAACAGATAAGCTCCTGTTATAATTAAGTTAGATGGGGCTTCTTCGATGTTTGGTTTTTCAACCATATTATTTATTTTGTAAATCCCCTCTTCTACTTCTTCTCCATCTATTACTCCATACTTGTGCACATCTTCCATTGGAACTCTTTCCAAAGCAATAACAGAACATCCATATTTTTTATGAACTTTTATTAGGTCTTTTACAATATTTTTTGAATAGATTGTATCTCCCACCATTGCTATAAAGTATTCATCTCCAACGAACTCTTCTCCGTATAAAACAGCATCCCCTAAACCTTTCTGTTCTTTCTGTCTGACATAGAAAATATTTCCCAAATTATCTATCTCTTTAATAATTTTGAGAAGATCTAACTTCCCTGATTTTTCCAATTTACATTCTAATTCATAATTTACGTCGAAATGGTTTTCTATTGCCTGTTTTCCTTTTCCAGTGATAAAGAGTATATCTTTTATGCCTACATCGACTAAATCTTCAACAACATACTGAACTATTGGCTTGTTAACTACTGGAAGCATTTCTTTTGGTTGTGCTTTTGTTATGGGAAGGAGACGAGTTCCAAAACCCGCTACTGGAATTACCGCTTTTTTTACCATATTATCACTTTAAATTTTCATTTTCTAATTTTTACCTTTAAATTTTTTAAATTATATTTTTTGAAATTATTAACCACATAATAATTTTTTGGGTATGAAGATATAAATAGGTTTTAGTTGTCTTTGTTGGAAATTTTATCATTATCATAATCCAATTTACTTTGTTATTTTATCTAAAAATCAGTTGTATTTACTTTTTTCCGCGAAAAAACGCGAAAATTTCCCCCCCCCCCCAAAAATAACGAAATCCGTTCGAAAAATATTTATATCAATAACCATAACAATATAAAAGTAAATAAAACAAAATTTAGGTGAAATTATGAATGAAGAGATCAATAACTTACTAAATGTTGAAGGGGTAGAAGGGGTTATTCTCACGTCAAAAGATGGGCTATTCATAAAAGGAAATGTTGAAAAAGTGAATGAGGACGTTGTTTCTGCCATAATAAGTGCAATTATTGGAGGGGCTGGAGAATTAGGAAATGTGATTAATGATAACGTGAAGTATGTAATTATAGGTGGGGATTCGTCAAAAATAATGTTATTTAACTGCGGAGAAAAAATTGTAGGCGTTATTGGTAATGTTCTGTTAGAGGATATTAAAGACAAGGTTTTAACATTATTCTCTTAAACTTATTTATTAATTAATTTTAATAGAGGGATATTATGGAGAAGATCTTTCCTGAAATATTGGAGGTTATAAGAGATGAAAATAAGTTAAAAAATGCTAAAAAAATTCCAATTCCTTATTTTGGACTAATGGCCATTGAATTAATAGATACTGTAAAAGAACTTAACTCTGAAATATCTCTTTATGAAATTGGATATAAATTCGGAAAACTAATGTCTCCCAATAGTTTAGACGAATTAGTTAAATTATTCAGATTAATGAATTTTGGAGAATTAAAGATCGATTTAGAGAGAAGAATAATTGAACACTACTCTCCACCATATAACAAAAAATGCAGTGAACCGATACACGATTTTATTGCTGGAATATTAGCAGGAGCTCTAAAAAACATATTTTCAAAAAATAATGTTGTAAAAGAAATAAAATGCACGAGTATAGGAGAAGAAAAATGCGTGTATGAAATACTATTTTTTTGAATAGACATTGATCGTTAGCAGAACCATACAAATAATTATAAATTCTAAATATATAAATACAAAGCATCATCTCATTTTATATATTATTTTTCTGATAAATTACTATTGCTGATCGTAGATTTATTCTATTAACGCTACATCCCACTATTATTTTTTTAGACAATCCAATATAAAAATCAACAGTTGAAAATTAACAGGTGGATATAGTAGGTTGATAGACATTAAAATTTTAATAGATAGAATAATTTTAATAACAAAAAATAATAAAAAATATTTAAAACAAATATTAAAATAAAAAAATTGAAATAAAAATAAATTATCAAAAAATTATCAAAATAAATTAAGATTGGCACATAAAAACCATTATAAAAATTTTTAAATGTGAAATCTTCAAAGTAAATTAACAACAATAACATTAGATTAAAAGAGTTTTGGGGGATGTTAATGAAACCAACTGCTTATTTTTGTATGGAATTTGCAATCCATCAACCTTTAAAAACATATGCAGGAGGTCTTGGATTCTTGGCAGGATCTCATTTTAGGGCTGCAAAACGGTTAAACCAACCACTTGTAGGGGTTTCAATACTTTGGAGTTATGGATACTACGATCAAGTTAGGGATTGCGAAGCAAAAATGAAAGT
Source organism: Methanocaldococcus vulcanius M7 (assembly GCF_000024625.1). Lineage (NCBI taxonomy): Archaea > Methanobacteriati > Methanobacteriota > Methanococci > Methanococcales > Methanocaldococcaceae > Methanocaldococcus > Methanocaldococcus vulcanius. The sequence goes on from NC_013407.1 coordinate 1,417,639, forward strand.
AGAATATATAAGAAAATACTATGACTTTTTAGAAGATATTAAATTAAAAGTGCCTGTAATTATAAATAATAACACCGTCTGGGTTAAAGCGTATAAATTGGAAGAAGATGTTTTTGGAACGTGTCCAATATATTTTTTAACAACAGATATTCCTGAAAATGACGATTTTTCAAGAACAATAACTCACAAATTATATGATGCAAACAACATCCTTCACATAGCCCAACAGATAGTTTTGGGGGTAGGGGGTTATAAAGTCATAAAAGAGTGTGAAAACGTAAAAATATATCATATGAATGAACCACATCCCCTTCCACTGATCTTCAAGATGATCGAGGACTATGGGTTAGAGTATACAAGAGAACATGCGGTTTTTACAACCCACACACCACTTCCAGAGGGAAATGAAACTCAGGATATAAATTTATTGAAGTCAATGGGATTCTTTGGAAATGTCGATCCCTCCTTAGCTGAAAAATTAGGAGGAAATCCTTTTAACTATACTGTCTGTGCTTTAAGAACATGTAAAAGAGCAAACGCTGTTTCTAAAAAACATAAAGAGGTCTGCGACAAGATGTGGAGTTGGGTTAAGGATAGATGTGAAATCGTGGCAATAACAAACGCTCAAGATAAATATTACTGGCAAGATCCAATAATAAGAGATGCAGCGAAAAGATACGACATAGATACATTAAGAGAAAGAAAAATGGAGTTGAAAGAGATACTTTTTGAAGAAGTGGCAGATCAGACCGGAAAGATCTTTAAAAAGGATCGACTAACTGTTGTATGGGCAAGAAGATTTACTGCATACAAGAGGCCATATATTCTACTTCATGATGAGATGAGATTGTTAGAACTCCTTAAAAAGAAAAAGATACAAGTCATTTGGGCTGGAAAGCCACATCCAAACGATTGTAATATGATCGCTACATTTAATTGGATCGTCTCAAAAACACGTGATATGAAAGGAGCTACCATATTAACTGGCTATGAGTTAAAGTTAAGTAAGATGCTGAAACAGGGATCAGATATTTGGTTAAACACTCCAAAACTGAATCATGAAGCATCTGGAACCTCAGGAATGACTGCCTCAATGAATGCCTCAATCCACGCAAGCACGTTAGATGGTTGGCATGTTGAATGGGCTAAAATGTATCCTGACGATAGTTTTACAATAGGAGACGGTGTTAGAGATGATGACAACTACGTTGCTAACTGCATATACAACCTATTAGATGAGGTATCAGATTTTTACGATACCGAGAAGTGGTGGATGAAGGCATGCAACTGTGTCAATCACATAGTTGAATATTTCGACGCTGAAAGAATGGTAAAAGAGTATGCTGAAAAATTATATCAATAGGGGTGGTAAAAATTTTCAAAAAACTACATATGTTATTTTTTACGGACTTAAAGATTAATCCTAAAAGAATCTCTTTAAACTAAACATACTAATATTTAAATATAATAAAACAAAAATTAGGATATTGCTTCCCTTGCTATTTTCCCAGATATGTTTCTACTGGCTTCTAATAGGTTTGACGTGGAATTGTTGGAATATGTCTGTAAATATTTTACGCCAACTATTTCGTTTTTAAAATATATTATTGAGATTAAAGTTGCAATAATTACTGAGGAAAGAACTAATATTGCCAATTCAGTTGACACCTGAGCTTTTTTTGAAAAAATTTTATTAGACATGGTCATCCCTTGACGGTCAAATAAAATAATTTATATCATAAATCTCATGCAATATCTAAAAATATTTGAATTATGAAACCAACTTACTTATATTACTACTTATGTTCTCTGCAGCTTCCCCTAATGTTGTAACTGTTTTATTTGCTTTTTCTCCAGCAGTTGTTGAACTGCTTTTTATGTTTTTTACGTAGTAGTATCCTGCGATAACTGCAACTAACACTGCCGCTGCTACTAAGATACCTACTTCCATTGATAACTGTCCTTTTTTTGACATTATCTTTTTTAATATTTTCATATACTATCACCTTCTATGTTCTGTATAGGTGTTATATCTTCATGTTTATATTTCATAAATTTTTAGTATAAATATTTTTGCGATACTCTGCGATGCAAAGAGTTTAAATAACCATATATTGGCAATTTTTTGCAGTTATTTTATTTGTTAAATAAAAATCTTAAATTTTTAATAATTTTTAAGTTTTATTCAACATTTGAAGATATTTAGCAGAGTTGTTGTTTGTCGTATTTATAAAATGCTCTGCTTTTTTTCCACTGCTTCCCACTCCTTCCCCAAATTTTTTCCCATATCTTACCATATAGTACGCCATGATTATTGCAATAAGTGAGGCAGAAGCAACAATCATTGCTAACTCCATCGACAACTGTCCCTTTTTTGAAAATAATTTTTTGGATGTCATGTTGATCATCTCACAACAATCTTTAAATAATATTACAAACAGTAATAAAGTAAAAATAAGTTTAACAATAATAATATGGGGTTTAAGAAGATTTAATTGCTATTTTTTAATACATTAACTTTCTATATTTTTTGATAATTGTAAAATTTCATATATATAATTTTTGAAAGCTGTCCTTCCCTTTTCTGTAATTTTTATTATTGTTTTAATTTTACCTTTTATTAATGACTTCTTTGTCTCTATGAATCCGATCTCTTCTAATTTTTTTAAATGATGCTCTAAATTACCATCTGTCAAATTTAACTTTTCTTTCAAATAACTAAATTCACAATACTCCAATCCATACAACAAAGCCAATATTTTAACCCTAACAACGGAGTTGAACACTTTCATAATTCCACATTTAGTCCTTACATATTAAAAAGCATAGAGCAACTAAAAACTGAACTAAGGCAAAGATCAGAAATTGATATTCGTTGAATATAAACATCGGAATTGATGAAATCATCATTAACAATCCCAAAATCTTTCTCTTTTTAGATTTAAATAAAATACCATCAATAATAAGTAAAAAGCCAAAAATTCCCGCAATTGAAACTCCCAGAATTCTTGGATAAGTGTATAATGTAATAATCGAAGAGAGAATAACTGCAATAATTCCATATTTTACAATCTCTTCAAATATCTTATCAAAATAGCACTTTGTTTTTTTATAGAGTTTTCTCTGTCTCACTACCAATATTATTCCCACAACTAACAATAAAGATACAACAAACAGTATGTTAAAGTTCCAGACCTTCATCGATATATACATCAGAATAAATATTAATGAACTCAAAAAATATGAAACAAAATATGCCTTATTTTTGTAATCCCCATCTTCTGATTTATAACTTTCTTCAACTAACTCTAAAATTTCTTTTGCGTCCATGCTCTCCCCCAAAAAAATTAGTCATTTTTTCTTAAATAAATATAAACGCAGTATTCATTTCCATGCTCATCCACAGCAGTAGTTTTTTCCCTAACGTAGTAGACATCCAAATCTTCATAATCATCAAAAATCTCTAATTCCTTATCAGTAATATCTACTAATATAACTCCATCAATATAACTTCCTTCTCTCTTTCTTGCCCCATAATACCCGATTGTTTCATCAAAAAACTTCTCGTAATTATAAACCCTCCCTTTAATCATCTTCGGCACTCTATTTATTAATTCCAACAATCTTTCTTTTTTCATCAATTCCCCATAAGCAAATACATTATATTTGTTGTTTTCAATTCTATTCAACTCCGTATCTTTTTTCATAACCTATTCACCGCTAATTCAACATGCCAAGATCCTTATCTTAATTTATTTAAAACGTATGAAAACTAAACTGTTGTATAAATTGTTAATTTTCTTACATCTCTATTTATGACTCTTTTGATATATAGTTTTACAGCCATTTATTGAAATCAACTATTCTTTGATATATCTTTTGAACAATTTGCTATTTAAATTTTATTAACGAAAATTAAAAATTCGATTAAAAATAAAAAATAAAGGATTAAGAAGTAGAAAAATAGTTGATGTTGTCTAAAATTTAGAATGATCTATGCTATTTACTAAACAACTTATTAGAACTTCTCCTTATTGCACCCTCAACCGCACTCTTCCCAATTAATGAGATTATATCCTCAATTAACGCCTGAGGAGCAACTAAATATGTTTTCTTAACATCTTTTTCTCCAATTATTGATTTATCAAACTCTTCAATTATTTTTAAAGCCAATTTTAAGTCATCCTGTTTTTTATCTATCAGCATGTTTTTAGCTGAGGAGAGTAAAGCTTCTTTGTTAAATACTTTCATCAACCCCTCTATTCCTGAAGTTTCAATAATCGAAGATATTGTTTGAAGCGAAATCAAAATCTGCTTCTCTATCATATCCTTTGGAGCATTTATCAACTGGGTCCCTACCCTATAATAATCAAGAACTCCAACCAACGAAACCGCTGTGACAAGTGCACCCATATCTGCAACTGCTGGAACAACATCTGCAGGAGCCACATATGGAATTTTATTAATACTTTCTACTAATTCAACCAATTTATTTATTTGTTCTTCTGTTGCATAGGCCTTTCCTTCAAGTGATCTGCCTGCTATTGTGTAATATTCTTGAGATGGTGTTCCCGGCACTCCTGTTGGATGCATTGATGAGATTCCAACATCTCTTCTCTTTAATCTTAAAATTCCTTCCAAAGCCCTATATAGGACGGGTGTTGGAATGGTGCATGTGTTGCAGATCACTGCGTTTTGGGGGAGGTGTTCTATTATTGTCTTGGCTATATGTATTGTTAGTTTTCCAAATGGTGTGAAGAGAATATGAACTTCTCCATGTTTTGCAGCTTCAACATCATCACTAACAACCTTAACTCCCGCTTCCTCAACCTTCCTCCAAAGATCCTCACTCATTATACCCCTATTCGGCTCTGCCAAAACAACATCATGCCCCGCCTTAGCAAACTCAATAGCCATCCTCGAACCACCATAAGGCGGCTCACCACCAAACTTCTCTTGGACGTTGAGTTTTTCTAAGTATAGTTTCTGATTTCCTGCTCCGTAAACAGATACTTTCATATTATCCCTCAATATTATTATATTGTATTTATTTTATCGCTTATTTACATATCCGAGTATTTATAGGAACATATTCAATTGTTAAACATTCTACTCATTGCGTAAAAAATTTGTTAATTTTTAAAAATTCTACATGCAAGTTTCATAAATATTATTCAAATTCGAAAATTCAATATATCTTTAAGATTGCTTTATAAGTGTTGATTTAACCCTATATAAACTTTATCATAAAATTTAATGAGTAATATTAAAAAAATAAATAATAGCTATTACCCATTCAGAAATTAAACATTAAGAATTTTAAAATTAGTTAAAAGTTTTAATACATTCAGTTATTTTTGAATTTATTATACCATTTTGCAAACAGTTGTAGAAAAACAGGGATTATATAAAACACTACAAAAAAGCCAGCAATGAATCCAGTTATAAATCTCAACTCATTGAAACTCTGTCTCAATCCAATTAACTGCGTTGTTCCATCAATTGCCATAGGTGTTAAAGCGAGAATCAGATATATTCGATTGGGCACCTTGAAATCATCCAATTTTTTAATCATTGGATAAACAATCAATCCAAGTAAAACTCCTGTATAGATTCCAAAACATCTCGCACAGACAGCCATTTTATTTCCAAAGATAAAAAAACTTCTCTGAGGTAGTTGATGGCAAATTGGAGAATAAAGCATATATATATCTTCACTTATTATTTTGTAAATTGGGACATTATTTCCAAGATATGCAAAGTAAGGAGCAAGAATGATTCCTAAATAAAACATAACGAATGATATAAATAGAACTATATAAAATCGAGATAGGGAAGACATGTAAATCACTCACATAAAATAAATTAAAAAAATCCGATTAAAGGGATTATCTATTTTTTATAAGAACATAGATTATTCCTCCAATTGCTCCTAAGATTGCTCCAAAGATAATTCCGCCAATTATTGAGAAGATTAAAGAGCCACCCATTCCTATTGGAGTGTAGTGAGCGTATGCTGTAAAGATAGTCATGTAAAGGAAATAGCTTATAATACTACCTATAACTCCACCAATAACTCCTGAAACAGCTCCAACTAATCCACAATTTTCATAATCACAAACTCCTCCTGAATTTACGTAGAGGTGTGCAGCAACAGCCCCTCCAACAATAAGACCCAAACAACATACAACATCAAGAACCATTCCTACAAGCCCTCCAATAATCGCCGGCTTTAACATCTTCTCCTGATCAAAATTTACCATCCTCTCACCAACCAAATTTCTCTGTCTAAATCATTTAACATTTAATAATATCATCGTTTGTTTTTATATATTTTTCTATTTTTATATTGGTTAATAACATGTTTCATATATCTCTCCATTAACCACAGTATAGATCGGAACTCCTTTAACATTCCATCCATCAAATGGGCTAAATTTTGCCTTTGATTTGAACATTTCAGCATTAATTTTTACCTCTTTTTTTAAGTCAATGATCGTTAGGTTTGCAAAATTGTTTTCTCTAATTTTATTATCTATTTTAAAAATATTGGCAGGGTTTGAAGATAAAATCCTTACAGCAGTAGATAAACTGATAACTTTATTACCTACTAAATTAAGGGTTAAAGGAACTATCGTCTCTATTCCAGGTATTCCAGAAGGGCAGTGTCTAACATCTCTAAGTTTTTCTTCTAACGTGTGAGGAGCGTGATCTGATGCGATAATATCTACCTCCCCTTTTATTATCCCGTTAATTAATGCGATATTATCCTCTTTTTCCCTTAGAGGAGGATTGAATTTTCCAAATCCTTTGAGATCCTCAGCCATCTCCCTATTCAAATATATATGATGAGGAGCAACTTCCACAGTTATTTTTACATTTTTCAGTGTTTGTCTTGCCTTGTTTATTAATTGAAGAGATAATTTTGTAGAAATATGGCAAAAATGAATGTGTGGTTTAAATCTATTTAACTTATCGATAATTTCCAAGTTTTTTAAAACCTCTTTTACCGCTTCTACTTCTGATCTTTTATCCCTTATTTTGCAGTGATCTTCCCAAGTTTCAAGTTTATATTTTTTTAAATTTTCTTCTATTATGTCTTTATGCTCTGCATGAATACAGAAGATCTTATTTTGGCTTAGAATATCCTTCAATTTTGAATAATCGTTAATAAATAAGTCCCCAACAGATTTAACCATAAATATTTTATATGCCTTTGCTTCCTCCACTGTTTCAAGATAGTTTCTCTCAGTAATCCCAAAATTTAAAAAAGTGTTTATTTTACTCTTATTTTTACATTCTTCAAGTTTTTTGTAGAAGAGTTCCTTCGTAGTTATGGGTGGAGAGTTATTGGGCATATCTATTGCGAAACAAACTCCTCCATTTATTCCTGCCAAACTACCACTTAAAAAATCTTCTTTTTTTTCTTCCCCCCATCTAAAATGGACATGAGCATCTATAACTCCAGGGATAACTACTAATCCATCCAAATCCAAAACGTCTTCATTATTAGATTCAATAAAACGTGAAATTTTCTTTATTTTTCCATCCTCTCCGATCAATATGTCTCCTTCAATTATCCCTTTCTCATTTACTATTTTACAGTTTTTTAAGATCATATTATCCCTTTTTACAGTTAGCGATAATCTTTTAAAGTTGATTATTTACTTACTATTTATCAATTATCGATAATCTATTTAATTTTTCTTTCCATAACAAATAATACATCTGATGATTTTAAACTTTATAAATTTTATAAAAAGTTTATAAAAAGTAATATAAAAAATTATAAAAAGTTTATAGGTGTTTATAAAACAGAGACGGGGCTGATAATATGGAACTACATGTTGATGAGAAGAGATTATTAAAGATATTTCAAGATCAGAAAAAGGAAGAGTTCAAATTAGAAGAATTAGAAAAATTTATGCCAAAAGAAAAGATCTTGAGAGTATCTTTGTGGTTAAAAGGTAAAGATTTGGTAGAGAGTAATGAGAAGATCAGAAAGATCGTTAAAATTGCAAAAAACGATGAATTCCCTGAAAGGAAGATTGCTAAATATTTAAAGGAGCATAATCTATCTGAGATAGAGATTAAAAACCTAAAGGATATACTTCCAAAAGAAGAAATAAATGCTGCATTAGGATCAATAAAAAGGAAGAATATTGCCAAAATAGATAAAGGTAAAATCATTTTTGAAAACTTGGACTATGACGATGTTGAGGAAGATTTCTTAAAAAAAATAGGTAATGGATTATTATTTGACAATCTTAACGAAGAAGAAAAAAGAATTGTTGATATTTTAAAAAAGAGAGGATTTGTTAAAATTGATGAAGAGAAGGAGATAACAATAAAACTAACTGAAAAAGGAAAAGAGTTTATAAAAAAACCTATTGAGATTGAAGAAGAAATAACTCAATTAACAAGAGATACTATAATAAGCGGAAAATGGAAAAAAGCATATATCAGACCCTACGATGTAAAAATACCAACTAAACCAGTATATCCTGCTAAGATACATCCTTTAACAAGAATTATTAGAGAAGTTAAGGAAATCTTGTTAGCAATGGGTTTTAAAGAAGTAAAAAGCCCAATTGTAGAAACAGAGTTTTGGAATTTCGATATGCTGTTTGAACCACAGGATCACCCAGCAAGAGAGATGCAAGATACCTTCTTTTTAAAGTATCCTCAGGAGGGAGAGATTCCAGAAGATCTGTTAGATAACGTTAAAGAAGTTCATGAAAGATGCTGGAAATATAAATTTGATGAAAATATTTCAAAGAGATTGATTTTAAGGACACATACAACCTCTTCATCAATAAGATATTTGGCCTCATTATCTGAAGAAGAAAAAAATAAACCACACAAGGTTTTCTGTATAGATAGGGTTTTTAGGAACGAGGCAATCGACTATAAACACTTACCAGAGTTTTATCAGTGTGAAGGAATTATAATGGGAGAGGATGTTAATTTTAATAATTTAATTGGGGTCTTAAAAGAGTTTTTAAAAAGATTAGGGTTTGAAAAGGTTAGATTTAGACCTGCTTATTTCCCATTTACTGAGCCATCATTAGAGGCAGAGGTTTATTTGGAGAGTAGAGGGTGGTTAGAGATTTTAGGAGCCGGAATTTTTAGGCCAGAAGTATTAGAACCGATTGGGATTAAAAAGCCAGTTTTAGCTTGGGGAATCGGATTTAGTAGGTTGGCTATGCTTAGATTTGGATTAAAGGATATTAGAGATCTCCATAAAAACGATTTAGATTGGTTAAAAAGAGTTTAATACTTAGTGCTTTTTTACTTTTAATTTTTTAAATAGATCAACTCTCTCTTTAATTCTCTTTTTTATTTCATCAATTCCCTGCCCTTTCTTTAAAACTGCCGGAACTATAAATTTCCACTGTCTCCATGGTGGAGAACATTTAAAAAACTCACATATTCCATCCAAAACTGTATCCCAGTCCTCTTTTTTTATCTTATCCATTTTATTAACCACGAGAATTGGGCTTATTTTAAGATCTGTTATAAAATCAAACATCTCTAAATCAATAGGAATTTCCCCCCTTTCATCCCATCTCCTAACAATTTCAAAAAACGACTTTGCATCAATTATTTGGACTGCGGTAGCTATCTTATCCGCGTTATTTTCAATATAGTGGACTATTTCATCCTTTATTTTTTCCTGCACATTTTTAGGAAGGCCTGACATATATCCAAATCCCGGTAAATCAACTAAGATATAGTCCCCAAGATCATATTCGTTAATTTTTAATGTCAATCCCGGCCTTTTTCCAACTTTAACATCTTTTCTTCCAGTCATTAATCTAACGAAAGTTGATTTTCCAACATTGCTTCTTCCAACAACCACAACTTTTGGTTTTTCTTTTTTTCCATGGTATTTTCTCTTTAAATTTGTATATCTCTCAAAAAAGTCCATAATAATCACTTTGATTGTTTTTTTACCTAATTTTAAATTTAATTTTAAATAAAATAAAACATAAATAATACAATAAAATATACAGCGTAAAAATTGTTAAGTATTTTAATAGAGGCATTTATCTATCAATTTCTTGCCTATTATATCATTATTATTTATTTCCTATCTTTTAATTTTATCATCTCATCAAACAAAAACATCGTATCGTGAGGCCCAGGTCTTGCCTCTGGGTGGAATTGAACAGAGAATATCGGCAAGTTTTTGTGTTTTATTCCTTCAACTGTTCTATCATTTAAATTTATAAAGCTAACTTCTAAATCATTCGGAAGAGTGTTTTCATCGACAGCAAAGCCATGATTTTGAGACGTTATGTAAACTTTTTCTGTCTCTAAATCTTTAACTGGCTGATTTCCCCCCCTATGTCCAAACTTCATTTTATATGTTTTTCCTCCAAAAGCCAGTGAAATGAGTTGATTACCAAGACAAATTCCGGTTATAGGAACAACTCCTATTAAATTTTTAATATTTCTAATAACCTCTTTTAGTCGTGCAGGATCTCCTGGACCATTAGATATTAGAACGAAATCTGGATTATAATTTAATATTTCATCATAACTTGTGTTGTAAGGAACTTGAATAACTTCACAACCTCTATTCAATAAACATCTAATAATGTTCATCTTAACGCCACAATCTAATAGAACACATCTTGCTCTTGCATTTGGTATCTTGTGGACCACAACATCCCTCGTTGAAACCATTGGAACCAAGTCAATATCTGAAATATCTTTATATTTCTTAACTCTCTCTAAAAGATCTTCAATTTCATCATTCCCTATTCTCTCCCCGACTTTTAAACAACACTTCACAACTCCCTTATCTCTTATCTTTCTTGTCAAAAATCTGGTATCAATATCTTGAATGCCTGGAACATCATACTCCTTTAAAAGATCATCCAACTCCTTTCCAGTCAACTCTCTAACTACGAATCCTTCTGCCTTTATTCCATCTGATTCAAACCAGTCCTTTTTTACACCATAATTGCCCTCTAACGGATAGGTCATCATAACAACTTGTCCCTTGTAAGATGGATCAGTTAAAACTTCAACATAGCCAGTCATAACTGTTGTAAAAACCAGTTCTCCAAAAATCTCTTTTTCTGCTCCAAAACCTTTACCTCTAAAAACTGTTCCATCCTCTAATATCAAAACTGCTTCCATAAAATCACCTAATACTTTAAAACTAAAAATATACAAACTTCCAAATATACATCAGATCAACACTAATCAAAATCGATCATAAACTTTTTGTTATAAATTTGCCTATTGATGTTAGGAGGATTCCTCATTTATAATTTATGGTTGGCTAAAAATTATTAAACGATGAAAAAACTATAAAAAATTATGATCATAATTATTTAAATTTCAGTTAAAAGTTTTATCTATTTAATACCTATGGTTTTTCCTTTATAATCCCATCAAAAAATCAGAAAACTATAAAAATAAATTATAAAAACAGAAGTCAGCAATCTTAACAAAGAGAAAGTTAATAATAAATTTTAAAATTTTTAAAAAATTGATAATTCATATTTCGACAAAATTATATAGAGGAAGAGCCATCAATATCATTCAAAATATTTTTATTGTTTATTCTCTAATTATCTAAAAGTAGTAAAAATTTAAAAACTTAGGTGGTGAGAGAGTTATGGTCAAAATATTAATCACAGATCCTCTACACGAAGATGCGATAAAAATATTAGAAGAAGTTGGAGAGGTTGAAGTAGCAACCGGCTTAACAAAAGAGGAATTATTGGAAAAGATAAAAGAGGCAGATGTTTTAGTAGTGCGAAGTGGAACAAAGGTTACAAGAGATGTTATTGAAAATGCAGAGAAGTTAAAGATAATAGGTAGGGCAGGTGTTGGTGTAGATAACATAGATGTTGAAGCAGCGACAGAAAAAGGGATCATAGTAGTTAACGCACCAGACGCTTCTTCAATCTCAGTGGCTGAGTTGACTTTGGGCTTAATGCTCGCTGCTGCAAGAAACATCCCACAGGCAACTGCCTCATTAAAAAGAGGAGAGTGGGATAGAAAAAGGTTCAAAGGGATAGAGTTATATGGAAAGACGTTGGGAGTTATTGGTTTGGGGAGGATAGGACAACAGGTAGTTAAAAGGGCTAAGGCATTCGGTATGAACATTATCGGCTACGATCCCTACATTCCAAAGGACATGGCTGAGGAGATGGGTGTTGAGTTGATTGATGATATAAACGAACTCTGCAAGAGAGCTGATTTTATAACTTTACACGTTCCGTTAACACCAAAAACAAGACATATAATTGGAAAGGATCAAATAAATTTAATGAAAAAGAATGCAATAATAGTTAACTGTGCAAGAGGGGGGCTTATTGATGAAAAGGCCTTGTATGAGGCATTAAAAGAGAAAAAAATTAGAGCAGCTGCTTTGGATGTATTTGAAGAAGAGCCACCTAAGGATAATCCGCTATTAACATTAGATAATGTTATAGGCACACCTCATCAGGGAGCATCAACAGAGGAGGCACAAAAAGCAGCCGGAACTATTGTAGCAGAGCAGATAAAAAAGGTATTAAAAGGAGAGTTAGCTGAAAACGTTGTAAATATGCCAAATATTCCTCAAGAAAAATTAGGAAAATTAAAACCTTATATGTTATTGGCTGAAATGCTCGGAAATATAGTAATGCAGGTGTTAGATGGATCCGTTAAGAGAGTTGAGATAGTATACTGTGGCGATCTTGCAAAAGAAAAAACCGATTTAATAAAAAGGGCATTTCTTAAAGGATTGTTATCTCCAATACTCTTGGCTGGTATAAACTTAGTTAACGCCCCGGTAATTGCAAAAAATAGGAACATAAGTGTAATAGAAACCACAACATCCGAGAAAAAATTTGGCAATGCTATAAAAATAATCGCTGAAAGTGATAAGAAGAGATTTTCCATAACAGGGGGGATAGTAAACAACAAGCCAGTGATCTTGGATGTTGATGGATATGATGTCAACTTTATTCCAGAGGGAGCGTTGGCTATAATTAAACATATTGACAGACCGGGCACAATTGGAAGGGTTTGTATCCTCCTTGGAGATTATGGAATAAACATTGCTGGAATGCAAGTTGGTAGAAAAGAACCAGGAGGAGAGAGTGTAATGCTCCTAAACTTGGATCATACTGTTCCTGAGGATGTTATTGAGAAAATAAAAGAGATTCCAAATATTAAAGATGTTGCAGTTATCAATCTATAAGAAATCTTCTTAATTCAGAAATACTCATTTTCTCTTTTAAAAAATCCTTTGGAATTAAATATAAAAATTTTGGATCGTAGGGTTCTCCTTTCAGCCCTAAAACAACCGCATCAACATTTTTAGGATATTTTAAGGTTATGATCTCATTTAAAGGATAGGTCTTTTTAAAAATAGGGTAGACCTTATATCCTCTAAAATATATTCCATCTTCTCTGAACTCGGCTCCAATGTTTTTTAAATAAAACGCAAGAGATCGAGAGGTTTCATCCAACGAATCCAAATTTTCAAAGATAAATTCTCCACTCCCCTCTATCTCTATTCTCTTAGCAAAGTTTATCTTAACTTCTCCATTTGTAGAAACGTCTTCAATTTTTATCTTTTTTCTTCTAAGTTTATACCACAATCTACTAAAAAATGATCTTATCTTATATTTTACCAAAATATATAATCCAAATATCCCAATTAATATTAAAAATATCGGTAGAGCGAAAATTGCCAAAACTATCAATAAAAATAAAATAAGGAGCATTAAAAACAAACCCATCGCTCCTCCTACCTGATATACTTTAACTTTCATCAATATCCCTCAAAGCATTTTTTATTAGTGTTAAGTATTCTTCTTTTTCTGGAACAACCATGATCCTTTTAGACGGTAGTTTTATGGAAGCTCTAAAACCATATTTTCTCGCAGTTTCAGTTGCTAATTTATTATATTTGTATAAGTTATTAAAAAGCTCTTCGTTCAATGTTGCGTTTTCATCAGCGTACTGCAAACAGCATCCTTCTCTCCAAAATCCAATCTTATCTCCAACTTCGTGTGATTTCTCAACTTTGATATTATAATATCTCGTTAATCTCAGAACATCATCATAAGATAATCGTATTAAAGGTCTAAAAAACAAAATTTCCTTAGTTTTACTATATTTTTGTGGGACCGGGGTTAGTTCCATCTTGTCATATTTTACTTCACCATACCTCTCCCTTAAATAATTCATAACCGCCCCAGATACTTTTTCAAGAGCCGAATCTCCTGTCATTATTATCTTAATTCCTTTTTCTCTCGCAAAGTCCACAGTTTTATCTTTCATTATATTTTTACATATCCTACAAATACTACTTCCCTTAGCCCCCCTTGTTCTTTTTAAAATCTCATCCGTAATGTCAAAAAACACTGCGGGAATGTTATATTTTTCTGAAAGAGCCATAACCATATTTTTTGAAATTTCCCAACTCCATCTATGATAAAAGTGTATTAAATATCTAATATTCAAACCAATATCTCTGGCTAAGGCGATTGCCGTTGAGCTGTCCTTACCCCCACTTGCCATAACCACTATCCCTTCATCCAACATATCTCTCTCTTTGAATTGTGATACAATATCTCTCTTTAAGCTGTTTAGATCATTTAATTTCCTTTTACATCTTGTCCATTCTGAAAATTTCATAGATCTCCCTCACGGAATAATTTTTATACCACTTACTATAAAGAGATTTATAATAGGTTTATGATGGATATAAAACTGTTTATTTTAAGATGTTGAGGTATTAATATTGCTTATTGCGTTATAGCCAAATAATTTGACACAAAAACAAATTTAACAAAACTACAACGGAAAATAAAAACAGTATGAATGTGGGGGAGGTAGGGAGAATATGAAATTGGAATATAAAGTTTTCCTGATCTCATTAATTATGTATGTGATTATTGCAGTAGTGGCAAATTTTTTTAACAATTTTATAATTTTAATAATCTTAGGGGGCATATTCTCTGTGATAATTACCTTTTTAGTGAAAAATACGACATCAGCTCCAATAAAAGAAATCATTAACATTATAGAGAAAGAAGATATTGTAGATGTTGATACCATAAACCTTCCAAGTGATGATTTTAAAGTTTTATATGAGAAGATCTGCACTCTCGTGAAAAAATTAAAAGAAAAAGAGAAAGAACTCGAAATAATGGAAAAAGAAATTGCCCAAACATTTAAAGAGGCATTAAACGCATTGGAACATCTTGCTAACGGGGACTTTTCTGTTCGATTAAATGAAAACAGAGAAAGGAATAAGTTTCAAAAAATGTTTAATAAGGCAATAAACAATGTTTCAACAATAATTGAAAATATAAGAAAGGAAGTGTTAGATCTAAACTTACAAATTGAAGTTTTGAAAAAAGAAACAAAAAAGGCACGTGAAGCAATAGAACAGATGAGTGATGCAGCTCAGCAAGTTGCAACTGCTGCATCGGATCAATCTGCAAAACTACAAGATATAACACAAGAAGTCGAAAAAACAGATGAACTTGCCAAAAGGACAGAGAATCTATCAGAAGAAGGAGAAAAAGTTTCTATAGAGGCAAGTGAAAAGGCAGATGAAGGAATAAAAAAGATCGAAAATGCTGTTGAGGCAATGCAAAAAATATCCAATGTAATTGATGAACTCAGTAAAGCAATTCAAGAACTCGGAACAAAATCTAAAAAGATTAATGAAATTACTGCTTTAATTAAAGATATTGCTGAGCAAACAGGACTTTTGGCTTTAAATGCTTCTATTGAAGCGGCAAGAGCTGGAGAGGCAGGAAGGGGTTTTGCTGTTGTTGCAAGTGAGATAAAAAACTTGGCTGAAGAGATAGGGAAATCAGTAGATGATATAAATAGAACAATTGATGAAATAAATAGTCAAATAGAGAAAACTGTGAATTTGGGAATTGTAGGTAAAAATGAAGTAGATAAGGGAGTTATTGCCGTTGATGAAGTCAATGCTGTCTTCTTGAAAATAAAAGAGAGTGTAGATAACACCACCCAAAAAATAAAAGAGATTAAACGATCAGCAAAAGTTACCATTGACAATATGGAAAAAGCTCTCAAAGATATACAAGATCTTGCATCCATATCAGAAGAATTTACTGCTACTGCTGAAGAACTATCTGCAAATGCAGAAGAAGAAAGAAAAGCAATAGAAGAAATAGAAGAAGTTATTATAAACCTTGAAAAGGTATCAAAATCCGTAAAAGAAAATATAATGAGAATAAAAACTTCAAAAAACATAACAGTGGATGAAGCTTTCAAACTTCTTAATAATGAGGAATATGTATTTATAAACGTAGTTCCAGAGGACAAATATGACGGTAAAATTCCAAATTCAATTCATATCCCAATAAATGAGCTTGAAAATAGATTAGACGAAATTCCAAAAGATAAAAAAGTTGTAGTGTATTGTAAATTAGGATTTACAAGTCCAAGAGGTTATATGATTCTAAAAGAGAAGGGATATGATGTATACAACATGGAAGGAGGATTAAAGGCCTGGAGAGAGAAAGGTTATCCAGTAGAAAAGTAAGTTTTTCTAATTTATCTTATTTTTAATACTTTATCTGGATATACAACTATTCCTTCATCAGTTATATCAAACGGATGCCTTTTTAATGAATGGCTCGTTCCTCTCATCTTCCATACAATTAAGCTCCTCTTTAACTCTCCATCAATCTCATCTAAGTCCAATCTTATAATCCCATCAACAGCGTGTTCAACTCCAGGCCCCCCAAACCCTCTCTCTCCAACAGAAATTTGAGATGTAAATATGGCTGTGCAACCTAAGCCAGATATTACTCTTTTTAGTAAAAAAACCGTTCTTCTTGCCATCATTGGTTTATTTATATAAAGTGTTGTTACGGAGTCGATACCTATTCTTTTAGCATCAATATCATTTATTGCTGTCTTTAAAACATCTATTAATTCTCTCTCATCATTGGGATCGTTCACAACATATCTTTCCCTTTTTGCAGAACTACCAATCCCATAAGTAAACGCATCTATTATTGCAAATTTTCCCTCCTCTTCTAACTTTCTAACATTCCATCCAAATTGTTTCATATTTTCCCTAATTTGGACAGGGTGCTCTTCCAACGCTACCAAAATGCTTGGTTCATCATACTCGGCAGCTCCTTTATATAAAAACTGCTGGCAAAATATAGATTTTCCAGTTCCAGGACCCCCAGACAATAGAACAACATTCCTTTCTGGAATTCCACCATGCAAGATCTCATCCATTCCAGGAATCCCTGTCTTTACTCGTCTCATAGATCTCCTCTCCTTATATTTTTTATTATCTACTCTCTAAACGATCTCATCTCTAATTTTTTCTCTGGAATATCATCTAAAAACATTAGAGATCCTTTTATCTCCACTGCACACACCTTGGATGGATCTACAATAGCAAACGACTTTTCATCCATATTCCAAATAATTATAGGATCTCGTTTTCCAGTCCAGAGATACTTTAAAATACCATTTTTTAGATTGATTATCGCATCAAAATCATAGTCCCCTTCTATCGCATTTCCCTCAAAGTGTATCTTAACGTGTAGTTTGTCAATCTTTTTTCTTACCATACTCCCCCACATAATATATTTTTATATTTTATTTTTATTTGTTATAATTTTATCATTTATTCTTTTTATTTATTTTTTAATGTTTACAATTTTTATAAATATTTCCTAATCATATAAAATTTCATATTCTACATTTTTATATTTTTTTAGATTTTGTTTACCATAGTTTTATAATCTTCTAATTAATCTTCTAATTAATTAACAACAACATCCCCTACCCAAAAACCAAAAAACAGGACATTTCATATAAAAATAATATAATATAACTTATCCAAAATCCTAAAATCGTTATAAATCATCTTAACCATATAAAAAATTAAAATCAAGGAGAGATGATGAAAGCATATCCAATAACTACAAGATATATAAAAAGAGGAGAAGATTTTATTCCGATAATAATCGACGCAATAAGAAATAGCGGGATAAAGTTAGAAGATGGGGATTTTATAGTTTTAAGCGAGAAAATGGTTTCTACTGCCGAAGGAAACTTTGTTGATGAAAGTAAATTTGAACCTGGAATTTTGGCCTACTTTTGTTATTACTGGTCTAAATATCTTTGGGGATATGCCTTAGGAAAATTATTAAATATTAAAGAAGAAAAAATAAAAAATCTAAGGAAACTTCCAAAAAAAGAAACACTAAGACATAAAGAAACAGTTATAAGAACCGTTGGTTTAAGATATGCTTTAAAACCATATGCAGAAGGAGGTTTAGATCTCACCAATGTTCCGGGAACTTACGTCTCTCCATTACCAAAAGATCCGAAAAAATGGGCAGAACGTCTTTATAATGAAGTAAAAAAAGAGTTTGGAGTTGACGTTGTTGTTATGGTAGCAGATACTGATGCCACATATCGAATTTTTAAGTGGTATATTACCGCTCTTCCCTATGCAATTAACGGAATAATCAGCGGAATCGGAGTTCTTGGATTCTTATTGGGAAGATTGGCTGAGATCTTTAAGGTTGGAGGTTTTGCAGGATGCACACCCTTAGCAATAGCTGGAAATAAAGTATATAAAAATTACTCAATTGATCAATTTGTTAGAATAGCATTTATTTGCGATAGAGTTCATAATACAATAAAAAACATTAACGAAGTGTTAGAAAAATACAACAGTTATGTTATAACCGAGGAGATACTGGAAAAGTTAAAACACACTCCCGTAGTTGTTGTAAAAATAAAAGAGGAATATATTCCAAATCGTTAATTAGAAAAATTTATCTACTCAACAAGAGCAGAGGCATAGCCAACAACTGAGGAGTAATCTCCAGTTATATCCCCTGACGTTGCATAAGCCAGTAGTTTAGAATTTTTAGCCCCAAGGATCTTCATAGCCCTTAGCATCGCTATAACTGGCCCATATCCACACATTGATATGTTATAGTTAATAACATCCTCATATAATGCCTTTTCATCCATCTCTAAAATATCCTTTATAACTATCGCATCTTTTTTTGAAGCAACTTCTTGAGGTTCATAGTGGGTTAGATCAGAAGAGGCAATAATCACAACTCTTCTTCCCAACTCCTTGGCAACCTTTGCAACAAAGTATCCAACCTCAACAGATGTTTCATAATCTTGAAACATCATACATATAGGCACTATTTTAAATTTTGCAATATTTAATAATTCTAAATGCTTTAAAAATGGCAATTGGACTTCAATAGAGTGTTCATTCATGTGAGCGGTTTCATCTAAGTCAATAATCTCGCATTTTCTCCAGAGTTCTTCAACAAACTCCTCATCACACTTTACATCCCCAAGAGGAGTTCTCCAGATTCCATTACACACACTAACTCCAGAACCTAAACCTGTGTGATTTGGGCCTAAAATCACAGCGGTGGTCTCTTCAAGAGGATCTACTCTCTTAGACAACTCATAGTAGGAGTGGGCTTGAATAGGTCCTGAGTAAACATAGCCGGCATGAGGGCATAGTAAACCGATCGGTTTTTCATAAGTTCCTCGAACCGGCATTGATTTTGGGCCGAATTTATGAAGATAGCATTGTTCTATCATCTCTATGAGCTCATCTGGGTGGGAGGGGTAGAATAGTCCTGCAACAGCTGGGTATCTCACATTTGTCATACTATATCCCCGACATAGTTGATTAAAATTTTAATTTTTTAATTTTACATTAATGGGAATTTAAAATTTTTATTGTGTTTGTTTATAGTTTGTTTTTTATTCTTTATATACCTACTTATGTATAAATGTGGCATAAATATACACAAAACCAAAAAGTATATATATTTTTACACATATGTGTATTATTGTAAATAACAATCATAAAAAAATGAGGTGATGATAAATGTTTGGATGGGGAAGAGGAAGAGGATTTTGGAGATACTACATGCTCGGTAGAGTTGGAGGCAGATACAGATACGTGGGACCATGCAGATGCGGTTTAGGGCCTCATGCTTTTTATGTCGATGAAAAAACTGGGAGTTTAGTTCACGCTTGGGATCTTTACAGAACTCCATATGCTGATGTCGACGAAAAAAGATACTTAGAAGAAACTGTAAAGAGTTTAGAAGAAGAAAAAAGATTATTGGAAGAAGAGTTAGAAAGAATTAAAAGAAGATTAGATGAATTAAAAAGAAAATAAACATTAAAAAATAAACAGGAAAGAATAAATAGGTTGAATTTAATAAATATTTTTAATAAATTTTGAGGGATATTATGGAAATGAAAAAATTTTTATGCTCAAAATGTCAGAACGTTATAGAAGTTCCTTATGGAGTTCCAAAGCCAGAAACGTGTCCTTATTGTGGGGCCCCTGCAACATTTATCCATAGGATAGATGGTGGAGGAAGAGGTCTTGGTAGAGGAAGAGGAGCAAGATGTGGCCTTAGAATGATGGGAAGGGATGAATAATCTCTTTCATTTTATTTTTCTCATTTAAATCTATGTATTTAAATATTTGGTATTAGAATTATCTGTTTTAAGTTTCAATTTCGATATAACAAATATGATAAATTCTCTCATCCAAAAAAAACAAAAAATAAAGAATAATAAAAAAATAACTAAAAATAGAGACAAAAAGAGATAACTAAAAGAATATAAAACGTTATGAGGTTGTAATTACTTTATTTTTATTATTATTTTTATTATTTTATTTTCTAATCTCTTTTAATGCCTCCTCAACATCGACATTTTCATGAACTATTTTACAAACAGCCCTCGTTATACCAACAACATCATCATGCTGGAAAATATTTCTACCCACTGCAACACCAGCAGCTCCTGCCTCGATAGCATCTTTTATCATTTGCAGGAACTCCTCATCAGTGTTTGTTTTTGGACCCCCTGCAACCACGACGGGAGCCGGACAACCCTTAACAACATCTCTAAATGAGTCAATATCTCCTGTATAGCTTGTTTTTACTATATCCGCTCCCAACTCAGCCCCCAATCTTGCTGCATGAGCTACTAATTCAGGATCTCTCTCATTTTTAATATGTTTTCCTCTTGGATACATCATAGCAATTAAAGGCATTCCCCAGTATTCGCATGTTTCAGCAATCATTCCCAAATCTCTGTACGCTTCCCAATCTTCCTCTGAACCAACGTTCACATGAACAGAAACAGCATCCGCACCCATTCTCACTGCTTCTTCAACTGTTGTAACTATAACCTTCTTCAATGGATTCGGAGATATTGCTGTCCCACCAGATAGATGGATGATCAAGCCAACATCCTTGCCATAGCCCCTGTGCCCATGTCTAACTATCCCTTTATGTAAAAGGACAGCGTTAGCTCCTCCTTCTGCAACATTATTTACTGTTTTTCTTATATCAATCAACCCCTTAATTGGCCCGTTTGAAACGCCGTGATCCATTGGAACTATAACTGTTTTCTCGCTTTGTCTGTTAAATATCCTCTCTAATCTTACCAACTTTCCAAGATTTTTTATATCTTTGAACAATTCCATAGTATCACACCAAAAAATAATTACTTTAACTTTCTTATCTTTAACGATCTTACCTTTTTATTATTATTTCTATCATTTTATCATTACATTGATACCTTTACTTATTATTTCAAGTTATTTAAATTTTTCTTTTATATGCGATTATTTGCAAAAATATTTAATTACGAGGAAGATCAAACCTTATAATTATATATCTGATATAAGGGTATGTTATGCCTATTTAAAACTTATGTTTGGTGATCGTCTTGGTATTTAAAGCTTATGATATAAGAGGAATATATGGAAAAGAGTTAGATGAAGCATTTGCATACTCTCTTGGAAGATGTATTGGCCAAAAATTTAAAGGAAAAAAAATTTTAGTTGGAAATGATGTAAGAATCGGATCTAAAAAACTCCTTCCATATTTTATAATCGGATTGTTAGAGGAGTGCGATATTCACTATGCTGGAACGATCTCTACACCTTTAATGTATTTTGGAACAAAAGATAAATATGATCTGGGCGTGGTGTTAACTGCCTCTCATAATCCTCCAGAATACACTGGCTTTAAAATGTGTGATAAAAATGCCATCCCTCTCTCTCCAATAGAAGAGATAAAACCAATCTTCAAAAGATTTGAATTAACGAGTGATGTGGAAAGAGATGTTAAAGCATTAGATCTCAATACATTAAAAGTTGATGTCATAAAAGATTATAAGCAGTTTTTCTTAAATAGGATAAAAAAATCAGATAGAAAGATAGCTGTTGATTTTGCTAACGGTTCTACAACCATTGCTGAAAAAGAGATTTTAAGTGAATTGCTGGAAAATAGAATTTTTATAAATGATTATCCTGATGGAAACTTCCCTGCTCATCAACCCGACACATTAAAGGAAGAGTGTTTAAAAGATATTATAAAAACAGTTAAAGAAAATGGTTGTGAATTGGGATTAATATTTGATGGAGATGGAGATAGGTTAGGAATAGTTGATGAAAAGGGAGATGTTTTAAGAGGAGATATATTAACAGCAATAATCGCAAGGGAAATTTTAAAAGAAAAACCAAATGTAAAAATAGTTTATGATTTAAGATGCTCCAAAATAGTGCCTGAGGTTATTGAAAAGTTCGGAGGAATTGCAGTTAAAAGTAGGGTTGGGCACTATTTCATTAAAAAGTTAATGCATGAAATTGATGCGGAGTTTGCAGGAGAGTTGAGCAATCACTTCTACTTTAAGGAGATCGGTTATTTTGAAAGTCCACTTTTAGCCCTGCATTATATTTTAAAGGCAATGGATGATGAGAATAAGTCATTATCAGAATTAAATAAAGAGTTTAACAAATATGCCCATAGTGGAGAGATAAACTTTAAAGTGAAGGATCAGAATTATGTAATACAAAAAATAAAAGAGCACTTTAAAAACTGCAAGATTGAAGAGTTGGATGGAATATCAATATATTGTGAAAAATTTTGGTTTAATTTAAGACCTTCAAATACTGAGCCATTACTAAGGTTGAATTTAGAAGCGGAAGATGAATATATAATGAAAGAAAAAGTCAATGAGATCAAAAAACTTATCGAAGAATTAAATACTCAATAATTAAATACTTGTTCATATGATTATTTATATTTTATTTTTTATTCATTTTCTTTATTGTGGCACTAATCAACACATAAACGAAAACTTTATATATTAGTTTGCAGTTATAGTAGTTCTGCTTCTTTTAAGTTAAGAAGCGGGGTAGGGTAGCCAGGTCTATCCCGCCGGGCTCATAACCCGGAGATCGGAGGTTCAAATCCTCCCCCCGCTACCATTTTTTAGTTTTTATTTTACGTTATTTTATACATATATTTATTGTTTTATATGTTATTTTTATCTTATTTTTTATTTCCTATAATTTAAATATTTACATATACTTATTAGTGAATAACTATGTTTTTGATTTTCAGAACAAAAGATTTATACTGCTTAAAAAGATAATAAAAAATTTAAAATAAAAGTAGATTAAGTTATTCTTTTCGGTGATCATTGTGGAATTAAAAGGAAGAGGCATCTCAAAAGGAAAAGTAGAGGGAATTGCAATAGTTTCAAAAAAACCATTCTCATTTTTAGGTGGTGTCAATAAAGATGGGGATATTATAGACAAAAATAGCGATCTATATGGTCAATCAATAAAAGATAAAATATT
This sequence comes from Methanocaldococcus vulcanius M7, assembly GCF_000024625.1. Classification (NCBI taxonomy): domain Archaea; kingdom Methanobacteriati; phylum Methanobacteriota; class Methanococci; order Methanococcales; family Methanocaldococcaceae; genus Methanocaldococcus; species Methanocaldococcus vulcanius. The sequence continues at coordinate 1,441,334 of NC_013407.1, forward strand.
TGTATTTCCATATGGAAAAGGAAGCACTGTTGGGTCGTATGTGATCTATGGATTAGCAAAGCGAGGAATTTTAAAAGGAATCATAAACAAGGAGTGCGAGACGATAGTTGCTACGGGGGCTATCCTCGGAGGGATCCCTCTTGTAGATATGGTAGACATTGAAAAAATAAAGACCGGAGACAAAATATTAATAGATGGAGATAAAGGAATTGTAAAAATTCTAAATAAAAGTAAAAATTAAAACTGAAAAAGTAAAACAAAGAACGCAATAAATAGAAAAAATAAATGGGAAAAAATAAAAACTAAAATGGTTGTGATATTATGAATAAAGATAAAATGTCAAAATTTGCTCATATAACAAAAGTTCATCCATGCTTTAACGAAAAAATCCACGATAAAGTTGGAAGAGTTCATCTCCCAGTTGCCCCAAGATGTAATATTGCATGTAAGTTCTGTAGAAGGAGTTTGGGTAAAGAGGCATGTGAAAACAGACCCGGAGTGGCATTAACCATCTTAAAGCCAGAAGAAGTTGAAGATTACCTAAATAGAGTTTTAAAGGAAATACCAAACATTAAGGTTGTTGGTATTGCTGGACCTGGAGACAGTTTATTTAATAAAGAGACATTTGAGACCTTAAAAATTATCGATGAGAAGTTTCCAAACCTTATAAAATGTCTCTCTACAAACGGTTTGCTTTTAAACAAATACTACAAAAAATTGGCTGATTTAAACGTAAAAACAGTTACCGTTACAGTGAATGCCATAGATCCAGAGATTTTGAAGGAGATAGTTGAATGGGTTTATTACGATAAAAAAGTCCATTATGGCATTGAGGGAGCTAAAATATTGATAGAAAATCAAATAGATGGGATAAAAAAGGCATATGATGAAGATCTAATAATAAAGATCAACACTGTCTTAATTCCAGAGATAAATATGAATCATGTTGTAGAGATAGCCAAAGAGTTGAAGGATTTTGTTTATATACAAAATATCATCCCTCTAATCCCTTTATATAAGATGAGCCATTTAAGACCTCCAACATGCGAGGAGATAAAAAAGGTTAGGGAAGAGTGTGAAAAATATATCCCACAGTTTAGAGCTTGTGGGCAGTGCAGAGCTGATGCAGTTGGTTTAATAAAAGAGAGGAAGATATTAGAAGAGTTCTTTAAAGAAAAAAACAAAAAACTCAATGTTTTTGAGTTAAAACACTTTTCTCATTAAATTTGAATTCTAATATAATATATTTTAATTTTTTTAATTTTAATAATAAAGATTTTTAACTCTTTCAAAAGCCATTCTTGATAATCTATCCCTATCTATTGTATAGATCTCCATTTTTGGGATTATAACTCTTACAGCATCAACTCCAACTTTATTTAAATCAACATATATCAACTTATCAAATCCAAACTCTGAAATTTTATCTTTTATAAACTTTAAGTCATTCTTTAAATCATAACTTGCATTGTTTGGCATATCTGCAATATTTATCTCCTCCTCAAACTCAAACCACTTTCTATGAATCCTCTTCAACCTTTCATAAGGAATTTTTGATGTAAATTCCTCTCTTAACTTGGCATCTCTCCTAAATCCATGTAATTGAGAAGCTCTGCTTTGAGCCACCTCAGTTAAAGCTCTTAAAATAGCTATCTCTGGATGTAAGTGGCATCCAACTCCAACACACAGCATTAGTGGGTTTTTACTTAGATCATCACTTATTGCAGCAACAACTGGAATATCAAACTCTGATGTTAAGTCCTTTAAAATTATCTTAACTCCTGCCTTTTCAAATTTTTCTAATAATTCATGAATCAATGGGTTTTTTGCATCTTCAGGATTGATCTTTCTTGGAATCTTTCTTGATAGATCTGCTAAGCTCCAAGCATCCCTCTCTATAACTTCCAAAGTTGCGTGTAATATAGCTTCATCTAAACTATTACCACTTGCTAAGCCGTTGGTGTTTCCTCTAAATAATTTTCCAGAGTTTGGATAGAAAACAGCATCTGCTGGCACATCTACAATTTCATCATTTATAATATCAATCCCTTCAACCCAGTCCTTAATATTTTTATCAGCATATTGAGGCAGTATTAAATCATTAACATTTATTGGATTGTCTGGCTTTTCTTTAACTTTATTTTTATCATAACTTGCTGAAAATCTCTCTATCGCTTCCATGCATGCAGAGACCTTTGATTGAATATCAGTTGCTCCCTTTCCATAGTGTATAGCTATCCCTTCTTTTCCCTCTAAAACTACTTTTCTTGTTAGATAATAGACAGGAATATTTATTTTATCCAAATGCTGTATATTTTTAATCTCTATTGTTTCTATCTTTTTCAACGCCCTTTGGATCTTTTCAAACGTCTCTTCTGGAGAGCAAACTCTATAACTTGCCAATTTGTATTTTATATCCATACTAAAAACCTCTCTATGATTTTATCATCATTTTATCTTTAAAAGGAAATTACTATATAAGTGGTTTATCATAATACTCTTTTAAGGTTAATATAAAATAGCGTTGATTTAAATAAAAAACGGTTTAAGGGATAAAGATGGAGATAAACAAAATCTACTGTATGGATTGCTTAGAAGGGATGAAACAATTAAAAGATAAATCAATTGATGTTGTTATTACCTCTCCACCCTATAACATTGGTATAAGATACAATAAATACTCTGATAATTTAAGCAGAGAGGATTATTTAAATTGGATCGAAGAAGTTGTTAGGGAGATAAAGAGAGTGTTAAAAGATGACGGCTCATTTTTTATAAATGTTGGTTATACTGCAAAAGACCCGTGGATCGCCTTTGATGTTGCCAATGTTATAAGAAAACATTTTAAATTACAAAACACGATTCATTGGATAAAATCAATCGCAATACAAAAAGAAGATGTAGGGGATTATCCAAATATTATTGGAGATATTGCTGTAGGGCATTACAAACCAATAAACAGCGATAGATTTTTAAGTATAATGCATGAATATATTTTCCACTTCACAAAAAATGGAAATGTTAAGTTGGATAAATTAGCAATTGGTGTTCCTTATCAAGATAAAAGCAATATAAAGAGATTTAATAGAAAAGGAGATTTAAGAGATAGAGGGAACACTTGGTTTATCCCTTATGAAACAATTCAATCAAAAGAGAAAGAGAGACCACACCCAGCAACATTCCCTCCAAAACTTCCAGAGATGTGCATTAAATTACATGGTGTTAAAAAAACAAACCTTGTTTTAGACCCATTTATGGGAATTGGAAGCACGGCAGTTGCATGCATTAGATTGGGAGTTAATTATATTGGCTTTGAGATTGATGAATACTATTGCAGAGTTGCAGAGGAGAGAATAAAAAAAGAATTTTTAAAAACAGATAGAAAATTTGATAATGTAAAGGAAAATAAAAATATAATAACTCTTGATGCGTTTATTTAATAAAATCCAAATTCTCCTCATAAATAACTAAATCCTTTTTATACAACTCTCTATTAGAGGCGTTAAACTCTCTCTTAATTCCTCCCTTCAATTTAGACAAATCAACTATTTTAAAGCCAGTAGCATAATATTCACTGCCTAATTTCTCAATCTTAAATGACATGCATAAATGAGGAGCATCAAACCTTATTTTTATCCCTTCTTCATCTTTTGAAGGAGATGCATAAAAGGTTCTATGAGGTGAGTTTATATTTTTCTCATTAAAGGTTTTAATTTCGATATAAACAACTCTTCCTTCTCCTTCTTTCTTTCCTTTATACCAAAACTCTATATCAGGATAGCCAGTAGATTTTTGCCTACCTTTTTTAGTTTTTGGAGTAATTGCATATCCATATTTGCCCAAAACATCTTTAACATAATGCTCAATATAATTCCCAACGTCATTAACCCTTTTTGGTGTTTTTCCTTCCTCAGTTTTTACACCAGCAGTATTTTTAATCTTTTTAATAACTTCATACAACTCTAACAAAAGTAGCAAATGAAATCTTTTCAATCGGTTGCAGAATTTGCCTCAAAATACTTTCTATTTCTTCATAGTAGCTTTTGTCATCTATAAAATCACCACTTATATTAAATCAATCAACTGTATTGGCTTACTTAAAATAGCTTTTTGCAGAGCCGAGCACTTTATAAAATCCAATTTTAAACCCTCAACCTCTATTATTCTGTTTCATTATAGGCGGGGATTTTTTTACGTTTTCTACACTTTTTTACCCTTTGGTTTTAAAAGTTCTTCATAGTTATGGCATTTTTATATTTTTAACGAAATTTTTCCTAATTTTAAGGTTTTTATCTTCTGTGTAAGGGAATGTTTCTATGACACTTTTTTAATCAACCTTTCTTTTTTCTATAAACTAAAAGCTCAAAGTATATAGGGAGTTGATGATATAGCCCCATTATATCTCTCTTCCAACCTTTAAAATAAATTTTCAGTATAATTACCATATGTAATACCTTTCTCATATTCTTTGTAATATTCACTATTTTTTAAGTATCCTCCTTCTAACCGCTTCTGCATGACCAAATAATCCTTCTGCCTCTGCCAATGTAATAACAATATCAGAAATTTGTTTTAAACTTTCTTTATCCAATTTTTGATAAGTTATTTTCTTTAAAAACGTCTCTACATTCAATCCAGAACTCATTCTTGCAAATTGGGAAGTTGGCAAAACGTGGTTTGTTCCAGAGGCATAGTCCCCAACTGGAACGGGACTATATTCTCCCAAAAATACGCTTCCTGCATGATCTATCTTCTTTAAAATATCTTCTGGGTTTTTAGTCAATATCTCGAGGTGTTCTGGAGCGTATTTGTTAGAGAAGTTTATACACTCTTCCAAACTTCCGATAAGGATTGCAGAGTTTTTTAATGCACTGTTAATTATTTCCTTTCTTTCAGCCCTATTTAACTCTTCCAAGATTTTTTCTTTTATTTCTAATGCTTTATCTTCTGATGTTGTTGTTATTACACAGGAAGCGTTAGGATCATGTTCTGCCTGTGCGATAAAGTCCAGTGCAACGAACTCTGCATTGGCTGTCTCATCAGCAATGATTAAAACCTCTGAAGGTCCAGCTAAAAAGTCAATTGCCACTTCTCCATAAACTAACTTTTTAGCTACTGTAACATAGATGTTTCCGGGCCCTACGATTATATCTACTTTTGGAATTGTTTCTGTTCCATAGGCCAACGCTCCAATTGCTTGAACTCCTCCAACTTTGAATATTTCATCAACTCCTACAATATCTCCCGCTATTAATGTAGCTGGGTTCCCTTTACCCTCTTTTGTGGGTGGAGAGGTTATAACAATGTGTTTACATCCTGCTACTTTTGCAGGTATTGTGGTCATCAATACAGTTGAGGGGTAGAATGCTCTTCCACCTGGAACGTAGCATCCTACATTTTCTATTGCTCTAACTGTTTGTCCCAGTATAATTCCATCTTTTTTAACTTCCAAATCATTTATTTGCTCCATTTGTTTTTTGTGAAAATAAATTATATTCTCTTTTGCTTTTTCTATTGCCTCAATAACCTTATAGTCAACAAGGTTATATGCCTCTTCGATCTCCTCTCTACTTACCCTCAGCTCTTCCAATTCAACGCCATCAAACTTCTTAGTATAGTGTTTTACTGCCCTATCTCCATTTTTTTTAACGTCGTTTAATATTTTTGAGACAATCTGCATTATGTCTTCAAGATCTGATTTATTTCTGCATATGATCTTTTTTTCTTCTTCTTCTGTTAGTTCTCTTATTTTTTTGATTAGCATTACTTCCACCTACTTTATCTCATAAATAGCACACAAGATCATAATACAATCTCATAATAGGAATTGCATTTTTTAAATTATTTAATAAGATTTATATAACCCCTGCTTACAAATTATTTATTTGGAGTTATTTAATTTGTATTGGTATCAGTTGTGGTATTTAACTCCTGATGATGAGCATTTATATATTATATTTTCATATCCCCAATAATATGGATGTATTAAATATAGATATATTAATTCCTGGAATTAATTAGCGAATTGATACTTTAAAAATTAAAATCGTAAAAAATCACTTTGGGTGATACTGATGATACTTTTTGAGTGGGGAACTTACAATGCATTATCTACGTTAAAGCAGGCAGCACTTCTTGGAACAAGAATAACGGAGATCCCTCCTGCTGTGCTTTCGAGAAGGTTATCTGCTGGCTACTATGAAAGTTATAGAAACTTGGGTAAAGAGTATTTTACGTGTATTTTAGCTCATGGACCATATTATAGCTTATCCTCTGAGAGAGGAGTTAAAGCACACCTTTCAGCAATCGAAAAGGCCACTCTTTGTGGGGCTGAGATATACAACTACCACCTTGGAAAGAGGGTGGGAGATGATCTAAACCGACACTTGGAGATCTTAAAAAAGTTTGCTGAGGTAAATGGAGATATGATCTACTCTCCTGAGCCATCAACCAACATCGGAGAGTTCGGAACTCTTGATGAACTTGAAGAACTTGTAAAAGCAGGAAAAGAAGAGGGAATAAAAATAATCCCTTCCCTGCAATTGGAAAATATATTTTTAAATGAATTAGGCGTTTATGAAAACGATAATTTGGATGAGGCAAGTGAAAAAGCAGATGTAAAATGGTGGCTAAACATATTCAAACGAATGGATAAAATTTCTGATGAGATTATGCATTTTAGATTTTCACAGGTTATTGGATTAAAGTATGGTAAGAGGTTTTACAAAAAGAGAGTTCCTCTTGGAATGGGGTATCCTCCAATTGAACCGTTAACAGAAGCGTTATCAATCTACTTAGTGGAAAACGCAATGAAAAGTAGTGAGGTTAAAAGAGCGTTGTTTGTATATACTGGACTTCCTGAGGTTAAGTATAAGGATTTAATAGATATTTATGCAATGATAATGAAGAAATCTGTTGACAAGCTTATGAGTAGAGATCACCAAGTTGAGTATGGGGACTTCTATAAAACGTTTGGTGAGGAGGAATAATCCTCTCCAAAATTTTCCTATCTTTTTTATTTATCTATTATTTACCTCTCTTTTAAATTCTTGTTCCAAAAAATTTACATGTGTTTTTATAGATGGTTTTTTTAACTTCTTCCTCTTCTTCCTCCTTTATTTTAGCGATCTCTTTTACTACAAGTTTAACATTTGCAGGTTCGTTTTTAACTCCTCTAATTGGGGATAAATATGGACTATCTGTCTCAGTTGTTAAAAACTCTAAGTCCAATCTTTTTACAAGCTCTTTATGATGTTCGGAAAAGCATACGAGAGTTGAGATCGAGATGAGATGCCCTTCTTTCCCTATTTCCTTAGCCAGATCAACATCTCCTCCATAGCAGTGAAACATCACATCAACTCTATTTTTCGTTATCTCAAAGATCTTTTTTTCAAATCCTCTGGCGTGAACCACTATTGGTTTATTTATCTCCTCCGCTAAGGATAAAAATTTTTTAAAAATTTTTTCCTGTCTTTCGTAGTTTTCATCTTTTATGTCCATCCCTATTTCTCCTACACCCAGTATCTTGTTTTTGTTAGCTTTTATTATGTTGTATACTTTATTAACTACTTTATCATCAGCTCTAACTTTTGAAGGATGATACCCGAGTGTTATGTAAATATTGTACTTGTCTTTCAAATCTAATGCTCTTAAACATCCTCCTAAACTTGCCCCGCTTGTTATTATCTCCACATTTTGTTTTTTAGATCGCTCTATAATTTCATCTCTGTTTTTGTTAAAGGCCTTATCTTCCATGTGGCAGTGTGCATCCACATATTTTGAGTTCATGATTTTATCCTCCATTATCATGCTGATTTTCGTCTATTAACTTTTTTAAAATTGCCATTCTTACAGGGATTCCATAAAAACTTTGTTTAAAATACTTTGCTTGTGGTAGGTTATCAACATCATAGTCAATTTCATCAACTCTCGGTAGTGGATGCATTATTATAAATTTTTTTCCAATTACATAGTCCTTTTTTATTTTATAGCATCCTTTAACTTTCTCATACTCGTTAGGGTCTGGAAATCTCTCCTTTTGTATTCTTGTGATGTATAATACATCTACATCATCTCCAATATCTTTTAAATCTTCTATCTCATAGAAGGTTATATTTTTCGACTTTAAATCATCAATTATATCTTTTGGCATTCTTAATTCTTTTGGAGAAACGAAATACATCTCCACATTATCAAAGAGCGAGAGAGCATAGACCAAAGAATGAACTGTCCTTCCATACTTTAAGTCCCCAACAAAGGCAATTTTTATGCCATCTATTTTTCCGATCTCTCTTAATATTGTATAAAGGTCTAAAAGTGTTTGAGTAGGGTGTTGGTTGCTCCCATCTCCTGCGTTTATAATTGGAACTTGGGAATATTCGCTTGCTAATCTTGAAGCTCCTTCATTTGGATGTCTCAAAACGATAATGTCTGCATATCCACTAATTACCCTAATTGTGTCTATTAAACTCTCTCCTTTTGCTACGGAAGAGCTTTTCAAATCCGTCATTGTGATTACTTCTCCACCAAGTCGTTTCATTGCAGTTTCAAAACTTAACCGGGTTCTTGTAGATGGTTCATAAAAAATAGTTGCCAGTATCTTCCCTTCTAAAAGTTTTAAAGGTTTTTTTGTGTTTAATAGGTTTTCCATCTCTCTTGCCTCTTCAAGGATCTCTAATATCTCCTCCTTTCCTATATCTCTCATGGATATTAAATGCCTCATACAGATCCCTTTAATATTTGATTTTTTTCATTTTATGTATTAATTTAACACATTCACAACCTCTCCTACCACAATAACTCCCGGTGGTTTAATTCCTTCCTTCTTAGCTTTATTCACAATATTTCCAAGAGTTCCTTTTATAACTTTCTGGTTTTTGGTTGTGCCTTCAAGTATTATAGCCACTGGTGTATTTTCATTTCTTTTTGGATTTTTTAATAGATCATTGACTAATTTTTCCAAGTTTGTGATTCCCATTAAAATAACTATGGTGTCTGCATTTAGTTCGCTTAAATTAACTTGTTTTTTTTCTTTATCTTCTGCTTCATGTCCGGTAACAACAGTAAACGAGGTAGCAACTTTCCTATGAGTTATTGGAATCTCTGCAACTTCTGGAACTGCTATTGCAGAAGTTATGCCTGGAATTATCTCGTAGGGTATATTATGTTTTTTTAATTCTAAGATCTCCTCTCCTCCTCTTCCAAAAACAAAGGGATCTCCTCCTTTTAATCTAACAACTAATTTTCCTTCTTTTGCCTTCTCAACTAATATTTTATTTATCTCTTCCTGCTTAAAAGAGTGCATTCCTTTCCTTTTTCCAACGTATATTAACTCCACATTATCTTTTGCATAATCTAAGAGATCTTTCGATATTAAATTATCATAAACTATAACATCCGCCTTTTTAATGGCGTTTAATCCTTTTAATGTTATTAATTCAGGATCTCCCGGACCTGCTCCTACTAAGATAACTTTTCCACACATTTTTCCACCTTATTTTTATTTATTTCTTTTGGTTATTTCTATTTTTTATTTCTTTCATTTTTTCTTTTTTCTCCCTGATCATTGGAATTCTATAAATTGCTCCACAGTTTAAGCATGTTATAACAACGTGAGGGTATGTTTTGCTTCTAACTCTAACTCTTGCGTTCTTCCCATATATTAAAAAGGTTCCACATTTTTTACATATCCTCCTCTTCCATTTCTTGGGAAATTTTATTCTCATCTTCATAGCAATTTTTCTCGCTAAAAACACGTATCTTTTTGCCCTCTCCCAGTTTCCTTTTTTTGCTTCTTCTTCGGCCAAATTCATTAATATATCTATCCTCTCGTAAGCAATCTTTTTTAATTTTTTCTCTAAAAACTTTTTTTTCATAGTTATCCCTTAAACGTTTATAGCAATCCCCAAAACCCATGTCTTGGATTGAATATATCCCCAGCTTTTTTTAAATAATTCAGTGCATCATTGACATCCTTCTCTGATAGACCATATGATTCTGCCCTTTCTTTTATCTCCTCTTCTGGAGCTAAATTATCCTCCCTTAAAGCAGTTATTTCTTTTATTATATTTAAAACAGCGTCCATTTTATCTCTTCTTGATTTTGGAGTTCCAGCTATTTTATCTAAGTCCAATGTTCCTGTCTCTGGATCGTAGGCGATTTGTTTTAAACACTCATCGATTATACCAATTGCCGTTTCAGCATCGATTTTCTCAACTTTATCAGAAAGTCGAGCTTTTGCATGCATTTCAGCGATTCTTATAACTGCCTCCAACTGTCTTGCAGTTATAGGGATTGGATTATCTCCTTCTCCTAATTTTCTCATCTCTAAGTAATATTTTTTTATAATGTTCTTTGCCTTTTCAGTCAGATGTGGCATTATTAACTTCTTCTCATCAAATTCTCCTAAGTAAATATTTTGATTTTCTTCAATATAGGCACAACTTCTTGCATAAATTATATAATATTTTAAAAGAGTTTCATCAACCTCTATCCCATCTATGTTTATTGAGCCAAGAATGCTGTAATCTTTCGTTGCTGTTTCGATGTGGGTGTTTAGTATATGTTCTGCTATTTCTTCATCGCTTTTTTTATTAGGTCTATCCATAAGAGGGAATATCAAATCAAATCTACTTAAAAGTGGAGCAGGAATATCTATTTGCTCAATAACAGTTAAATTTCTATCAAATCTTCCTCTTTTTGGATTACAAGCTGCCAATACAGCACATCTCGCTGGCAACTTTACATTAATACCTCCTTTATTTACGTGTATTGTTTGACTCTCCATCGCCTCTAATATGTATTTCATAACATTTTTATCTACCGTTAACTCATCAATACATGCAGTTCCTTCATTAGCCCTAACAAAGACACCCGGCTTAACTACCCATCCATCACCGATTTCGGTAGCTTCCCTAATAACGTTAGCAGTTAATCCTCCTCCTGTTGCAGTAGTTACTGATGCATAAGCATTTTGAGGGAATAATCTTGCTATTCTTCTAAGCATGGTTGATTTACCAATTCCCGGATCTGTTATTAACAAGATATGGCTATCTCTTCTTAAAGGAGTTCCGTCTGGGAGAAATTTATAAGCTCCTTTTATTTGTTGTAAAAATATGGCCTTTTTTACTAATTCATATCCCTTTATCTGTGAGATCAGATAATCAGAAAGCAGATCTATGACGTTTTTTTTCTTTCCGATTTCATTTAAAGTTTCAATTATCTCCTCATTGCCTAATATGTCTCTAACTTCTATTTTTTGATAACTTTCAGCAATTTTAACATAGTTGCTTTTAACAAAAATTTCAAAAACAGGTAATTTTGGTTTTGTTCTCTTTTTTAAAACTGTTCCAACTACATCAACTCTTCCAGAATAGATTCCAGTACTATTCTCTAAAAAAACTTTTATACTTCTTGGAGGATCGTCTGGATTTTTCATCAAGTCGATTGGTTGTTGTATCTCTAACTCTTGTATGTTTATATATGATGACTCTTCTAAGTCAATAACCATCTCTTCCTTACAATCCCCATTATTACACACCACCTTCGGAATTTCAAAATAGTTGTGTATTGTTTTGTATCTAATATTCCCACATCTTGGACACACAAAACATGCTCTTTTTAATAAAGCACAAACCTTTCCTGCCTTAACTATAACTCCTTCAAATTTTACTAATCTATTTATATCCTCCGCTGAAATCTCATCAATTAATTTTTCACAACCTTTTGGGTTTTTAAATGCAATTTGTATTTTTTCTAATTCTTTATCTTCTCCAAATAACTCAATATATGCCTTTTTAAATATGTCCAATATAACTTCCTCTACATCCTTTGGTCTCTCTACAATTATATCGTTAACCTCACACGCGTCTGGAAATTGCATTAAAAACCTTCCAACATCAAATTCGAAAATATCATTCTTTATTAGGTTTTTGGAAAGTTCCTCCTTTATAAAATTCTTTATCTTAAATTCATATTTGCATCTAAAATCTTGCTCATCAAAAGTTATCACATTCATCACCAAACTGGAAATTTAAAAACTTAAAATCATTACAATAATATAGGTGTATTGTTGATGTTGATCCTCAAAACTAATAAAATTTACTTATCACACTAAAACAGCAAAACTAAATATACAAATTAATAATAAGAGATAACTTTTTAACCCCATTAAATAATATAACATCATCAAAAAACATGAAAAACTTTTTGGAGGGATAAGATGAAATTCTTCTTAGATACTGCAAATGTTGAAGATATTAAAAAATATGCTGAACTTGGATTAGTAGATGGAGTTACCACAAATCCCACATTAGTAGCAAAAGAAGGAAGGGATTTCTATGAAGTTGTGAAAGAGATCTGCCAAATTGTTGAAGGTCCAGTGAGTGCTGAGGTTATATCGACAGATGCGGAAGGAATGGTTAAAGAAGCAAGGGACTTGTCTAAAATAGCTGACAACATAGTTATAAAGATACCAATGACAAAAGATGGAATGAAAGCAGTCAAAATACTATCATCAGAAGGAATAAAAACAAACGTAACGTTAGTTTTCTCCCCATTACAAGCTCTATTGGCTGCTAAGGCAGGAGCTACTTATGTCTCTCCTTTCGTAGGAAGATTGGATGACATTGGACATGTTGGAATGAAATTGGTTGAAGATGTGGTAAAGATATATAAAAATTACGATATTAAAACAGAAGTTATCGTTGCCTCAGTAAGACACCCATGGCACGTTTTAGAAGCGGCTAAAATAGGAGCAGATATTGCTACACTACCACCAGCAGTTATGGATAAACTCTTCAATCATCCACTAACCGACATCGGCTTAGAGAGATTCTTAAGGGACTGGGAAGAGTACTTAAAAAGTAGAAAATAATAGGCACTGCCGAGCGTCAGCGAGGTAGTGCATCCGTGGTATCCCAATAGGAGGTTTCCTCCTATGGTTTTTGAAGGACGAGGAAGAGTATTTAAAAAGTTAGGAAATAAATAACTTTAATAATTTTTTTAATAATTTAATTTTTAATAATCATTTTAATAATCAATAACCTAAAATCTTATCAAAAATGGAGGGAGATTATGAAGTTAGATGCGGTTAAAAGATTATTAATGATTCCTGGGCCAACAATGGTTTCACCAGAGGTCTTAAACGCAATGGCAATGCCAGTTATCGGTCATAGAACAAAAGATTACAGCAGTTTGTTGGAAGATACAGTTGAAAAGTTAAAAAAGGTCTTTATCACTGAAAACGACACATTCTTGATCACAGGATCAGGAACGGCAGCAATGGATATGGCAATCTCAAACATAATAAAAAGAGGAGATAAGGTTCTAAACATTATCACAGGAAACTTTGGAGAGAGATTTGCAAATATTGTTAATGCATACAAAGGAGAAGCAGTTAAATTAAATATTGAATGGGGAGATATGGCAGATCCAGAGGCAGTTAAGGAAATATTAGACAAACATGATGATATTAAAGCAGTTACAGTTGTTCATAATGAAACATCAACAGGAGCAAGGAATCCAATAAAAGAGATTGGAGAAGTTGTTAAAGATTATAACGCTCTATACATAGTTGATACTGTCTCATCACTTGGAGGGGATTATGTAAATGTTGATAAATTCAATATAGATATTTGTGTCACTGGCTCTCAGAAATGTTTAGCAGCTCCACCAGGATTATCGGCTATAACAGTTAGTGAAAAGGCATGGGAAGTTATTAAAAAGAATGACGACAAAGTTGGTTTCTATCTGGATCTGTTAGCATACAAAAAATACTATGAGGAGAAGCGGCAAACTCCATACACACCATCAGTTAATTTAACCTATGCAATGAATGTTGCATTGGACTTGGTTTTAGAGGAAGGAATTGAAAATAGAGTTAAAAGACATGAAAGATTAGCAAAAGCAACAAGAGCAGCGTTAGAAGCGATGGGCATAGAGTTGTTTGCTAAGGAGAGAGCAAGGTCAGTAACAGTTACATCAGCAAAATATCCGGAAGGAATCGAAGACAGCAAATTTAGAGGTATATTAAGCAATAAATATAATATTGTTGTTGCTGGTGGGCAGAAACACTTAGCTGGAAAGATATTTAGAATTGGACATATGGGTATCTGTGGAGAGAAAGAAGTTTTAGCAACACTTGCCTGTGTAGAATTAGCATTAAAAGAACTTGGCTTTGAAGTTAAAGATAGTGGAGTTGAAGTAGCAAAAGATGTTTTGTTAGAAGAATAATCTCTTATTAAAATAAAACCCCCATTCTCTTTTTAACCTCTTTTTGTAATTTTAATGCCTAAAATGTTTCATCTCTAAGATAATATGAAAAAGAAGCAAGATGAGAGTAGTTGGAAAGGTATGGGGGATTATAAAAAGATAAAGAAAATTTTGGCTAAAAAAATGCAATTATGAAATACAGAACTTTTCAGAAGTTATGATTTTATAAAATTTATATAATTTCTAAACTTTCATAGAACTCTTCTTTCATAGATCTCTTTTAAAATCTAATTTTTGTATTGTTGTAATTGCATTATTGCAATATCTTCTTTATTTTTTATTTTTGTGGTGGTATTGAATGAAAAACGTTGAAACATTGCTGTTAGAAAATCCAAAGAAGGCAATTATTAAAGTATCAAAGCCGATTATCTTTGCAATGTTTTTGGAATCGATTTATAGTTTTGTAGATAGCATATGGGTCTCAGGGCTTGGAGCAGATGCGTTAGCCGCTATCGGGGCAAGTTTTCCCATCATAATAAGCATATATGCAGTTAGCTGGGGTTTGGGTGTTGGGGCAAGTTCAGGAATTGCTCGTAAAATTGGTGCGAAGGATAAAGAAGGAGCGATTAGTGTGGCAAACCATGCCGTAATCTTAGCCCTGATCTTTGGAGGATTATACTTAATATCCGTTTATCCAAATATATTTGGAATATTGGACTTGATGGGTGTTTATGGAATATGTAAAATCTTAGCTATTGAATATTTAAAAATATTGGTTTTAGGTATTGGATTATTTACAACCTACGAGGTGTTATGTGGAGTTCTTAGAGGAGAGGGAAATACAAAGATTGTGATGATAGCAAGTGCTATCGGAACTTTAACTAACATTGTATTAGATCCTCTCTTTATCTATATTCTGCATCTCAACATTGCCGGTGCAAGTTATGCCACACTAACATCCATATTTTTATCTACTTTAATATTAATCTATTATCTTTTTATAAAAAAAGAGAGTTATGTTAAAATCGACTTTTCTAAGTTTAAATTTAACTTTGAAGTGGTATTTGACTTACTTAGAGTATCTCTTCCTACTGCACTTATGGAAATTACTGTGGCAATCTCATTTTTTATAATGAATTATATAATAATGATAGTAGGAAACAGTGAAAATTTAGCAGTATATACTGCATCCTTAAGAATTACAGAGATTGGGTTTGTTCCAATGTTGGGGTTAGCAAGTGGGGCAATATCTGTTATTGGAGCAAGTTATGGAGCAAAAAACTATGAAAAATTAAAAACAGCGTATTTCTACACACTAAAAATTGGATTTTTGATAGAAATAATTATAGTTGCAAGCATTATGATATTTGCTCCTATATTGGCTTATTTATTCACCTATTCTAAAACTTCAATGAGCATGTATGAAGATCTCGTTAAAGCGTTAAGAATCGTTCCATTTTATCTTCTCTTCACTCCACTAATATTAACAACATCATCTTTATTTCAAGGAATCGGAAAAGGAGAAAGATCTCTAATGATAGCCCTAATTAGATGTATAATTTGCCACCCTTTATATTCTTATATTCTTGCAGTTATTTACTCACTTGGTATACTTGGAGTATACTTGGGATTAGTGATAGGGGACTTTACAGCAGGTATTTTTTCATTTTTAATTGGAATCTTAACATTAATGGCAATTTCTAAATATTTATCAAAGAGAAATCAAAAAATAGAAAAATAAAATCGGAATAAATAAAATGGATACTTGGAGGTAGTATAGAATGAGAAGAGGTTATGTGCTAAGTGGAGAACACGAGGAGATTCCGATTGAAGAACTCAAAGCACTCTTAGAGATCTATAACTATAAAGGAAAAATTGAGAAGGTTGGAAGATATGCAATAACTGAAAACACTCCCTCTAAAAAAATCGTGAGTAGAGGGGGGTATATAGATGAAGGGCATAAAATTGTCTTTGAATTCAAATTCAGTGAAAAAGAATATGAAGATGAAAATAAATTGATTGATAAGTTTATATCAATATTTGAGGAAAATGTGGAAATACCTTCTGAAGATCTTAATAGTTCAAAATCATTTGCAGTTAGGGTCTTAAAACTCCACAAGGATGAGTTTACAAAAAAACTTAATTCCTTAAAAATTGAAAGAGAAATCGGAAGAATTATAAAAACAAAAACCAATGCAAAAGTAAATTTAGAGAATCCAGATGTTTTAATTAGAGTTGTTATTTTAAAAGATAGATTTTTTGTTTCAACTATGCTGGCAAAAAGAGATAGAGAATACTTCCAAAAAAATAGGCCACATCTAAGAAAATACTTTCATCCCGGTTGTATGCTCCCAAAATTAGCAAGGGCAATGGTAAATTTGGCAAGAGTTAAAGAAAATGACATCATTTTGGATCCCTTCTGTGGAACAGGAGGATTTTTAATTGAAGCAGGGTTAATTGGAGCTAAATTAATCGGATGCGATATTGACTGGAGAATGGCGTCTGGAACAAAGATAAACTTAGAAGAATACAACCTGTTAGATAAAATAATTAAAATTGAAAGATTAGATGCCAAACACGTTGATAAACTTTTAAAAAACGTTGGAATAGAGAAAGTTGATGCCATAATAACAGACCCTCCGTATGGAATTTCAACAGCAAAGAAAGGAGAGATTGAAGAAATTCTAAAAATATTACCTAATTTTATTAAAAAAGGCGGTTATTTCGTTTTTGCCTATCCTAAAAAAGTGGATTTAGATATGGAATTAAAAGGCATATATAAAGTTTATATTCATAAAAAATTGATACGGCATATTCACGTTTATAAAAGATCATAAATAACTTGAATAAAAAGGATGGGATACAATGGATGACAAATTTGCATCAAAATTTGAAATAGAAGTGTTAAACAAACTACTTAATAAAAACCTTCCATATGATTTGGCTATAATCTTAAAAAAGATCGGTGGGCTTGATTATAGAAAAAAGGTCTTCTTAGATGGAAAATGCTTGGGGATACTTGAATTTGATTTATTAAATTTGGATTGGAAATTCCATCCTTATGCATCTTACTATTTAATTGAACCTCCTAAAATTCAAATAAAACCAACAAAAAAGAGATTAAAAGGGAAAAAAGTCCCTTTAAATTTAATTGAAAATATAGAAGAGATAAAAGATCTTAAAGAAAACGAATATGTGGGGGTTGAAATAGGAAACTACGTAGGTGTTGCAATTAAAAAAGGAAACTCAATAAAGATAAAAGACCTAACATTAAAAGACGATATTAAATTTGAGAAAATACAAGATTATTTAAGGAAAAATAAAGAAAGAATTAAAAAATTGGAAAAAACATCAACTTCCATAATAAAAAAATACAACGAAAAATGCAAAGAGAAAAACATTACAATAAACGCATCATTTAGCGGTGGAAAAGATTCCTCGGTTTCCACATTACTTGCAAATGAGATTATAGATGATTTGGAAGCTATATTTGTAGATACTGGCTTGGAATTTAAAGAAACAACTAAATTTGTAAAAAAATTTGCTAAAAAATACGGATTAAATTTAACAATTTTAAAAAGTAAGGATTTTTGGAAGGCATTAGAAGAAAACGGAATCCCAACTAAGGAGAATAGATGGTGCAATAGTGTTTGCAAATTGAATCCTCTAAAAAACTATTTAGAAAAATATAGAGAAGTTTATACAATAGACGGATCTCGAAAATTTGAAAGCTTTGCAAGAGAAAAATTATCTTATGAAAGAAAAAGCAGATTTATTCCAAATCAAACAAACATATTCCCAATACTCGACTGGAAAGGCACTGATGTGTGGAGTTGGATATATCTCAATGAGATCGAATACAACCCACTATATGAAAAAGGTTTTGAAAGGATTGGATGTTATATGTGTCCTTCTGCTTTAAACTCTGAGTTTTTAAGAGTTAAAGAACTTTATCCTGAATTATTTAATCGATGGGTTGAAACTTTAAAGAGATATGGATATGATGAAGATGAAATTTTAAGAGGATTCTGGAGATGGAAAAATCTACCTCCAAAAATGAAAGAACTAAAAAGAAAGTTAAAATCACTTAAATAATTTAAAAAATCCAAAGATTCCAGTGAATATTATTTGAACGGAAATTGCCGCCAATAAAAGTCCCATTATCCTAACAAAAGCATTAATTCCATAAATATTCACCCTCCTAATTATAAAATCAGAGAGGGAAAGGATTATTGCAGAAACAAACATTGCAGACAATATAGAGAATACAACAACCATTTTTTCTAAGAGAGTGTGGGCTTTGCTAACCAGAATCATTGTTGTTGTTATTGCCCCGGGTCCAGAGATCAATGGAACTGCCAATGGAACATAAACAACACTGTCTATATCTCTAACATCCAATTTCTCGTCAGGTTTATGTTTTGTTTTTGGGATTTCAGCATGAAGCATGTCCCAAGATATTTTAAAAAGCAACAATCCCCCTGCAACCCTAAACGCATCTATCGTTATTCCAAAATAACCAAATATATAATTTCCAAATATCGCAAATAACAACAACACTATCGTAGAGGAGATTATGGCCTTTTTAATAATCTTAAATCTCTGTTCTTCTGGATATGGATAAATTAAGGAATGAACTATAGGAATTAAACCAATTGGATCTATTGTGATAAAAAGAGATACAAAACCATAAAGATAAAAATTAAAAAGATCCATCCTCATCACCAGAAACAAGATTGTAAGTATCATAATAAACTATCTTAATTAAAAATATTAAAACTCTAATTAATATTACTTTAATATTACCATTAAAAAATAAACAAAAAACAAAATATGGAATCCAAACATTAATATACAAGATCTTCAATTGAGATTGAAGAATCATGACTTATGTGATTATCTTTGTATATTGATAAAAGAGTTATATAAAGAGTATGGAAAATCATTAATTGATTAATTTTTGGTGTTTTACATGATCTTGGGTATTCACGATGGGCATAATGCAAGTTCTTCTCTAATAAAAAAAGATAAAATTTTATTTGCAATGAGCGAGGAGAGATTTACAAGAAAAAAGAACCAGAGGGGCTTTCCAGAAAAATCTGTGAATTATATTTTAAATAACATTAACACCAACGATGATATTGATTATATCTCCATTGGAGGAGTTTTTAGAAAAGGAAAAAGAATAAAAAACTTAAAAAACCTCCAAAACAGAATAAATAAAAAATTTCTCTATGTTTATCACCATATCTCCCATTCATATTTATTTAAACTCTCTAACTTTAAAGAGACATTAGTTATCTCAATAGATGGAGGAGGGGATGGTTTATCTTTTTTGGCATCCGTAGCAAATAAAAATAACTTGGAAATTATTGCCCAAAGTGATTTAATCGACTCTGTTGGAGATTTTTACGCATCAATAACTGAACTCTTGGGTTTTAAACCAATGGAAGATGAGGGTAAAGTTATGTCCCTATCCTCTTACGAAGGAAAAGATGATTTAAAATTAACAGTAATCGATTATATAAAAGAATTAAAATCATTTAAAAACTATTTGGGCGTTGTAGGAGGAGAAGCCACCAAAACATTAAAAAGATATATACTTGGGAATAAAAAAGATATTTCTTTTGAAGATAAGGTTAGAATATCAAAATTTGCTCAGAAAACTTTGGAGGATGTTGTTTTAAAGGCAATTGATGATCTATCCAAAGAATATAACTTAGAAAATGTTGTATTTGTTGGAGGAGTAGCTCAAAACGTTAAATTAAACTCAAAAATAGCTGAAAGATATAATTTATTTGTTCCACCTTTTATGGGAGATGAAGGTCTTTGTTTAGGAGCAAGCTTAGCCGATAAAAGGATAGATAATCTAAATATTAAAAATACATACTTTGGATATGAGATAGAGAATGAAAAAGTAGAAAAAGATTTAGAATTATTAAAAAATAAACTTAAAAATTATAAAAATTATAAGATAGATTTCGTTGAAGAAAAGGACATTCCTGAAGTAATCGGAAGCTTGATCTTAGATAATAAAATCGTTTGCCTATCAAGAGGAAAAATGGAATTTGGTCCAAGAGCTCTGGGAAATAGAAGCATCATATCTCTACCAACAAAAGAAAATAAGGAAAAAATTAATAAAAAATTAAAAAGAAGTTGGTTTATGCCATTTGCTCCAACAATACTCTATGAGTTTATAGACGATTATTTAATAAACCCAAGATACTCTCCATTTATGACTCAAATATTTAGAGTTAAAGAGGATAAGATAAAAGAAATCGAAGGAGTTATACATGTAGATAAAACAACAAGACCCCAAACATTAAAAAAAGAGTCAAACAAAACATACTACGAAATGATAAGATATATTTATGACTCAATCAATATTCCAGTAGTTTTAAATACTTCATTTAATTTGCATGGAGAGCCAATAGTTTGCACTGAAAAGGATGCAATAAATAGCTTTTTAAAAGCAGATTTTGATGCCCTGTTGTTAGGAAATTATCTAATCTCTAAGATCGAACATTAAAATCAATATTAAAGTAAATTATTAAACGATCACTAATTCGGGAAATTGTGATGAATATTTAAAAATATTTATTAAAAGGGAGATGATGATAACAATATTAAAAGCAGATTATAAAAAATATAACGTCTCTGAGTTGGAAAAGCTCAGGATAGATGAGGAGAAGTTTTATGAAAATTTCGACGATGCCATTTTATTGCAAACCTGTAATAGGGTTGAGATGATATTCGACGCTGAAAAGTATAAAAATATAAAAGAACTTGAAAAGATCGGCATAAACTTAGATAAATTTGAAATAATATCTGGAGAAAAAGCAATAGAGCATCTTTTTAGAGTAGCTTCTGGATTAGAGTCGATGATTGTTGGAGAAGACCAGATCCTTGGACAGTTAAAGAATTCATATCTAAAAGCAAAAGAAAAAGGTAAATTATCAAAAAGATTGGAAAAAATTATATTAAAAGCCATACATACAGGTCAACGTGCCAGATTAGAAACAAAAATAAATGAGGGAGGAGTATCTATTGGATCAGCGTCTGTGGAATTGGCTGAAAGAGTTTTTGGTCTCGACGGGAAAAATGTTTTGTTAATTGGAGCTGGAGAAATGGCAAATTTGGTGATAAAGGCCTTAAAGGAGAAAAATATAAAGGCAATAATAGTTGCAAACAGAACGTATGAAAAAGCCGAAAGATTAGCAAAAGAACTCGGAGGAATGGCTATAAAATTTGATAAATTAGAAGAAGCATTAAGATATGCAGATATAGTAATATCAGCCACAGGAGCTCCACATCCAATATTAAATAAAGAAAGATTAAAAAACGCAGGAAAGACAGTTATTATTGATATTGCAAATCCAAGAGATACAACTGACGATATTAGAGAACTTCCTGATGTGTTTTTATTTACAATAGATGATCTAAAATTAGTAGCAGAAGAAAATTTAAAAAAGAGAATGGAAGAAGTTCCAAAGGTTGAAATGATTATTTGCGAGGAGTTAGAGCAGTTGAAAGAACTTCTCGATAGAATGGAATTTGAAAATGCAGTGCGAGAACTTGGGCAGTACATTGAAAATATAAGAAAAAAAGAACTTGAAAAGGCAAAAAATATATTGAAAAATAAAAATAAGCCAGTTGAGGATGTCTTAGATGACTTTTCAAAGTCCCTCTGTAAGAAGATAATCTATGATATAATAACCATCTTCGAAAACTTAGATAACAAAGAAATGTTTAACACGTTAGCTTCTGAATTCAAAAAACTTAAACAGCAAAAATCAAAAAATAAAACCTAAAACTTAAAACATCTTGTTAAACTCTTTTATCCAGTCAATTTTCCCATTTAAAACAGCCCTTGCAACAGATACAAAATCAGCATATTTTAACATCTCTAAGGCCTTTTCTAATGAATCAACCGAATTATTTCCAATTATTACTTTATCTTTGAAGTGATCTGAGAGTATTTTTAATGAAGAGAGATCAGCATAAGGTTTTCCAGGATAGAAACAATCAACATGTAAACCAGTAAAATAATCTTTAACTACATCTAAATTCTTAATTAGTTTATCTATTGGAATATAATTTAGACGAATCTTTAAAAATATTGGGACATTTAATGAACCTATCTCTTCTAAAAACCTCTCCAATCTTTTAACATCTCGCATTAACTCCTGACCCAGCCCTAAAGAAGTTATCTCCCTCTGCCTACAATGACAATTAACCTCCACAATATCTGCATGCTTTGCAATGACCTCCAACCTTCCATATGCTTCCTCAATATCAAAAAATCTGACATTAACAGATACCAATGAATTACTCTCCCTCGCTTTTTTTATCTGATCTACAATATACTCATTAAAATTATTTAAATCTATTAAAAATTCCTTTCTTCCTCTTTGCTCTATTTTTAATCCCGCCTTATATGTTGTGAGATCTATATTGTATCCTCCCAATGTTGTAATGGCAAACATGTTTTTAAACTGTTTACAAAACTCTCCATCTGTGATTCCTGCCATAGGGGCTAAAACAACTTTTTTTGAATTGTTCATTTCTAAAATTTTATTAATTTTATCAGCCATCTTTAACCCCTTAAACTTGTGGATGATATATCTTTCCAATACCCATTTTTGACTCCAAGAAATCATCCTGCCTTAAAGTGCATACGTTTTTATTAACAACCTTTCCTCTTATTTTTTCTAATCCAAGATCTGCCAAATTTGAAGCATCCTCAGCAGTTTTTCCTATCCCTATTCCTGCCTTCAACTCGATTCCATATTTTTCATTTATTCTATTAAATATATCTATAAAATCCTCTTCACTCATTCCATTGGAAGGAGACATAAAGTTATCTCCTCCAATAAAAAACATTAAGGCATTGTAATTTAATAACTCTTCCATTAATGCCAACTTAACCCTATTAACGTTCACATAAGTGTCATATGCACTTACAATATCTGTTAAAGTCCCAGTGATGTTATTTATATCTATGTGAGCTATTTGAACATAACCATCCATAACCAACTCATTAGCAACGTCTAAAACTTCCTTCCTATTTTCATCCTGGGCACTTCCATATTCCTGAAGTGTTTTGGTAGCTAATTTTTGGGCTTCGTAAGGTGTTTCAGCAGAGGCAATAACCATACTAACAGTAAAAGGATAACGATTTCTTATACTTTCTTGTATTCTCTTGTGGGTTAGAAGATCTATCCCGTTAGTTATAGCAATTAAATTGTCAAATCTTGTGTAAAAGACAAGTCCCTTATGTGATCCAAACATCAGATTTAAATCAGCGTATAATCTACTCTGTAATGCTTGTAAATCGCTCTCTCTTCTTGGATTTGGAGTAACTGTCCAAGGTCCGTAATTGTCTATTTGAATTACCGTTATTTGAATCATCGTCCCATCTCTAACAATTTGTTGTTTAAAAATTCATTTAGGATCTATTTTATTTATTAACAAATTTCATAGATTAGATGTAGCAAAGTATTGAATATAAGTATGAAAAGTTCTTTGATGGTTTCTTGAATATTTTACGTTTTTGATTATGAGTATTTATCATTTTTATTATTACTTATTAAAAAGTTTAGGTATCCATTATTAAAAAAATTAATCTTGATCTATTGAGATTGCCTGATCTGGGCATTGTAAAATACAAAGATTGCAAAATGTGCATTTTTCTGGGTTTTTAGGAATAGGAGGATAAACTCCCCTCTTATTTAATTTTTTGGATTTTTCAAATACGCCCCTTGGACAAACTAAAATACATATATCACATCCCTTACAAAACGTTTCATTTATCTCTATCTTTTTGATTTTATCCATATTTACCCTCCTCCAAAGTTTGTTTTGTTATAAATTAAACATAACCAAACTAAATTCAATAAACCAAATACAATAACTGGACGCTAATAAATTAAATAATAAATTAATAAATTAAATAGAATACTAACTAAATATATTATTAATTGCAATTTAATTAAAGTTAGTATATAATTTTAATTTTTTAAAGATTATCCAACAGTTGTTATTCACTGTTAAATATCTTAAATTATTTTTAAATATATTATAAAAATAACGGATTCAAAATCGAATAAAAATTTAACATAGAAGATAACAACCCACTCACTTTTTTATTTTTGGATCGATCTTCCTATTCCTATTCTGTAAAAGGGCAACTCTACTCTCCTCACTATCATCTATAAATACATAATCACTGCCTTCATCCAACTCCCTGGCTAACTTTATTATTTCACTATGCTCTAACATGTTATCCTTTTTCAATCTCCTTTGAGAATATCCAACGTGCATATATGACTTTAACTCAATAAAATGGGCATTAGCCCTCTCATACAACTCAACAAACTTTAAAATGTCATCATTAAATCCTCTAATCAAGGTAGTTCTTATGCATGTCCTTTTTTTCTCCTTTAAAATATCTAAGGTATTTAGTATCGACTCCCAGTATTCTCTCTTTCCTCCACATATTTTCCTATAACTTTCTAAATCATAGGCATCTAAGGATATATACAGTTGTGTAGGATCTATCTTCTCTATAATCTCAGTTAAAATACCATTTGAAACAACAAACGTTGTAAATCCTTTTTTATGAAAGATCTGTATTAACTCGTCAAGATAAGGATACAATGTCGGCTCTCCTGATAGAGAAATTGCAACATGTTTCGGATTTAACGCCTCTTCAAACTTTTTTTCTCCCACCCTATCCAAAACCCCTTTATATCCCATAATTATCCTTCTATGCATATTAATTATCTTTTCAAACACAATCTCTGGCTCTTCCCAGTTTGGTTCTTTTAAATTAGCATCTTTTAAGCCAATATTGATGTCCTGTGGTAACACTCTCCAGCAAAAGATGCAATTTTGCTGACACCAGATAACTGAGGGAGTGCATTGAATACACCTATGCGTCTCTATTCCATAAAATTTTGATTTATAGCAGTTTTTATCTTCTAACATTTTTTTTCTAACCCATCCACATAACTTTACAGCCGTGTGGTTATCTATCTGGTATCTCTGCTTTCTTAAAATTCTGAAAATTTCTTCTGAGATCATGATCCACCACAATAAACTTTATCGAAGATTTTTATTGTTGGATAATCATAAATAGCAAAGAGATATATAAATCAATATTCTTTCTCATCAAAAAATTAGAAATTATGGATAATTAATATATAATTACATAATAATTACACGTAAGTGTTTATTAGCAGTTAGGGTATTGCTATGGTTAGGATAATCGGAAATGATAATTTTAATAAATAAAAAAGAATTACCATTATTAAAAATTACAAGTTATATTATTTTTTATTGTTTTTAATCTTAAACATTTGAACAAATCCACATATTTTGTTATATGTTAAATAAATTAGTGAAATTAGTGCCCCAAAAGGACATATTTTACACCAAAATCTTGGAATAAAAAATGCAAGAATAAAAATTGACACTATTATTGACAATCTAATGTAATAAAATATATTCTCATACATTAACCCCTCTATCGAAAATGTATGATAAGGATCTATATACCGCGGATCATTAAAGATAACTACAAGAATAAGAGCAACGACAAGAAACATATACCTAACAACCTTTAACATATTCCTCTGAACTACATTTAGCAATTTAATCCTATTCAATGTCTTTTTATTGATGCTAATTATAACATCCTGAAGAGTTCCAGCTGGACAGATAGTATAAAATCTTTTTTTAGATAATAGCACATAAAAAAAGGCAACTATTAAAAAAGGAATCCTAAAAATTTTCATCGGGCAAAAATAAACTGGACAGACATCACAGTAAATAAACGGAATAACATAGGGGCAGAATAATATAGATACAAAAATTCCGGGAACTACTAAAAAGAAAAATGTCCATTTTATCAATAAAAATAAATAACTTCTAACAATCAACTTTATATCAACTCTCATGCTTTTTTTCATATTTTCAATATTATTACTGCTGGGACTCATAATATCTCCTTAAAATATATTTTCCTTCTTTTGTATTAACAGGAATATATCCATAACTCTCCATTATCTTCTTTACCGTATCGTTGTTGAGGATAAAATCAATATACTTCTCATCCAACTCTCTATGCTTTGAATACTTTAACATGGATATGCTGAAAACACTTGATTGGAGATAATAAAACTTCCATGGAATTTTTATTGTTGAAACATCATCTTCCACGTGGAGATCGTGTATTAATCTATCTTCAACGATACAAGCGTCCCCATATCCATCTAAAAAGTATTTTAACATAGCTCTTCTACAATTAAAGTCCTTATATGATTTATCATATAACTCAGAAACAAAACTCCAACTTTTTTGATTAAATATTCCATACTCATTTATAGACGCTCCAGAAGCTGTTAAAACCTTTACATCAGGTTTTAAAAGGTCGTTGATTGTTTTTATATGCTTTGGATTTCCTCTTCTGACGACAATATCCCAAGTAGTGAAGTAAGCTATGCTGTAATTGTCAACTGCTCCCAAATCCTTCAAATACACTGGTGTTTCGGTAGATCGCGATATTACAATATCTCCCTTCTTTACATGTGTCAAAAGATTTAAATACTCAACTGTATTGCTTGAAATTAAGTTGATCTTGCAGTGATATTTCTCCTCAAAGAGTTTATCGATCTTGTTTAACATTTCAGTAGAACCACCACACGCATAAATGGTTAATGTATCTTTGCTATTTTTTGAAAATTGAACCTCTGGAAAAAAATAGGCATAACACGTTATTGAGATCAAGAATGATACAAAAATTAATATATATTTAATTTTTTTATCTTTACTCACCATTCCACTTCACCAACCTAAAAATATTTAAAAACAAAACAACAACTGATCAAACTCAAAAATTATCAATCTATTATATGTTAT
Organism: Methanocaldococcus vulcanius M7; assembly: GCF_000024625.1. Lineage (NCBI taxonomy): Archaea > Methanobacteriati > Methanobacteriota > Methanococci > Methanococcales > Methanocaldococcaceae > Methanocaldococcus > Methanocaldococcus vulcanius. The sequence continues at coordinate 1,468,466 of NC_013407.1, forward strand.
TATTATAAAAATTTTTTGCATACTATTTAAGATGACTTTATCTGTATCCTATGATAGTACAAAACAAAAAATAAAATAAAACTGAATAATAATATATTTGGAAATATATCAGATAATTAAAACCAAAAATAAATACTAAAATAGAATAGTAAAACCAAAAATAGCAAATATAAAATTCTGGGGATTAAAATGTCAAAACTTTTTATATATCATGCAAATCAATGTAATCCAAAAAAATGCACATCTTTAAAAATGATAAGGATGAACAAGGCAGTATTGATAAAAACACCTTATAAAATTCCAAAAAACTCAATAATATTAAACCCCTATGCAGAAAAAGCATTATCTCCAGAGGATAGATCCTTAGTAGAAAAATTTGGAATAACTGCCTTAGATTGCTCGTGGAAAGAGGCAGAAATCATGTTTAGAAAGTTTCGATTCAAAAATCAAAGATCTCTTCCGTTTTTAATTGCATGCAATCCAATAAACTATGGAAAGCCCTGCATGCTATCTACAATCGAAGCATTTATCGCGTCTCTCTATATCACAAATTTTAAAGAAGATGCATTAAATCTAACCTCATGCTTCAAATGGACAGAAACATTTATAAAGGTTAATTATGAATTATTAGAGAGATACTCCAATGCCAAAAACTCGGCGGAGATTATTGAAATCCAGAACGATTATATTAACTATAACTTAAACAATTCAAAGGTGAGAAAATGCCATTCGAAGAAGCAATGAAGAGAATGTTCATGAAAAAAATATGTATGAGATGTAATGCAAGAAACCCCTGGAGAGCTACAAAATGTAGAAAATGCGGATATAGAGGTTTAAGACCAAAAGCAAAAGAACCAAGAGGATAAACGAAATATATTTTCCTATTTTCCGTATTTTTTATTCTATATTTTATTTTTTAGTTTTATTTTTTAGTTTTCTGGTTTATTTTAAAGATCTTTTCTTATTCATTATTTCCTTTATTACCCCACCATCTTTTTTATTCAGGAAAACATCAACTTTGCTATCTTAAAAGTTATAGTTCCTTCAACAATTCCAGCGATCAGAAACAGAATTATAGATAGTAAGAGAAGTTTTAACGACTCTTTTATATAGTATAAAACCTCCCTGCTCTCTCCAAACTTTATATTTATTAAAAAATTGATAATTCCAATATTCAATAGTATACCTCCAGAGGCCGAAAGGATCAAAGCAGGGATCTCAATAACTCCGTGGGGCAAAACCAAAAATATGAAAGTTTTTAAGCCAAATTTATAGAGAACATAAGATAAAATATAAGAATTTACCACAACAACAAAGAGAGATAAAAAACCGATTATATAATTCAAAAAGCACACGGTTAAGTTGTTCTTCCAGATTGCTAAAATTATATAGAGGGAGGACTCATTTATTGATATTTTTAAGTCCTCTACCCTCTCTTGAAATGCCTGAAACACCATATTTCCCAAATAAGAGAAATAACTTACATTTGCAATTAATACATAAGAAAGAGCCAAAGAGAAAACAAAAACCGCACTAACAAATAAAACTACTTTTTTATTCCTTATAGGACTCATTAAAATCTCTTTTATGTTAAATACCTCTTTTAATGAATCAATTGCTACCATCATTGAATAAGCTCCCTTCATATTATCTACCAAGTTCTTGATGTGCTTTTCCTAAATGTCCAGAAGCCAACGCTCCAAGCAGAGACAACTCCCCAGCCAACACAGCTCCCCCAACAATCTCCGCAAACTTCAACGCCTTACCATCTCCATAACACCCAAGCATCTCTAAACACTCTCTCTGCGTCTCCACTCGAGTTCCTCCACCAACAGTTCCCAAAGGTAGATCTGGAAGAGTTATTGAAAAATACAACCCTTCATCTTCAACCTCTGCCATAGTTATGCCTAAACTTCCTTCAACTATGTGTGCCTCATCCTGTCCAGTGGCTAAAAAAATAGCTCCAACAATATTGGCATAATGAGCGTTAAAGCCCATGCTATTACTTGCAGCAGATCCAATATAGTTTTTTAAACGATTTACCTCAGCTATTGCTTCCGGTGTAGTTTTTAAGTATTTATTAACCTCTTTTTCACTTAAATAAATTTCTGCAACGACCGTTTTTCCTCTTCCGTTTATCAAATTCATTCCACTTGGTTTCTTATCAACACATACATTTCCACTAACAGCAACCGTCTTAACAAATACCCCCTCATTTCTTAACTCACCTTCAATAAACTCACATGCCTTCTCTGTGGCAATAGTAACCATATTCATACCCATAGCATCTCCTGTTTTAAATACAAACCTTGGATAGATATTTCTTCCAACGATCAAGATAGGATCTATCCTTACTAACTTTCCATGCCTCGTGGTTGATTCAGCAACCTCTTTTATCCTTTCAAAATTCTCCAAGATCCAATCTTTAACCTTCATTGCATCTACAACACTTTTTGTTTTCAAGCAGGGGGCTCTTGTCATCTTATCATCAATAACCCTAACATCTACCCCTCCACATTTTGTTATTATCGAACATCCTCTATTCACAGAAGCTACCAAAGCTCCTTCAGTAGTTGCGAGAGGGATATAAAAGTCCCCTTTTGCATACTCCCCATTTATTTTTAATGGGCCTGCAAAACCTAAAGGAATTTGGATAGCTCCAATCATATTTTCTATGTTCTTTTTCATGGCCATCTCTTCATCTATGGTGTAATTGGCAATATGCTCAAACTCTACACCAACTTTTTTTTCTATAAACTTCCTTCTAAGTTCAGTTGCAATCTTAGCACCAAATAGTTTATCCAGTTGATAAGGTTTTATCTCCCCTTTTAGCATTTTTTCAATTATATCATTAAAATTATTCATTATCTACCACCATTTAACAAGGTAATTATTACTTTTATTGCTTTATCCTAATTAATTTTAATAATCTACTGCCTAAATCTTATAAATATTATTCTATCATGTGAAATCCAAATCATAAACAAAAAAAATAAAATTCATAATTTTAAAGCGAATTCAGAAACTTTGCTTCACTCCTTCTTACAAACTCCTCACATACCTCATTTGGATCTCCTTCCATAACAAGTTTATTCTCATCCAGTAAAATGGCCCTATCACTTATCTCCTTAATAAAATCTACACAATGTGATACTAAAACTATCGTAGTGCCAAATTTCTCATTTATTTTCTTTAAATAATTTGCCACATCTCTTAAAGTAATTGGATCCAGATCTCCAAACGGTTCATCTAAAAATAGGATTTTTGGTTTTGTTATTAACTGTAAAGCCATTGCTACTCTAACCTTCTGTCCTCCACTCAATTCTCCAACTTTTTTATTCAAAACATCTTTACCTAAATCTAATGCCTCCAATATTTCCACTGGATTAAAGTTCTCAACGATAGGAGGGAAGAGTTTGTATATAACATCCTCAGTCAAGCCCATCTTCTGCAACTTAGAGATTCTTTCTGATTCTGGAACATCTATCAGCTGATATATTGCATCCACAACTTTTGGAGATAATCCAAGCTCTTCTGCCTTTGTTTTAGCATGAGCAATGGCTTTTTCTCCTTTAAGTCCTAATCTATACTTTAATAAATTTTCAACTGTTTGGTAATATGGGAGAGAAAACTCCTGATGCATAATCCCTATCTTTTTTCTGAGATTTATTCTCTCCCATCCATAGTTAGTTAAGTCAACACCATCAACCTCTATTTTTCCTTTATCCGGCAACTCCAAACCCGCCATTAGTCGCATAATAACTGTTTTTCCAACCCCACTCGGTCCAATAATTGATAAGATCTCTCCCTCTTTAACTTCAAATGAAATGTCTTTTAAATTTAATGTCTCCCCTCCTTTAACAACATAATACCTCTTAGATACGTTTTTTAATTTTATTATTGAATTATCTTTTATGTTTGGAGTTCTTTTATATGGAGGTTTCATCTCTTTTAAAAATTCATTTAAGACACTTTCAACATCCCCATCCATCTTAACTCTTCCATCCTCTAACAAGATCAACCTATCACACAAATACCTATGTATCTCCGGTAAATGGGACGTTATTATAACTGTTATTCCTAACTTATCTCTAATATTTTTAATAACATCTAATAACTTCTGCTTTGATGAAGGACATGCCATTGTTGCTGGTTCATCCAATAATAAAACACCCTCTCCTTTCTCATAGATCTTAGCTATCTGCCTTCCTAAGATTAATCTCTGCTTCTCCCCTCCGCTTAATATATTAGCAAATGCATCTTTTTTATGCTCTAAACCAACTAATTTTAAAATCTCCATTGCCTTCTCTTCATAATCCTTCCACTCCTCTTCAAGTGGCAGTTGTTCATCAGCATTATTTCTTACTGCATAGAGTTTTCTAATTATGTTGTTTATAACTGGCTCTGCCCACAGTGCAAAGTTTCTCTGCAAGTGTATGGCTGTAATTTCTTTAAAGTTATTTTTCCTACCTAAAATCTCAACTTCTCCCTCATCATAGTCCAAACTACCCCTTAAAATCCTTATTAGTGTTGACTTTCCAGACCCACTTTTTCCAACGATTCCCAATATCTCTCCTTTCTTTGCTTCAAATGAAACCTTATCTAATGCTTTAAAGTTATCGTATTTTTTTGTTAGATTTTTAACTTTAACTGTAATCATCTCTATCACCGGTCTTTAAATTTATATCAGGATATAGTGTTTTTGTCAGAGGATCGATTAAATCCATTATATTTTATATATCACCTAATTTAATTTTAATCTAATTTAATGTTGCTTAATTTTGATAATATATTTTAATAATATTGCACTCAGCTACTTAAAAAGAACTTTTTAGAGTAATTTATTGTAAATTTTAATAAGTCATAAATTAGGTGATGTTTATCATTTCGGGAATAATATTATCAGGAGGTAAAGGAGAAAGAATAGGTGGAAAGAAACCATTTAGAATATTTAAAGGAAAGTATCTTATCAACTATCCATCAGATATTTTAAAGAGTTTGAAGATCCCATTTACAACTGTATTTGCTAAAAACTCTGTGGATATTGAATTAGAAAAAAAGCATATGTTAACATATGGATGCTCAATTTCGTTTGATTTAGTCGAGAATATGGGGCCATTAATGGGGATCTTATGTGGAATGAGAGTTTTAAATGCTAAATGGTTTTTAGTTCTGCCTTGTGATTGCCCTTATATAACTAAAAAGGCAGTTAAAACTCTAATATCCAATATAAAATTTGCTGAGAGAGATAACAACTTGTGCATAATTCCAAGACATGAAAACGGATACATTGAGCCGTTATTTGCATTATATAGTCGAGATTCTATGCCAATTTTAAATAAAATAATCATGGAACAGAAAAATCTATCAATTAGGTATTTCATCTCTCATTTAAATCCAAAATACATCAACTCCAAAACATTAGACGAAAGTAAAAAAATATTTAAAAATATAAACACGTTAGATGATCTAATTAACTGCGAGGAATAAAATAAAAAAAGTAAAATATAGGGAAAAATTAAAAATTTAGCAAAAATAAAATAACAAAAGATAAAAAATATAATACATAAGGGAGTTAATTAAAACCCAAATATAATATCCCAATATATTAATAGATTATTTTAAAATATGATGCTCCGGCCGGGATTTGAACCCGGGTCGCGGGCTCGAAAGGCCCGCATGATTGGCCGGACTACACCACCGGAGCAAGTAATAAAAAATAGAAAAACTAAAATTTAAAAATGGCGGACCCGAGGGGATTTGAACCCCCGACCCCCGGCTTAGAAGGCCGGTGCCCTATCCAGGCTAGGCTACGGGCCCTCTCAAATCTTGCAGGCACTCTCTACAATAATTTTTTCTCATATATATACTTTTCGTTTGTGGGATAATAACGATAAATTATAAAAACTCAACCTATAAAACTATAAAATAAAAATATTAAATAAAAATATTTAATACCATAAAACATTCAAGGATAAAAACCTAAAAATAAAAAATAGTTAAATATAAATACCCCCTCTACGACAATTATTAAGTGTCCCTTTTTATAATCTTATTTTTATAATTATTATAAACTAAAAATTCCTCTTTTTTAACACATAACAAACATAAGATACAATTTTATCAGGATCAACAAGGTGGTGATTTATAATGTATAAAATATTGAAGATTGCTGATGTAGTTAAAGTTCCTCCAGAAGAGTTCGGAAAAGACCTAAAAGAGACGATAAAAAAAATACTAATGGAAAAATACGAAGGAAGGTTGGATAAAGATATTGGATTTGTCTTATCTATTGTTGATATTAAAGATATTGGAGATGGAAAAGTCGTTCATGGAGATGGATCGGCCTATCATCCCGTAATATTCGAAACACTCGTCTATCTGCCTGAAATGTATGAACTCGTTGAAGGAGAAGTTGTAGATGTTGTAGAGTTTGGAAGTTTCGTAAGATTGGGGCCCTTGGATGGTTTAGTTCACGTTTCACAAATAATGGATGATTACGTATCCTACGATCCAAAGAGAGAAGCAATAATCGGAAAAGAGACCGGAAAAGTTTTAGAGATTGGAGATTATGTTAGGGCAAGAATCGTCGCGATCAGTTTAAAAGCAGAAAGAAAGAGGGGTAGCAAGATCGCTTTAACTATGAGACAACCATATTTAGGAAAATTAGAATGGATCGAAGAAGAAAAAACTAAAAAAGAACAGAAGGAAAGTGATTAAGGTGATCCTATGAGAGCATGTTTAAAGTGTAAATATTTAACAAATGATGAAACATGTCCCATATGCCACTCTCCAACAAGTGAAAATTGGATCGGGCTTTTAATTGTATTAAATCCACAAAAATCAGAAATTGCAAAAAAAGCAGGAATAGAAATCAAGGGAAAATATGCATTAAGCGTTAAAGAATAAGAGGAATCATCATGCTAATCCTCCCAGAAGAGTTAAGAGATCTACTAAAAAAACCCTTCGGAAAAGTATATAAAACACTTCCTCACATAGATGGAGACATCATTACCGTTGGAGACATCGTTACAAAAACAGTAATCGAAAACGGAATAATTCCAAAACTATCAATTTTTGATCTAAAAACCCGAAGAAACATTCCCATTAAAATAAACCATGAATTTAAGAAGGTCATTAAAATAAAAAATCCTGCTGGATGCATATCCAATGAAGCAATAGAAAGTATTAAATATCTATCCACGATAAATGATAAGAACAATGCGATATTAGTTGATGGTGAAGAGGACTTACTCACACTACCTGTAATAAAATACTATCCAGAAGGACATTATGTTCTATACGGACAACCTAACGAAGGAATAGTTGTTTTAAAAATAGATAAAAAATTAAAACAAGAAATTGACAACATACTAAAAAAATTCAAAAAAATAGATGAGAGGGATAAAGATGGAAATAAAAATATTGTCAGACAGATACAACCCACTATTGAAAAGGACAGAGTATAGATTTATAGTAGACCACGACGGCCCAACACCAACATTCAAAGAGGTCAAACTAAAATTAGCCGCAATATTGAATGCAAATAAAGATCTATTGATAGTTGAAAAGATCGTTGAAGAAGCAGGAATGCAAAGAGCAAGGGGATACGCTAAATTGTATGACAACGAGGAGATGTTAAAATTAGTTAAGAGAGAACACATTTTAAGAAAAAATAAAATAGAGGAAGAAACAGTAGCTGAGGAGGGAGAATAATGACGAAGGGTAAAAAAACCGCGAAATACAAATATTATAAGATAGAAGGAGATAAAGTCATTAGATTAAAAAAGATGTGTCCAAAATGTGGCCCAGGTGTTTTTATGGCTGAACACTTAAACAGATTCTCTTGTGGAAAATGTGGATATATGGAATGGAAACAACCACAGAAAAAAGAAGAGTAAAAAATAAAATCAATAATAACAACAATTAAAATTAATAAAAAACCCATATTGCTTTTTATTTTAACATTTAAATCGTTCATTTAATTATATTATTTTGTTATTTTATGAAATATTTGGTTCTTTTTCCCAATTTTTAATTCAATTGACTATCTAACTCCTCTTTCAACTCCAATATATTCATTGCCCTTAAAATATCTGTTTTAGAGATTATTCCCTCCAGTTTTCCATTTTTTACAACAAATACTCTATCCACATGACTCATCTTTTTTAATACCTCCTTTATATCCTCATCTTCATCAACCAAAACCGGATCTTCCATATAATCCCTAACAATTCCATCTTTCTTATGAATGTTATTTATTCCAATACACCCAACTAACTTTCCATCCTCAACCACAGGATAACCAAAATATTTATGTTTAAGCATGAAATCCAAAAACTCTTCTATGCTCATATCTGGACTTACACATATTGGATTCGGAGTCATAATATCCTTCGCCTTGATATTCTTAAACACTTCGTCAACTTCTACAACCTTACCCTCCTGCTCAGCTCCAAAATACACAAACAAACTAACCAAGATCAACATCACGTTCATAGATAAAAGCCCAAGTAAAAGCATTATCAATGCCAAAATCTTTCCAATATTTACTGCAATTTTCGTTGACTTTAAATATCCGTATTTTTTTGATAATATGGCTCTTAATATCCTTCCCCCATCCATAGGAAAAGCAGGAATTAAATTAAAACCCCCAAGTATAAGGTTTAATAAACTTAACGTGTATAGGAGAGGATACCCATCAACATTCACATCAAAAAATCTTGAAATAACCAGCAAACTGATTCCAATAGCAAAACTTACCAATGGGCCAGCTATTCCTATCTTCAATTCTCCTTCTTTTGGAATTTTATCCATCATTGCCACTCCACCAATAGGCAGTAGCAAGATCTTTTCTATCCTCACCCCATACTTCTTGGCTACATAACTATGCCCCAACTCGTGTAAAACAACAGACACAAATAATAAGATAAAAAGAATAGCCCAAAAGATACTGTCATAAATGATTGAAAATGCAACTATAATGATCAAAAATAAAATAAACGTTATATGCAATTCGATCGGAATTCCCATAATTTTAAATAATCTTATTGAATACATATCTTGCCTCCTCTCCTACTTATCTTTTCTTTTTTATCTTTCTTTGTTATTACTTCTTCTTTTATTTTTTTATTTTTATTTATTTTAATTGACATTTTGTATTTATATGTTCCCTCCATAAAACTTAATCTAAAACTCAAATTATTAACATATCATCAATATATTTGCATTATCAACTATGTTTATTAATAAAATAAAAATAATAAAATGAAAATAAAATGAAATATGTTGGGTGTTAGTTATGATTCCAGATGAAAACTTTATAAGAAGAGAAGGAGTTCCAATAACAAAAGAGGAGATTAGGGCTGTGAGTATTGGAAAATTAAACTTAAATAAAGATGATGTTGTTGTTGATATTGGCTGTGGAAGTGGAGGAATGACAGTTGAAATAGCAAAAAGATGCAAGTTCGTTTATGCTATTGATTATTTAGATGATGCAATTGAACTAACTCAACAAAATTTAGCCAAATTTAATATTAAAAACTGCCAGATTATAAAAGGAAGAGCAGAGGATGTTTTAGATAAATTAAAGTTTAATAAAGCTTTTATAGGAGGGACAAAAAATATTGAAAAGATAATTGAAATTTTAGATAAAAAGAAAATAAATCATATTGTTGCTAACACAATTGTCTTAGAGAATGCGGTTAAAATAATAAATAAGTTAGAAGCTAAGGGCTATAATGTTAATGCTGTTAATGTTTCCATTTCTTATGCTAAAAAAATCCCTTCTGGGCATATGTTTTTAGCAAAAAATCCAATAATCATAATAAAAGCAGTTAGGTAGATAACTATGGAAGAAAAGATAGTCCTCTCAATTCAAAATCCAAAAGATGTTTTAATCTCTTATGTTGATATTTATTTAGGAGACAAAAATGTTTCATTAGAAGTTTTATCTAACGATACTACAAAGATAAATCTACCATTTGATAAAGATGAAGGGGAAGGAGAAATTATTGTTAAAATTAGATACAAAACCCTTCCAAATCAAGAGCAAAAACAGAAAAATCAAATACAAACAACAATAAAAGACCAAGTTATTAATAAGAATGTTATTAGCGAAAATAATTGCAAAGTTGAAGAAAAACATCGAATAAACGAACACATCAATAAAAATAAAAATGAATACAAAGAGTTCGGAGATATAATAGTTGCAGAATCAGATCCCAACTCCCTAAAAGAAATAAAGGAAAAAGAAAAAAAGAAAAAATATAGTGATATAATAATCGTCTAATGCATGAATATAAAAAAGAGGTAATCAAGAGCATATATAAGAATATTCGAAAATTTACAATTTCTTTCTAATTGGTTCTAAGATCTTTATAATCTCTTCTGCCACAGCATTTTTCAAATCAACAGGATGCAATTTTTTACCAACAAACAAACTTTCGAGTTCTTCATAATCATTAACAACCAAATCTCCACCAAATTTTTCAGGCCTTTTTATGGTTAAAGGATACTCAAGGAAGTATTTAGCTATCTCTATAATTGGGTTTCCTTCAACAACTCCAGCAGGACAGTATGCCTTCTTTATTTTAGCCCTAATATCCTCTGGAGAGTCATCAACAGCTATAAAATTTCCCTTTGAAGAACTCATCTTTCCTTCTCCATCTAAACCAGTTAAGACGGGATTGTGAATACAAACCACTTTTTTTGGAAGAAGTTCTCTTGCTAACATGTGTATCTTTCTTTGCTCCATCCCTCCAACTGCAACATCAACCCCTAAATAATTAATATCATTAACCTGCATAATTGGATAGATAACCTCAGCAACCTTCGGATTTTCGTCCTCTCTCGCTATAAGTTCCATACTTCTCCTTGCTCTTTTTAAGGTAGTTTTTAAAGCCAATTTATAGACGTTTAGAGTATAATCACTATCAAGCTGGAATTCACTTCCATAAACATATTTTGCCCTTAACCCCATTGCCTCAAAGACCCTTTTGTTATAATCCCCTATCTTTTTTATCTCTTCAAGTTCTCCTTTCTGATTTAGATAAGCGTGTAAATCAGCCAGAAGTATTATAATATCAAATCCTGCATTCTGCAAATCAATCATCTTTTTTATTTGAAGATAATGTCCTAAATGTATTTTACCACTCGGCTCAAATCCAATATATGCCGATTTACTATCTTTTTTTAAAACTTCTTTTAATTCATCCTCAGTTATAATTTCAGATGTGTTTCTCTTTATAATTTCAAGCGATCTTTCCAATTCACTCACATCCATCACCAGTTTAAGTTTTCCCATTTATTATTTTTGTCTTATCACCTTTTGTTATTCATTATCATTCTTTTTTCTCTTTTAAACTTTTTTGCCTAAACACTAAAATATATAGAAGACAGCATTATAACACTATCATAATAGATATGCCATAATCTTATGTATCATCAATATATACCAACAAAGTTATAAACAGAATCATAACAATTAAATAAAACATCGACAACCTTCATAGGCAGATTTAAAATTAGAAATAAAATGACAAACATTAATTAATTTATTAATTAATTTAGCTAATGACGAAAGACCATTTAGGTGAAGATCAATGAAAAAAACCATTTCATCAAAAGTTAGTTGCGATGAAGAACTATTAGAACTATGCGAAACAATATCAAAGATGGAACTTGACTGCACAGTTGAATCAAAAGGAGATCGAGTGAGAGTTCACGTATTTGGATATGATAAAGATGTTTTAAAAGACAATTACAGAACAGTTAGAGAAGTTATGGAAAAAATCAAAAGGAAATATCAAAAAGATGAAGAAGGGTTATACAAATATCGACTATTTGAATTAAAATATCCAGTAAACAAACAGTTGGTAATGGAAACCTTAAAAACATTAGGATATAAGGTTTTATATGAAGAAGAGGAAAACGCTATAAGAACAGATATTGATATTAACAAGTTTAACGAAATATTAAAAGAACTTCAAGAACTATCACAAGAACTACGATTTTCAAGATTAGGATCTAAACCCGTTAAAAATTTAGTGATCCTATCATCATACATTACAAAAAAACCTGTTGATATGATCATTGAAGAGGCCTTAGAGAAAGGAATATTTAGAGAAGAAGAAGGGAAAATCGTACTAAATAAAGATATAAATTTAGCCAAAAAAGAACTTTTGGAGGGATAAAAATGGAAGTCAGAATATTAGAGAGAAAAGATAATTTAATAGAAGTTGAGCTTATAAACGAAGATCACTCCCTTCCAAATCTTTTAAAAAATATTTTACTAACAAAAAAAGGAGTAAAAATGGCCTCATACTCAATAGATCATCCTCTACTCCACCCTGAAACTGGGAGATACATCTCAAATCCAAAAATGACCATAATTACAGAAGAAGGGACAGATCCTTTAGAGGTCTTAAAAGAAAGTTTAAAAGATGTTATTAACCTGTGCGACACATTATTGGATGAACTAAATAAAGAATAAAATTAAAGAACAAGGATTAAATCATTATATTTTAAATCATTAGATAAAATATTATTATTTTAATTATTTTATCTATTGTTTTATTATTTTTTCATAATTAGGATAGAACATCTGAATGGTGAGTAAAATGTATGCAGTTAAAGACATAAACCTATGGAAAGATGGAGAGAAAAAAATACAATGGGCAAAACAACACATGCCTGTTTTAGGATTAATTAGAGAAAGATTCAAAGAAGAAAAACCATTTAAAGGAATAACGATAGGAATGGCTTTACATTTGGAAGCAAAGACGGCTGTTTTAGCAGAAACATTAATGGAGGGAGGGGCAAAAATTGCTATAACTGGCTGTAATCCTTTATCTACTCAGGATGATGTTGCCGCTGCATGTGCTAAAAAAGGAATGCATGTTTATGCATGGAGAGGGGAGACAGTTGAAGAATATTACGAAAATTTAAATAAAGTTTTAGACCACAAACCAGATATTGTTATAGACGATGGTTGCGATTTAATATTTTTATTACATACAAAGAGAACTGAACTCTTGGATAATATAATGGGCGGTTGTGAGGAAACAACAACTGGAATCATTAGATTGAAGGCAATGGAAAGAGAAGGAGCTTTAAAATTTCCAGTCATGGATGTTAATGATGCATACACAAAACACCTATTTGACAACCGATACGGAACCGGGCAGAGTGCCTTAGATGGAATTTTAAGATCTACAAATTTATTAATTGCAGGAAAAACCGTTGTTGTTGCTGGTTATGGGTGGTGTGGTAGAGGAGTTGCTATGAGAGCCAAGGGCTTAGGAGCGGAGGTTGTTATAACAGAAGTAAACCCAATAAGAGCATTAGAAGCGAGAATGGATGGATTTAGAGTAATGAAAATGGAAAAAGCAGCGGAGATTGGAGACATCTTTATTACAACTACGGGCTGTAAAGACGTTATCAGAAAAGAACATATATTAAAAATGAAAGATGGTGCAATTTTATCTAACGCAGGACACTTTGATAATGAGATTAATAAAAAAGAATTAAGCGAAATGGCAAAATCAGTAAAAGAAGTTAGGAAATGTATAACAGAATACGATTTAGGAGATAAAAAAATCTATCTTTTAGGAGAAGGCAGATTGGTTAATCTGGCTTGTGCAGATGGCCATCCGTGTGAAGTTATGGATATGAGTTTTGCAAATCAAGCACTATCTGCTGAATACATACTAAAAAATCATGAAAAATTAGAACCAAGAGTTTATCGCATCCCATACGAACAAGATCTAATGATCGCTTCTTTAAAATTAAACGCCATGGGAATAGAAATTGACGAATTAACCGAAGAACAAAAAAGATACTTAGAGGACTGGAAAGAAGGAACCTAACCTCTTTAAATGTAAAAAAGAGCGAAGATTGAAATAGTATTACCCCTCCCCCCGATTGCAAATGAAATTGTTTCTTTATTCTGTAATGGTTCCAATCCCCACGTATACTCTATAAAATTACTAAAATATAACTTTTTTGCGTAATTTAGTGTGTAGTATATTATGTAGGTTTATGAAAATACTAAAAACGTCATAACACAATATCAAACTGCGAAATAAAGGTTATAAATAAAATAGCAAAAAGCATAATAATATATAAAAATATTTAAGAGATATTAATCCATTCTAACCCTATCCCTATAAAATAACGCGATAGCCCTCTTACAAAACACCGCAGTAAAAAACCCTACAAATGAAGAAACCACCGTTGAAATAATATCAAGTAGAATGGTTAATTTAGACATTGAACTCGCTACAAATATCAACTTAAAGATCATAAAAGGCACATTAACTATTAAGATCACTAAAATTGTTAAGATAATCACTACAATAACCAGAAGGATATAATCAATATTCATCATCTTAAATATCTTTTTAAACTCAAAAAATCCAGAAAAACCAATTACCGAATAATTTACCTCAGCCAATCCACTATAAAAAATATATGCAATCATTGAAATAATCAAACAAATAAATCCAATTCCAGCAACCAATAAACCAAGTGGAGGAATAAACATCAAGAACATCCCAGATACAATAAGTAAGAATGGAATTATTAAAAAAATAATCCCAACTATCAATCCTCCAACCCAATATAAAAACCCTTTTACAAGCAGATCTTTTACATTATTCCAATCTGGTAAAGTATTTGAATTTTCAACACTCGTCTTCATAACTCTAACATAGTATCCATCAAGTATAAAACCAATAATAAGAGCTATTAAAAATCCAACACAAGCAATTAAAACTATTGAGATTAGAGACATTGGAGAAGCTTCTGGATTTAAATAACTTATTATATACAACGATAGAAGAGTTCCAAAAATAGCTCCAAACGCTCCAGCTATTGAAGAAAGAAGAGCCCCAACTAACCCTTTTTTTATGTCTGAAATAGCATAATGATAAGCATCTGAAATATATTTACCAATTTCTACCATACTACCCCTCAAAACTTTTAAAAATTAAAAACAATGTGGCAATCTTTCTTCATTATTGATTAACTATTAATTAATTAAATTTCAATGTATTTAAATCTTACCTTAAACCTTTATAATATATACTCAAATATTTAAATATTTGGATGAAAAATAAAAATGTAATAAAAAATCTGTGTGGGGGAGGGGTGTTAAACCCGTAAATTCTGATAACCCATCGGAGCCGGCTCCTCACGGTGCGGGTTATCAGCGATGAGGTGGGGGGCTCATCGCTATCCCACCCGCACCTAACAATCATATTCAGCTTTACCTATATAAAGTTTTCGATACAAAAAACTTTAATTAAATTTAAAATATTTTTAACAGAAAACTGCCCTTTACTGCTTAAATTATTAGATTGTTTAATGACTTCTATTAGTCAGTTTAAGAATATATATTTTTATAGGAATCCACCTAATTAATTGATTGTGATTTCTATTCTTTGGAGGTGAATCTATGTCCCCAAGAGTTGGGGTATTTGTCTGCTACTGTGGAGCAAACATCAACGGTGTCGTTGATTGTGAAGCAGTAAGGGACTTTGCAGAAAAACTTGATGGAGTAGTAGTAGCAAAAACGTATCCATTCATGTGTGCAGACCCAGGACAAAACCTAATTAAAGAGGCAATAAAAGAATACAACCTTGATAGAGTTGTTGTTGCAGCGTGTACTCCAAAAATACACGAGCCAACTTTTAGAAACTGTATAAAAGATGCTGGTTTATCCCCTTACTACTTAGAATTCGTTAACATCAGAGAACACTGCTCTTTTGTTCACATGAACGACAGAGAAAAAGCAACTAAAAAAGCAATGGAGTTAGTTGCTGGAGCAGTTGAAAGAGCTAAAAGATTAGAAGATGTTCCTCAAAAAATTGTAGAAGTTGATAAATCCTGTTTAATTATCGGAGGAGGTATCGCAGGGATCCAAGCAGCTCTCGACTTAGGAGATCAAGGTTATAAAGTTTATCTTGTAGATAAAGAACCATCCATCGGAGGAAGAATGGCACAACTTGCCAAAACCTTCCCAACCGATGACTGTGCACTGTGAATTTTGGCCCCAAAGATGGTTAGCGTTGCAAACCACCCCAACGTTGAACTTATCACCTACGCTGAAGTTAAAAATGTAGAAGGATTCATTGGAAACTTTGAAGTCACTATAGAGAAAAAACCAAGATATGTGGATGAAGATATTTGCACTGGTTGTGGAGCATGTGCTGCTGTATGTCCAATTGAAGTTCCAAACGAGTTTGATTTAGGTTTAGGGACAAGAAAAGCTATTTACGTTCCATTTGCACAGGCAATACCTCTCGTCTATACAATAGATATGGAACACTGTATAAGATGTGGATTATGTGAAAAGGCCTGTGGTCCAGGAGCTATAAGATACGATCAAAAACCAGAAGAGATAAAACTAAAAGTAGGAACAATTATCTGTGCAGTTGGTTATGATGAATTTGATTGTACATTAAAAGAAGAATACGGCTATGGAATTTATGACAACGTTATAACAACCTTAGAATTAGAGAGAATGATCAATCCTGCAGGACCAACAGGAGGGCATGAAATAAGACCAAGCGATGGAAAACATCCTCATAGAGTAGTGTTTATACAGTGTGTCGGTTCAAGAGATGCAAAAGTTGGAAAACACTACTGTTCAAGAATCTGCTGTATGTTCGCTTTAAAGAACGCTCAATTAATGAAACAGCACGATCCAAACACAGAGGTATACATCTGCTACATGGACATCAGATCCTTTGGAAAAGGTTATGAAGAATATTATAGAAGAGCTCAGGAACAATTTGGAGTTAAGTTTATTAGAGGAAGACCTGCCTGTATAATGGAAGATCCAGAAACGAAAAACTTACTTGTTAGAGTAGAGGATACATTATTAGGAGAGATCGTAGAGATCGAAGCGGACTTAGTTGTGTTATCAGCTGGTTTATCACCAAGACCAGATAATCCAAAATTAGCAAAAATGCTCGGATTAGAATTAAGCCCAGATGGATTCTTCAAAGAACTACATCCAAAATTAGCCCCAGTCAACACGAAAGTTGATGGTGTAGCAATTGCAGGAGTTGCTCAAGGGCCTAAGGATATTCCAGACACAGTGGCTCAGGCAAAAGGGGCTGCAAGTGCTGTTTCAATACCAATGGCTCAGGGACAGTTTAAGATAGAGATGATCAGGGCTATTGTTGATGAAGATGTCTGTGGAGGATGCCAAGTTTGTGCTAAAATGTGTCCATACAACGCTATAACCTATGTAGAGAAAGATGGACACTTAATTGCCCAAGTTAATGACGTTGCATGTAAAGGATGTGGTGCATGCGCCGGAGCGTGCCCAAGTGGAGCAATGCAACTAAGATACTACAGAGACGAGCAAGTGATCGCATTTGTTGATGGTATCTTAGAAGCACATCAAAAATTAGAAGCAAAATAATCAAAAAACTAAACAATAACTAAAACAGCGATTTATATTTAGATGAGGCACCGAAAAGGTGCTGATAAAGTCAGATATTTAAAAAATTAATGAAACTCAAAATAATTAAAAAAATATAAAATAATTATCTCTCGGTGATCAACTATGGATCCTGTAATTATTGCCTTCTGTTGTTATCAATGAGGATACGGGGCTGCTGATTTAGCAGGAACAAGTAGAATGCAATACCCTGCAACCGTAAGGATCGTAAGGCTCCCATGCACAGGTAAATTCGACATAACCTATGCTTTAAGAGCTTTCCAGAAGGGAGCCGATGCCGTTATGGTTGTAGGGTGAAAAAAAGGAGAATGTGCTTACGAAACAGGAAACTTTAAAGCTGAAGAGAGGGTTAGGTTCACTCAACAATTATTAGATGAATTGGGAATCGGTGGAGAAAGAATAGATATGTTTTTCATGTCTGCTGCTGAGGCAGATAAATTCGTCTCCGCCGTTAACGAAATGACCTCAAGAATAGAAAAACTCGGACCTAACCCTCTCAAAGAATAAGCCGAAGATTAAAGGGATGAGTTCTCTCGGGAACCCACAAGGGACCGAGAGGACGACCGCCCCTACGTGAGGGGTTCTTCGGCTTTAACTTAAAATAATTTTAGTTTTTTAGATTTTAAAACACTTATAATTGCAAAATAATACACAAAACACAACACATAGATTCAAATTATTGGGTGATTATCTTGGCAGTTAAAGTAGGGATGATCCAACTCTGTGGGTGCTCTGGTTGCCACATATCCCTATTAGACCTACACGAGAAACTATTGGAAGTATTGCCAAATTTAGAAATTGTTTATGGCCCAATTGTGGCAGATCCTAAAGAGATTCCAGAAGGAATAGATGTGTTCTTAGTAGAAGGAGGAATAAGAAACGAGCACGATGAACATTTAATTCATGAAATAAGAGAAAAGTCAAAAATTGTTATTGCATGGGGAACCTGTGCCGCCTATGGAGGAATTCCAGGTTTAGGAAATCTATACAAAAAAGAAGAATTACTAAATTATGTCTACTCAACTGACTCAACAGAAAATAAAGGAGAAATACCTTCAGAAGAAATTCCACCACTTGAAGAGTATGTTAAACCAATAAAGGACTTCATAAAAGTGGATTATACAATACCGGGATGCCCTCCAACACCAAAAATGATCGCAGATGCAATTATAGCACTACTAAATGGAGAAGAACCAAAATTACCAACAAAGATCGTATGTGATGAATGTTCAAGAAAAAAAGAGAATGTCTTTCCGGAAACATTTAAAAGAACTTATGAAGGAAAACCAGATCCAGAAAGATGCTTATTTGAGCAAGGATACACTTGCTTAGGATTTGCTACAAGAGCAGGTTGTGGAGCAAAATGCCCAAGTGCAGGAGTTCCATGTAGGGGTTGTTTCGGTAAAACAGATAGATCACTGGACTTAGGTGCTAACGCTGCTAACGTGTTGGCTAATGCAGGAGAGGCCTCATTAAAAATCCCTGATAAAGTAGCTCTGTTGAACAGATTTACACTACCTGACGCTCTAATAAACAGAAAAGCCAAATAAATTCAAAAATAAATTATGTTAAAAATCAAAATTAAACTTAAAAACAAACTCAAATAATATAGATAATATAAAATACAAAAATAAGGGTGAATTTATGGGGAAGATAGTAATTGAGCCCCTATCAAGGTTAGAAGGGCACGGAAAGGTTACAATAACATTAGACGAGGACGGAAAACCAAAAGACGTTAAGCTACATATAACAGCATTAAGAGGATTCGAACAGTTTGTTATTGGAAGGCCAGCTGAGGAAGTTCCAAGAATCGTTCCGAGAATCTGTGGTATTTGTCAGACAGCCCACCACTTAGCAAGTGTAAAAGCGATAGACAGTGCTTGGGGTGTTGAAATCCCTGAAGTAGCTAAAAAATTAAGAGAATTAATGCTTGTAGGAAACATGATTCACAGCCACGCTTTGCACTTCTACTTCTTAGCGGCTCCTGACTTCGTTCTTGGAGTAGATGCAGATCCAGCAATAAGAAACGTTGTTGGAGTTATAGATAAGGCCCCAGAAGTTGCTAAACAAGCAATTGCTCTAAGAAAATTTGGTCAAAGTATAG
The DNA here is from genome assembly GCF_000024625.1 of Methanocaldococcus vulcanius M7. Classification (NCBI taxonomy): domain Archaea; kingdom Methanobacteriati; phylum Methanobacteriota; class Methanococci; order Methanococcales; family Methanocaldococcaceae; genus Methanocaldococcus; species Methanocaldococcus vulcanius. The sequence continues at coordinate 1,488,043 of NC_013407.1, forward strand.
TTGAAGCCGTCGGAGGAAAAGCAATACATCCCGTTACAGGAATTCCAGGAGGACAATCAAAACCACTTACAGAAGAAGAAAGAGATGCCCTATTAAAAGAAGTAGATCAGATGATAGAATATGGAAAAAACGGAGTAGAACTCATAAAACAGATAAACGAAAAATTCATGGATCAGATAAAAACACTTGGAGTTATAGACACATACTACCTCGGTTTAGTTAAAGATGGAAAACATAACTTCTATGACGATACATTAAGATTCTTATCTCCTGATGGAAAAGAAAAAGTTGAGTTTAAACCGGAAGAATATTTGGACTATATTGGAGAATACGTAGTCCCATACAACTATGTAAAACACCCTTACTACAAAAAAGTCGGCTATCCTGAAGGAGTTTATAGGGTTGGGCCATTAGCAATGCTAAACGTTTGTGATGAAATGGAGACCCCACTTGCAGAAGAATACAGAAAAGAATTTTTAGAGATCTTTGGATTTCCAGCAAATCAATCATTAGCTTACCACCATGCAAGATTAATAGAACTTTTAAGTGCATGTGAAAGAGCAAAAACACTCTTGGAAGATAACAGTATAACATCCGATGACATCAAAACAGATGTTGAACCAAAAGCAGGAAACGGTGTTGGGGTTGTCTACGCTCCAAGAGGTGTTCTAATCCACAACTACGAAACAGACGACAATGGAATAGTAATTAAAGCAAACATGATAGTTGCAACAACCCACAACGTCCCAACTATGGAAAAAGCAATACAACAAGCAGCACAAGAGATATTCAAATAAACAAACAAAAATACAATAAAAAATAAATAAAAAAATAAAAAAATGAGAAAAAATTAACGATCATCAAAGTAATTACGGTGATAAAATGACAGAAAAAAGCACAGTAAAAGTTGATGAAGTAAAATTAAACTTAATAGAAATGGTTTTAAGAGCTTATGATCCTTGATACTCATGTGCTGCTCACATAATAGTAAAAGATGAAAAAGGAAACAAAATTATTGAGGTTATTAAAGAATAAGCTCACAACCGAACCCATTTGGGAGGTTGTGGGCTCTTCCCCTCTATGCAGAGGGATTTGCTAAAATCCTTTTTGTGGATTTTAGCGTATAATTTTTAGGAGGATGAGATTAATGAGCATAGTGATTCAGAGGGATGTTTGTTTGGTTTGTTATGCTTGTCAGGCGGAGTGTCCTACTGGGGCGATTGATATAGATAGTTTTAGGGTTTGTGATTTGTGTATGGAGTGTGTTATGGTTTGTCCGACTGGGGCTTTGATGGAAGAAGAGATTGAGGTTAATGGGAAGAAGTTGAAGAGGGTTAATTATTTGGCTCATAAGTGTGAAAAGTGTGGGGCTTGTGCTAATGCTTGCCCTATTGGTATAAAGAGGGTTGATGATACTTTCCCTTACTCGAAGGGGCATTGTGTTCTTTGTCAGAAGTGTATTGACGTCTGCCCAATAGAGATCATCTCAATACCTGGAGTGATTGATAAACCGAAGAAGGAAGTTAAAGCTCCAAAAGAACCAATTGTCGTTACTGATGATTGTGTGGGTTGTGGAGTTTGTGTTCCTGAGTGTCCTGTAGGAGCTATAACGTTAGAGGATGGTAAGGCGGTTATTGATAAGAGTAAGTGTGTTTATTGTAGTATTTGCGCTCAAACGTGTCCGTGGAATGCAATTTTCGTGGCTGGAAAGATTCCTAAAAAAAGGAGGAAAGAGGTTAAAAAATTCGAAGTTGATGCAGAAAAATGCGTTTACTGCTTAAAATGCGTCGAAATCTGCCCAGGAGATATGATCAAAGTTGATGAAAACAACATGATCGTAGTGCCACCAAAATCATGCCCCGCCTGTAAACTCTGCGTTAACACCTGCCCAGTTAATGCTTTAGATTTAGAGGTTAAACTAAGCTCCCCACACCCAATAACTGACGAGGGTTTAGTCATCGTAGAAGAGGACTTTGACGTATTGAAAAAATGTGCCTCCGTCTGTCCAACAGAAGCAATCATCGTTGATGAAGAGAAAAGAGAAGTAAGAATGTGCATCGTCTGCGGAGCTTGCACCGTCGCATGCCCAACAGGAGCTCTAAAACTTGGTAAAATAGAACACAACGGAAAAGAATACAACAGAATCGAATTCAGCCCATACTTGTGTGATAAATGTGGAAAATGCGTAGAAGTCTGCCCAATGAAAACACTACGACTATCAAGAGGCAAACTACCACTAAAAGGATACTGCGTAATGTGCCTACTCTGCCTAAGCATAGCAGAAAAAGAAAAAAAAGAGAAAAAAGTTTTAGAGTTAAGATAAAATAAAAATCAGGGGTGAATCCCTTATGGTAAAAGTTGTTAGAAATGTTGTCTGCCCATTCTGTGGGACTTTGTGTGATGATTTAGAAATATTAGTTGAAGACAACCACATAGTTGGAACAAGACACGCGTGTAGGATTGGAAACGCTAAATTTATGCACTTTGAAGGAGCAGTTAGATACACAGAACCATTGATGAGGGAAAATAAAAAAGATAATTTTAAAAAAGTTGACTATGAGACAGCAATAGAAGAGACAGCACGACTATTAACTGAGTCATCCCTTCCTTTGATATATGGATGGAGTGCTACTGAATGCCACGCTCAGATGTATGGGGTTGAGTTGGCTGAATTAGTTGGAGCAGTTATAGATAACACTGCGAGTGTTTGACACGGACCTTCAGTTATGGCTTTGCAGGATGTAGGATACCCTGTCTGTACCTTAGGAGAGGTTAAAAATAGAGCTGATGTTGTTATCTTTTGGGGTTCTAATCCAATGCATGCCCACCCAAGGCATATGAGTAGGTATTCAATATTTGCGAGAGGATTTTTCAGAGAGAGGGGTAGAGAGGATAGGACTTTGATTGTTGTTGATCCAAGGGAAACAGATACTGCAAAGTTGGCTGATATTCACTTACAAGTTGAGCCACATAAGGATTATGAGTTGGTTAGTGCAATGAGGGCTGTATTAAAGGGCTTTGAATTGCAAGTGGATAAAGTTGCTGGCGTTCCAGCTGACTTAATATATGAGGCAGTAGAAGTTTGTAAAAATGCTCAGTTTGGAGAGTTGTTCTTCGCTATGGGAGTAACGATGACAAGAGGTAAGCATAGGAATATTGATAACGCTATTCAGTTGGTTATTGATTTAAACGCATACACAAAATTCGGACTAATGCCAATGAGAGGACACTACAACGTAAATGGATTCAACCAAGTTCTAACGTGGGTTACTGGTTATCCGTTTGGAGTTGATTTTTCAAGAGGGTATCCAAGATACAACCCCGGAGAGACAACGGCTAATGATCTCTTGCAGAGAGGAGAAACTGATATGATGTTGAACATCGCTTCAGACCCTGGAGCACACTTCCCACAAAAGGCAGTTAAGCATATGGCAAAGATTCCACTGGTTTGTATTGATCCTCATGAAACACCAACAACTCAGTTAGCAAATATAATTATCCCTCCGGCAATTGCTGGGGTTGAAGTTCCGGGAACTGCTTATAGAATGGATGGTGTCCCAATCCCCTTGAAAAAGGTTATAGATCCTCCAGAAGGTGTTTTACCAGATAGTGAGATATTGAAAATGCTTATCAAGAAAGTTAAAGAAATGTTATAAACATATTAAAGAATATAGATGTTCGAGATAATAAAGTATATATATGAGAGAAACAGATTAGATTATTGGGGTGGGCGTGCAACGCTAACCATCTTTGGGTATCCTACATCCTGCGTTGACACGTCGTTGTGTTGGAGGGGAACCCGTAAGGGACCCTCCAACATCTTATTATTTTGGATATTTTAATCGATTTATTTTTATATCCCGATTTTTAAATTTAAAATTCAAAACTCAAAAAATAACCAATACCACGAATACAAGGCATTTAAAGGATATAACTCTATGAAGAGAGTTCTTTTTCAATTTCCTTTAGGTAATTATCTATTTTTCCGTTTATTTCATCAACTATCTCAATAGCTCTATCTAAGCTTTCTTCATCACATTTATTTAGAAGTTTTTTAATATCATCTATTCCTTGATATATTTCTTTTATTAATTTTATGACATCAACAACTTTCACTCCCCCACTTTCCATTAGCTCCTTGATTTTCTCTGACATTGTATCTATTTTTTCAGATATGGTATCTACTTCATCAGATAGCTTATCTAATTTTGAAGAGTAGTTCTCAGTGTTTGCTATTATTTTATCTAATTTTTCCATTAGCTCCATTTTTGATGAGTCATATATTTTTTTAATTTTATCAGATATTTGATCTAATGCCTCATCAGATAGATCTACCTTTTTTAGATTTTCTAATTTAGTTAAAACCTCTTTTAACATGTTTTCTATTCTTTCATATCCATTATTTTTCACAATTTCCAATATTTTATCTAATTTTTCATTTATCTCTTTTATTTCATCCCCATTTTTTATTCTTTCTTCGCTATCTGAATTTCTTATATCTTCCTCATTATTGTTTAAATCTAAATCCGTATCGTTTTTATTATCATTTATTTTACTTTCTTCTGTGTTTTTTTCTTCATTATCGTTATCCTTATTATCAGTTTTGGGAAGATTCGAAGTTTTTAACTTATTGTATAAACTACTTGCAAGTTTTTCAAGATTTTTAGCTCTATCTATTAGATCATCCTTCTGAATTTGGTTTTCAGTGGTCTCATTACTTTGCTCCATAAAAACCACCCGAATTCTAACATTAGTTAAAAGTATTAAATATTAAAACAGTTTATTAAAATTTATGAAAACTCCAACAAATGACATTAAAATAACTACATATACTAATATCTCAATAATATTTAACTCTCGTTCAATAAACTCGTGAGATTTGTTGAACGCACTTATTAAGGATGTTAGATAAGTTAATCTTTTTTTAAGGATATTGGTTTTTTTCTCAATATTTTTATGTCGTTCTTCAACTTTATTTGAAAATGTTGTGGCGAGTTGCCTTACCTCTAAAAGTTCCACAGATACTTCATTAATCGACTCATTTGAGTTCTCCAATAGTATTTTTATATGATCTAAATGCTCTAAATATTTTGTTAAAATCTTTTTAAGTTCATATAACTCTATAATAACCATACTTATCTTTTCATTAGAGGCCTCTAACCCATATTGAATCTCTGCAATATAATTATTCATCTCCGAGATCAGGGCTTCTACTTCATCAATAGCAACTTCTGAGTTTATTTTTGATAAATTTTTTAAATTAAATATACCCCTCCCCATATCTTGATTTGACATTTTCAAACCCCCACACATTTTATTATTTTTATTTTTGAATATTTATTTTATTTAATGATTACATTCGTTTAGTGTGTTATCTAAATCTAAGAGTAAATCTTTTAAACGTTCTTCCAATGCAAGATTTTTCTTTGAGATCTCTGATAACATTTTTTTGTTAGATTCTATTATTGCAGACGCCTTTTCAAATTCTAACATCACTCGATTTGACGCATCAGAATTAACTGTTTTTAATTTTGCTATCGTTTCATCTAATTTTGATATTGAAGTAGAATGTTTTTCAATTTCTAAGTTCAAGTTTTTTGTTATTTTTTTAATATTTTCAATAACGTGTGTCAGATTTTCTAAATTTTCAACAAACTTTTCAAGAATATCAGGATTTAAGCTTCCCCCATTTTTATATCTTTCCAATATTTGATTGTATTTATCTTCAACAATATCCAGTGTTTTTTCTACGTTGTCTAAGACAGGATTCAATTGACTTATTAAATTAGCCATATCCTCATTTCCTTTTCTAAAATTTATAGCACTGTTTAATAGGTAGTTTATTGACTGATCAAGTTTTAAAGCAATCTCTAAATCCAAATTTTTACAATCATTTTTATTTTTATCTATGTTATCGTTCATCGTTAGCACCTCCCCCCTCAGATATTCAATATCGCTGTCAATTATTTTTATACTAATTTTATTATTAATTATTATTAATTATTTATATATTTACTAATTAATTTTAATAGCTAATTCCTAATCATATCACACAATACATAAGTTAAATATCCAAGTTATTTATTGGATTATCGATTTTCGTATTATCTTTTTAAATTTTTGTAAAATTGAACCCAAAAAATAAAAGATATATATCTCCTCGTTAAATACTATTTCAGTGGGAATGATTCAACTTAACATTATAATAAATATTTTAATTAATCTCTACCAAATCAAATATTATGACAATAAAAACTATAAAAATACTACTATATATTTATGTCGCATGCAAGGGGGGAGGGAATATGAATTTGACTGTAAAAGCAAAGATCTTAATGATAATTTTCACATATGTAATTTTAATAATATTATTCTCGATTTTAATTCTACATTCATCTAACTTAATGGAAATACTAATCGCTTTTAATATCTTAGCAATAATAACAGCAGGGATCTTTATCTTCTTTATGAAGAAAACAGTATTTGATCAACTTAGTGAACTTGAAAGAGTTACTAAGGAATTTGCCGAAGGAAAAACAAACATAAAGAGAAATCCAAACATAAAGTTTAACAAGAATGATGAGATAGGGAAGGTATATTATAACATAAAGTATGTATACTTCAACTTTAAAGAAAAAGTGGATGAAATCCAAAAAAGCAGAAAAGAATTAAGAAAACTTATAAAAGATATTGAAAAAGTAATGAATGCAATTATAAACGGGGATCTTACTGCAAGGATGGATGAAAGCGGAGAAAGAAACAGGGTTCAAAAGATCATCAATAGGGCGTTAGATAAGTTATCGATGATGGTATGTGAGTTAACAAACACCGTTGTTAAGTTAGAAGATGAGATCAAAAGAGCTAACGAAGAAGTCGAGAAATTGAGAGAGACATCGGATCAGATCGCTGATGCAGCACAGCAAGTTGCGGTAGCAGCAACAGATCAATCCAATAAACTGCAAGATCTAACGCAGGAGTTAGAATATACTGCAAAACTTTCTGAAGAAACTTTAAAGGCCTCTGAAGAGGGAGTTGTTGCAATAAATGAAGTAGAAGAAAAATCGAATGAAGGAGTGAAAAATGTAGAAAATGCTATTGAAACAATGCAAAGAATATCAAACGTTATTGATGAATTAGGAAAGGCACTCGAAGAATTAGGAAGAAAAAGCCAAAAAATCAATGAAATTACTGCTTTAATTAAAGATATTGCTGAGCAAACAGGACTTTTGGCTTTAAATGCTTCTATTGAAGCGGCAAGAGCTGGAGAGGCAGGAAGGGGTTTTGCTGTTGTTGCAAGTGAGATCAAGAGTTTAGCCGAAGAGATCGGAAAATCAGTTGAAGATATAAATAGAACAGTTGAAGAAATAAGAACTGCCATTGAAAAAACAATTGATTTAGGATTAACTGGAAAAAATGAAGTTGATAGAGGGGTTATTGCAATAGATGAAGTTAATAACGCATTTCTAAAAATAAAGGAGGCGGTAGATAGAACCAAGGAGGTTATAGATAACATTAAAAATGCTGCAAAAACCTCAGTAGAGAATGTAGAAAAGTCATTAAGAGATGTTCAAGATATTGCTTCAATCTCTGAAGAGTTTGCTGCAACTGCTGAAGAGTTAACTGCCTCAACAGAAGAACTTAACAGTGCAATTTCAGCATTTAGAGATATAATTCTCGACTTGGAAGAAACTGCTAAAATTGCTTCAGAGTTATCAAGAAGGTTCAAAGTTGACAAGATCTGCAAAGTAATAAACAACAAAACATAATTGGCCTTAAATTGAGTTTCTTAGCGACAGTTAATAGTAAGACCGAAAGTATGATAAATATGCTTTAAACATATATAATAAGCATAGGGCAATGGCAATAATTAAAGCCCTTAAACCTATAAAAATTTTAAAATATGTATAAAAAATTTTTCAATATATTTCCATAGGGGGGAGGACATTATGGCAAGAAAACCGAAAGAAGTTGCAGTATTTAACGGAAAAGGGATTTTGTTAAACCAATACACTATGAAAAATCCAGTTTTAAAATGGGAAAAATTAGATATTATACTGTATGAAGATAAAATAAATTTTATATTTCCAAACAAAAAAGTAGAAGTAGAGCTCCAACATGTTGAAGATGTGGGGGCTGAACTTCCAAGGAGGGCAATAGAGGTTGCAAAATCGTCGTTGGAGGATATAACCTATCACTCCTCTATAACATTCAGACCTCCAGAGTCAGACAAAACAATGGTTGGATTTGCCCCTGAAACATCCATATATGGGAGAAAACCAATAGAAAACTTTCTTAGAAAAGTATTTTATGTTCTTTTAAATAAAAAAGAGATAAAAATCCAATATGGAGCAATAAAAGGAGGTAGTATTGATCCAAATGTTAAGTGGGAGGATGGGTATTTAATATTCGTTCAGAGAAAAAGTGCCCTTTCAAGTGGGGAGATCTTGGCAGTAGCAGTTTTAGAAAATGGAAAACCGAAAATATATAACTTATTTTCCAATATAGAATCAATACGATTAAAAACCAAGTTAATAAATGAAAATGAAGAAGCAGAAGTTTTAGAAATAAAACAAATAAAATCAAACGAGACAATAACATCATACCTATACATTGAAAAAAGAGAGCGACTCTTTGTTTTAAGATACATAGCCACACTTACAAAATACAAAAATACAGTAAAAGACCTACTTCCAAAATCAGAAGACGAATTAACCTCAGAATTCGCAGCTGAAAGCTGGTCTGGAGAAAAAATAAAAAGTGAGGTAGAAAAATTAAGCCCTGAAGAGCAAGAAATACTGATGGCATTGTATACGGGAATATCTCCCTTAGAGTTACCAAATATGTTAAATATGGACGTTGATGAAGTTGAAAGAATCCTTGATGAGTTAATAGATAAAGGGCTATTAAATTTAGTTAGAATCAGAAAAGAAGTAGAATTGTCAGAAAAAGGTAGAGCAGTTACTAACTATATTGTAACCAATTTCTAACTCCACTAAATCCTTTAAAAATTTTAATATCCCATCTAAATCTATATTTCGATAATATTTGAATATTTGTTAACGATAAAAGAAAAAGCAAAAATAATATATATCAAAAAAACCATTAAAAAGTAAAATTAGCGTTAGTAAAATTGAGGTGGTAGGAAATGGCAAATATTGTAAAAACATTGGTAGTGGATGACTCTGCATTTATGAGAAACATTTTGAAGAAAATATTAACTCCAACTGGAAAGTTCGTTGTAGTGGGAGAGGCATCAAATGGAAAAGAGGCGATTGAAAAAGCGAAAGAATTACAACCAGATTTAATAACCATGGACATTGTAATGCCGGAAATGGATGGGATCACTGCAACAAGAGAAATAAAAAAGATACTACCAAACGTTAAGATAGTTATGTGCACATCAATAGATCAGGAGAAAAAGGTTATTGAAGCAATAGAGGCAGGAGCTGATGGATATATTGTAAAACCATTCCAAGCACCTAAGGTTCTTGAAGAGTTAAACAAACTATTCCCTGACTAAATAATTTTCTATTTATTTCTATTTATAAAAATGATAAATAATGATTGAAATTATAGTCCGATGAAAATTGATATATTAGCTTAGATTTGAAGATTTAAAATGATTGTAGAATATATAAAAAATTATTAAGATAACGTGGGGGTTTATTAATCAATATTTAGGAATGGCAATATACGAATAGAGACATATAACAAGCAATTATTAGAAATTAAAATCAGATCAATGCGTGAGAACTATGAAATACGGATGTGTAGAAATATCTCCAAAATCTTGGGAGGTTATTGTAAAAAACATTATTGAAACAACATTGGAGGATAACATGCAATCTGATAAAGTTATAGGACATTTTGACTTGGAGGGGTTAAGTAAAATAGAAAACGTGGGGAAATATGCATCTGAAAAGGCAATGAAGTTCATTTCAGATATGACAGGATATTCTGCAGAGTTAAAGGTCTTTAATATTAGATTAATTACTCCAAAAGAAATAAAAGATGAATATGGGGAGGATAAAAAAGTATTCACAAAAATTGACTTTACTGGAGATATTAATGGAACGGGTGTTTTAATATTTTCTGAAGATTCAGCAGTAAAGTTGTCAAAGGCCATGCTTTCGGGTATGGGAATGGAATCAGACACCGATGAAATGGATGATATGAAGATCTCTGCTATTAATGAAATTTGCAATATATTAATATCTGCATATGTGGATTCATTTGCTAATTTTATGAATACATCATTAACGATGTCCCCACCTACATTCATTGTAGGATCTGGAAAAGAGCTATTAGAGAAGATCTTTAATGAAAATAAGATAGATGACGACGACATAATAATGGCATTCAGATCTACCCTACATATATGTGAAGTAGGAACTGGCTTTGATGTATTAATCGTCCTACCGCACGAATCAGTAAAAATACTATTTGATGCAATAAGCAAGGGGGAGGTTCAAGACAAACTAAGTGTAAAATATGAAAATTAATAGTAAATATCCACAATAAAGATATGAGTGTAATAATTCGCTAAAATTTTACAATTTAACTTTTATCTTAAATGAAAAGTTGTTAATGTGGTAAATATGAGCTTAATAAAGCCAATAAATAAATTAATTGAACTTGGAAAAGAAGCTGCCGAAAATATGGCAAGATCTTTTATGGAACTAACCGGGGAAAATGTAGAAGTTTATTTTTTAGGTTTAAGGTTTGCTCTTGTTGAATTTATCCCAGAACAGTTCGGAGATGAACCATACAAAGCCGTTAGAATTGATTTTAATGGAGTATTAAGTGGAAAAAGTTTAATCTTACTTCCAGAAAAGGACTCTGTAAAATTGGAAAAACTTATGCTACTTGACATACTTTGGGACAGTATGGTTAGTAAATCAGAACTCCCCGACTATGACGAGATGGAAAGTGCATTAATAGGAGAAGTTGGCAACATCGTAATCTCTGCTTTCTTAAATGTTTTTGCCAATGAACTAAATGGAGTTATCGATATAACACCCCCAACATTTATAAAAGAACTTGGTTTCACAATTGTGGAGTCCCTCATTACAGAAATAGCCGAGAAAACAGACGTTGTTATGCTATTTGATACAAAAGTTGAGATCGTTGGAAGATTTCCAATAAAATGTTATTTAATAATCGTAATCGACCCTGACTCAATAAAGAAACTTGATCAAATTGTTTAACATATAATATTTTATTTAATATTTTATTTTATTATCTATTTTATATTCTTTATTTTATTTTTTACAATTTGTCAATTAATAAAATATCATATACAAATACACAAATAAGTTAGCATCATCTAACCATTTTTTAATATAACGATTTTAGAAAAATAAAAAAAGATAAAAACAAAACAACAAAATGTAAGAAAAACAACGAACATATAAATAGTGGGCCCAGCCGGATTCGAACCGGCGACCTTCGCCTTGTAAGGGCGACGTCATAGCCAGCTAGACCATGGGCCCTCAGCATCAATAAGAATCTAACTTCTCATATATAAATTTTATGGTTATCGGTGAAATTATGAGTATAGATTTGATCTATTCAAACCAGTTAAAAAATTTTTTAAAAGATAGGGAGGAAATCATAACAGATAGCAAAAGAAAAGATAAAAGATCTTTTAAAAATTTTAAAAAAATTGTTGAAGAAATAAAAAACAGAGAAGGAAAAGATAAAATTGTCTGTGATTTTACTGAATACAACCCACTACATAAAGGACATAAGTATGCATTAGAAAAAGGTAAAAAATATGGAATTTTTATTAGTGTATTGCCTGCCCCATTAGAGAGAAGTGGAAGAGGAGTTCCTTATTTTTTAAACAGACACATAAGGGCAGAGATGGCAATAAAAGCAGGAGCAGATATTGTTGTTGAAGGCCCGCCTATGGGAATTATGGGTTCTGGACAGTATATGAGATGTTTAATAAAAATGTTCTACACCCTGGGAGCTGAAATAATCCCACGGGGTTATATCCCAGAAGAAACGATGGAAAAGATTATTAATTGTATAAATAAAGGTTATCACATACGTATTAAGCCATATAAAATTATTTGCATAGAGACAGGAGAGATCTTGGGAGAGAAGTTGAACATAGATAACTATGTGATTGCTTCAATGTCTCAGATGATCTACAAACTCAACAGAGAAGGGTTAAAATTTAATCCAAAATTTGTTTTTGTTAAGAGATTGGAAGGGATAAGTGGAACTAAAATTAGAGAAGCAATATTCAAGGGAAAATTTGAAGAGATCAAAGATATGCTTCCAGAAACTACATTGGAAATTTTAAAAGAACTCTATAAAAGTGGAAAACTAAATGATTTAATATTAAGAAGATTTGAAGATAGAATCTTAGAAACTGCTAATGAATTCGATCTATACAGATACTTACCGAGCAATGTTGCTGAAATTTTGGAGAGAAAGAGACCTTTCAACAGCATAGAGGAGATAAAAAATTCCCTACCATATGGATTCTCAAGGCATTTTAAGGAGCGTCTTTTATCCAAATTAGAAGCACAAATTCCAAATGAGATCTTATCAAAATATATAAATAACTATCCTGCAAAGATAAAAATACTTGCAGTGAAACTTTAAGAAAGTTTTATCAAAACGACTTGGGCATTAAAGGAACTTTCAGTCCCTTGATGTCTCTTAATATATGAATAGATAAAATAACAACAATATAGTTGCTTATAAATCTTTATGAAAATCATATAATTTTCATTTAATAGAAAGTGAAACTTTTCAGATATGAATTTCAATAGAAACTAAATTTTGGGGAGAAGTATGCAAAAACAGAGATTCTGCTTAGACACAAGTGCTTTTACCGAACCGTCAGTTAGAAAAGCATTGGGGGTTAAAACGATTACCGAACTAACAGACAAGGTTATGGATCTGATAGCAGAAGCAAGAACAAAATTAAATATCTCTTGCCATATTCCATATCCAACTGTCTATAATGAACTAATGGGATTTTTAGAAAGCGAGAACTGCCCAAAAGATGTTATGGTTAAAGTTGATACCTGGCTTGTTAAAAAAACACCAAACAGATATGAAATAAAAATTCCATCAGAGATTTTTTACGAGTATGTTAAAGATCTGAGAGAAAGAATAAACAAGGGAATGAGAATTGGAGAAGATCATATAATAAAAGCCACAGATATGGTTTATGAATTATCTAAAAAACATCCAGAGATGAATAAAAATGAGATCCTAAATAAAGTTCTTTCAAAAACAATAAATACTTTTAGAAATAAATACAGAAGTGCTTTAAGAGTTGGAACCTTAGATAGTGCCCCTGATTTAGATGTTCTTCTTCTGGCAAAGGAGTTGGATGCAGCAGTAGTAGCAAGCGATGGAGGAATAGAAAAATGGGCTCAAAGGTTGGGGTTGAGGTTTGTTAACGCCTCTGACTTTCCCTTTATGCTCGAAGAGTATTTAAAACATAACGACTTACACTTTGGTAATAGAAAAAGAATAAAATAAAAAAACTTAAAAAATAATAAAAACACGTTTAGGGATGGTTATGACGATACTTTTGATAAGAGGAGATAGTTATGAAAAATTAAAGAATGCCCTGGCTGATGTCGACAGGCATGCAGAATTAACGATCATTGGAAAACCGAAAATTATTGTTCCAGAGGCAGCTGACGAGATTTTGAGTCATATCTTGGGAGAAGTAAAAAAGCCATGTAAGACAGCATGCTTAGCAAAAGTCGCTGAAAAAGCACCCAAGGCAATAGACAAAATTAGAAAGATCCATCCTCCTGCACATATTGTGGTAGTTAGCGAAAGATACGGAGAGGTTTATTATAAACTGTTAGATGATTTTCCAAAATTACCTGTGTTAAAAGGATACTACAAATCGAAGAAAAAGGAAAAGAAAAAATAAGAGCCAAACGTTTATATTTTTATTTTAATTTTTGAGAATATTATCTATTGACCTATCCTCATTAATATATTTTCATATGTTTGAAATAATTTTAAATATTAATTTATATTCTAATAGATAATATTTTTAAATATAAATTTTAAATTTTAATTTTAATTAAGGTAAATGTTAATTATAACTTTTATTAAATATGGTAATTATTCTTCTAATTGTGGGGTGATTTAATGGATTTAGAAAGCTATCCTACCTTAGTTGAAATAAAAAACAGAAAAGAAGAAATGATAGAACTGGGGGAACACAAACTTAGAAAATTAAACGATCTTAGGATAAAATTAAACGAATTGAGATCAAATGATTCTGAAAATTTGGAAGAGATCGCTGAACTTGAAAACGAAGAAAACTGCATAACCTCAGAACTCCTAAAACTTGACCTAAGTATAAAAATATTGGAAGTAATCGAATTTATCATAGAAAGCAATATATTTGAGGAGTATTGGAAAGTAATAGAGGAGAAAATAAGTTATGAAGAGTTGTTAAACATTGTAGTTGAAAATGGATTAAGCGTGAAAAAAACATGCATGGAGTTGTGTAAAATTGCAAATATAGATGATAAAAAAATAATAAAAAAGATTCAGTCCCTCCCAGATGATTCAGAAGAAAATACAAAAGATGATCCAATACCACAAAATAAATATTTAAACAAGATTGTTTCAAGAATAAGTAAATTAAAAAGCTTTAAAAGCAATTTAGATGATATAGTTTCAGATATAATTTCCAATATGAGGTGATTAAATGGAAAAAGTCGAACCAGTAAATTTTAGAGAATTAGACAAAAAGATAAAAAAGTTCTGGGAAGAAAACAACATATATCAAAAGGTAAAGAAAAAAAATGAAGGAAATAAGGAGTTTTATTTTGTTGATGGCCCTCCATACTGTTCTGGAGCTATACACTTAGGAACTGCATGGAATAAGATAATTAAAGACACTTATTTAAGATTTAAGAGAATGCAAGGATATAATGTTTTAGATAAGGCAGGATGGGATATGCATGGATTGCCAATAGAAGTTAAAGTTGAAAATGAATTCGGAATAAAAAACAAGAAAGAAATTGAAACAAAAATTGGAGTAGATAAATTTATTGAAAAATGTAAAGAATTCGCTTTAAAACACAAAGAGATTATGGAAAATCAATTTAAAAATTTGGGAGTTTGGTTGGACTGGGAAAATGCATACATGCCAATAACCAAGGAGTATATGGAAATCGGCTGGTGGAGTTTAAAAAAAGCACATGAGAATGGGTTATTAACTAAGGACTTGAGGGTTGTTTATTGGTGTCCAAGATGTGAGACAGCTTTGGCTGAACATGAGGTCAGGGGAGAGTATAAAGAGGTTTACGACCCTTCTGTCTATGTAAAATTCAAATTAGCAGATGAAGAAAACACCTATGTTGTTATTTGGACAACAACACCATGGACTTTAATTGCAAACTTAGCAGTTACTGTTCATCCTGAGTATGATTATGCCTATATAGAAGTTGAATTTGATGATAACAAAAAAGAGGTCTGGATTATTGCTGAAAAGTTAGTTGAAGAAGTTATAAACAAAGCTAAAAAAACTCATAACATCAAAAACTACAAAATAATCAAAAAAGTTAAAGGAAAAGAACTTGAGGGGATAAAATATATCCACCCATTGTTAGAGGAGAACGATAAGCAGAAGGATTTTGCTAAATTAGAAAACGCTCATACAATCATCTTAGGAGAGCATGTAACCTTAGATGGAGGAACTGGGTTAGTTCATACTGCCCCAGGACATGGGGAAGAGGACTTCGAAGTTGGTAAAAAATACAATTTGCCAATCTATTCTCCAATAGATGATGAAGGAAAATATACAGAAGGAAAATGGAGAGGAGTTTTTGTTAAAGAGGCAGATGTTGAAATAATCGAAACATTAAAAGATAAAGGATTGCTGATATATGCTGGAAAGATAAAACACAGCTATCCTCACTGTTGGAGATGTAAAACCCCTCTCTTGTTTAGAGCAACAGAACAGTGGTTCTTAGAAATATCAAAGATCAAGGAAAATATCATAGAGCACGCTAAAACAGTTAATTGGATCCCTCACTGGGTTGAGACAAGATATATAAATGGGGTTAAGTTTGTCGGGGACTGGAACATAAGTAGGCAAAGATACTGGGGAATTCCTCTCCCTGTTTGGGTGTGTGAGAAGTGCGGAAAATATATAGTTGTGGGAAGCGTTAAAGAATTAGAGGAAAAGATGATAAATAAAGATGAAGTTGGAGAGATTAATGATTTACACAAACCAACAGTTGATAAAATAAAGTTGAGATGCGAATGTGGAGGGGAAATGAAGAGAGTGGGAGATGTTTTAGACGTTTGGTTTGACTCTGGTTTGGCTCCTTATGCATCAATCGGAATAAAAGAACTTAAAAAAGCTGACTTTATAACTGAAGGAAACGATCAAGTTACCAAGTGGTTTTATTCACAGCATGCTCTTTCCGAAATAGTGTTTGGAGACGTTCCCTATAAAAAATGTTTGATGCATGGCTTTACCTTAGATGAGAAAGGAGACAAGATGAGTAAAAGTTTGGGAAATATCGTTAATCCGGATGATGTCGTTGAAAAATATGGGGCTGATTTGTTGAGATTCTATTTATTAAGTGCAAACAAGGTTTGGGAGGATTTAAGGTTTGTTTGGAGTGAGATGGATGATGTTTTAAGTTTGTTTAATACTTTATGGAACGCCTATATGTTTGCAGTTAATTATATGGTGTTAGATGATTTTAAACCAGATGAAAAATATTTTAAATATTTAAAAGACGAAGACAAGTGGATTTTAAGTAGGATAAACAGTGTTGCTAAGATAGCAGTTGAAAATCTTGAAGTTCCTTATTTCCACACATACACATGGACATTAAAGGATTTCATATTGAATGATCTAAGTAGATGGTATATTCGATTAATAAGAGATAGAACATGGAAAGAAAAAGAGGATGTTGATAAATTAGCAGCATATCAAACACTCTACTATGTATTATTAAAGTTAGCCACAATATTAGCTCCAGTATCTCCACACACTGCTGAGGCAATGTATCAAAATCTAAAAACAGAGGATATGGAAGAGAGTATCTTTATGAATAAGATAGATGTTGATGAAGAGTTCATAGATGAGGAGTTAGAGAGAGATATGGCAATAGTTAGGGATATAGTTGATGCAATATACAGAGGAAGGGATAGGATAAAATACACTCTGAGGTATCCAATAAAAGAGATAACTATCGCTGGAAGTGAAGAAGTTAAAAAAGCAGTTGAGAAATATTCTTACATAATAAAAGAGCAAGGCAATATTAAAAATATCAGATTTGGAGAAGTTGAAGGTAGTAAATATATAATAAAGCCAAATTACAGAGAGTTAGGTAAAAGATACAGAAGCGAAGTTCCAAAAATTGTTAAGTTGTTAAATGAAGTGGATCCGAAGGATCTAATTGAAAAATTGAAAGATGGAAGTGTTGAATTGGGTGGATATGAGATAAAGCCGAACTATGTAGATGTAAGATTGGAGATTCCAGATTATATATCAGGAGTTGAGTTTTCAAAGGGAACTGTATTTATAAATACTGAAATTGACGATGAGTTGATAAAAGAGGGTTTAATGAGAGAAGTGATTAGAAGAATTCAATCGATGAGAAAAGATATGGATTTAGACATTGAAGAGAAAATCAAAATAAAAGTTGAAGGAATAGATATAAATGAATTTAAAAATATCGTTGAAAGGGAAGTTAGAGGGCAATTTGTTGAAGCATTAACTCCTGATTACGAAAAGGTTTGGGAGATAAAAACACCTACAGGAAAAAAATACATCGTTAAAATTTCAATTGAGAAGAATAAATAAGAATAATCAAATAATTAAGTAAAATGACATTAACCTGCCTATATCTTCTCAATTTTTATCTGCCTTTTATTTTAGTCAGTTAACAATCGTAATTATACTTATTATTAGTTGTTGCTAAATAAATCAGATGAAAAATTTTAACAGTTTTTTAATTTAGAACTTCAATTTCGTTAACCTTTTTTTAATAAAAACAAAAAGTTTATTAAAAGTTGATATTTGTTAGTTTTCTTCTATAAGGGGTTTATATCCCACAGTTGTTGGATACTTCCAATAATCAGATTTATTTGTAAAGAGACCTATAATTGAATATGTTCCGTTGTATACTTTATCATAAGCCCCAACACCATAATAAATAACTCCATTGAAAGTTTTTGGTTTTTCTTCAGTATAAGTAATTGGTTGAATGTTTTCTGCTCCAACTGTTGCAGTAATGTTATTTACATCCTTTAAAAATATCCAGTCAACTGTAATGTTTGTATTAGATGTTTTATTTTCTGGAGGTAGGGCGTTTATAGATATTGGATAAGTCCCATCGAAACTGCCTGTTTCTCTTTTACTATATTCTAAATTCAATGTTGAATCATATATGTTGTATTCAATATATGGGTGGTTTGAAATGTTATTTAAAATTAGATCATAAATATAAGTTTTATTAATATAATCGAATGTATTGTCTATACCATAGGAGTCGTCTCCCATCACTATCTCAAAATCACCATCTCCATAGTATGCCCATCCATATCCTCCAGTATCATCTAATTTGTTAAACAGCCCTGCAGATTCCGAGTTATTCTCTGGAGTGTAGCTGAAATTTGCTCTAAACATTAATTCATAGCCCTCTCCATAAGTGTCTTTTGAAAATACACTCGAACCTGCTCCTGCCACTACTGTCAACTTACTATTATTTATTAAGATCTCTCCAGATTCATTCCATTTATCTGGATCAAAGTAATCAAAATTATCAAATAGGATAAAGGTATTTTCTGGATCTTCTCTATCTACGGGGGTTGTTGAGTTATATAGAAGATAGATATAATCTTCACTAACATTAAGCAATTCTTTGTTATTTACCTTAACCCATATTATAGAGACGTGATTATTTCCTTCTCTCCACGTTTGAACCCAGTAAGGTAATACAACATTCCATCTCCCTGTAGAGGAATTTCGTCCGATTATTCTTATTTCTGTTGGAGAATTTTCATTATACATCCTATTGTAATTAAAATTACTATCATTTAATATTATGCAAAATGTATGGTTTTTGTCATCATTTGGAAAATTATTTAATATTATTTTTCTTCCATATTCCCATTTATAGTAAAATTTATTTAAATAAACATAAGGATCTGGAATTCTCGAGAGCTTTACTTCTTTATCTATTTGGATATTTTTTAACCCAACGATCTCTCCGTTATTTAATCTTTCTGTATACCTCAATTCGATATTTCCAATAACTCTTATTTTTAAGGGATCGTCGGTAGGTTCTATATCAAAGGATCCAACATCAAATGTAATGTTCGAAGAGTTTCCAACTATACATTTTAAAGATTTATTGGTTTCATTTTTAATAAAGGAGGTTATATAATTTACTGCAACTTTTGCATTTGGGAAAAACTTTCTACTTTTCATTATTTTATAACTCGCATTAACAAAAGCATCTTCTACTATTTTATTAATATTCCTGTCTATTGTGTTCTTCACGTTTTTTTCATATATACTAACTTCTTTTATCTTTATTTCATCCTCTACCGCTTTGGTTTGATAATTTATTGTAGAGTAAAACACTGCTGAGACAACAAACATTAACATAACCAAAATTATTGCATTTTGAGAGAAATACATAGTTTCTCCTCTAATTTTTATTTTTAATTCAGTTTATATTATATTTCATTCATATTTTAGTATACTTAATCTTTTATTATTAATTAATCAACCTATGACGAAGGAAGGTATAACTTCACCTTAGATGAGGTAATATTTCTTGAAAGATAAACAGGCATGTGAATCTTGTAATTTATATAAGTTGGACAATTGTAAGCATCAGTATAGTCGAGAAATCGATCTTTGGATATGTTTATTGAGTTTTCATCCCCATAAATCACATACCATCCTTCACTCCTATTTAGTGTTAGTATGGCCAAAACATAAAGATTTGAGGAGATATTCCCACCTGATTTATTTATCAGAAGATTATTGTCAATATATAAAAGATAATGATGAAAAGGAAGCTTACTCTCAATTAATTTCTTTGCTTCATCTTTTTTTCCAAAATAGTAGAGAAGAACCGCATCCTGTAATGTTCCATCATTTGAAAGTTCTTCCATTGCTGAGATTCCCTTATCAAAGATATAATCCTCTTTTACAATATTTACATAATTATTATTATGTTCAGTAATTGAAACAGTCCAATAAGCCATTCCTACGAGTAATATTGCCGTTCCTATTGCTAAATCTATACTATTAATCATGATTTCACCATTATGGTAATATTCCTTGGAGACAATGTCAAATAATAATAAAATGCATCGTTTTCCATATTTATTTCAAAATTCACAGGTAGTGGGGAGCTTAATATTCTAATCACGTTAACTCCTGTTTTCAAGTTAGGGGTTATATCTATGGAACGAAACACGGAGTTTAATGGCTTCTCATAAATATATCCATTAACAGTAAATATAACATCAGAAGCCATTAATTTAACCTTTGGTTCTGGAAAAGCATAAGGTCTAACAAATACCCAATCAATGCTTATATTTCCATTCTTCTCATCATCATTCGTTGGAATATAACCGTATGTTGTTGAGTCGTCAAACCTTCTTGCGTAAAATGCAATCGGCAACTCTCCTGTATATATATTTGAGTATATTATTTTATGAATTTCTTCTCCATCGTGATCTATTATAAAGTTAACTGATGTTTTTCCATTCCTCTCTATCTCATAAGTGTTCCATGTGTTATACAAGCTTAAATCCTGCAATACTATATAACTATCATGATCTTCATCAGATACTGAGGACTCTGCCCTTAAATATTCTCCCCCCCAGTGATAATTTGTTATAACCTCTCTGTTATAGTCAGTGCCATCTGGATTTAATTCGTAAAATCCAGCCCACTCATCATATTTTTTATGAAAGTTAGCGTGAAATCTTATGGCGGTGTGATCATTAAATATTTGGTAAGTTATGATATGAGCATCATCCTTCCCATTATTGTATTGGTTGTAGTCCAAACTTAAATATACAAATGGCATTCCATTTGCATAAGTGTCATCTAAAAACAATGGGTTATTAAAGTTGTATTTCCATTTAGTAGTGTCTATCTTTTTTTCAGAAAAGTCATCAAAGAACATAAATGTTTTTTCACCATTTGCTGTGGTTTTAGCATTTGGATTTCCATAGAGCATATATATTATCTTATGCTCATTCGGGGCTAAATTTACTTTAACCCATGCAACGGTATGGTGTGTATTTATTGTGTTTGGCTCTATCCAATAGTTCAACTCATTTCCGTTTTCATCAATAAATCTCACATCTCCACAATCCACTCTCATCTGATTATTTGCAATATACTCCTCTGAATCAAACACCACTTTAACATCATAGTTATCTAAACTCTGATTTAGTTGATTAATTATAACAATAGGGGAAGCGAACTTCCAATCTGCCCACTGTGCAAAATTATTGTTTTGGGAAGTCATAACTCTTGCAGAAGCGGATGTTATTTCGCTGTTTACTTTAAAGTAAATGTGATCACCCTCACATCCATAAAGATTAAAATTACTTCCAAAACCCATACCTGTAATTTTTGGAATATATGCGTTTTCTGTAAAGTAAAGGATATTATCTCCTGATATTGAAAGAGAAGATGTTGTTGGAGGATTATTATACACGTTAGAGTAAATTGTGAATGTTTTAGTTCCAAATGTAAAGTTAAGTTCTTGAAGACCTGCGTTTTTTAAGTCGTTTGAATAGTCGCTTAATTCATCATCATATATATTTGGATTTATAATAAATTGAACACTACCGTTGAATTTGGAGAAGTTATTTAGAGGATCAAATGTTTTTTCTTGAATATTTAGATCATTTAAAAAATCTCTATAATATGAATCTACATAATACTTTCCAGGAAAGGAACTACTCTTTATAAAAAAATCCTTTAATAAGATTGCTTTATGGTACTGCTCCGCATTTTTTTTCTCCTCGACTCCTGTAAGCAAATTATAACTATAAACTGCATAGCCAATATAAAAAATACTTAAAAATATAAATGCGATGATTATTGCTTCATAAGTAAAAACATAACCTCTCTTAGATGTTAGCTTTTTTATCATACATTGCACCTTTTGAATTTTTAATAACATTTAATTTTATTAATATTTTTATCCACATCAAATTTAAAATTAACGCCACAGGAAAGATGATGAAACTTACTGCATCATGTATTAATTTGTAATTAAGCATGTATGAATATTTTGCGATTACTGCCATCCTGATTATGTTTGACATATTTATAATAAAGAGTCCAAACAGGGCATATATTACTTTATATTTAATAGGAACATCCGGTGTTCCAAAGATGTATCCCAAAAATAACGCCATTTCCAGAGAACATGTGCACGGTGCACTAACACTTATTACTGTGCTTTTTATTACTATCGTGTTGGCATAATAATAAGAATCAGTCAAATAAGCTAAAATTAAAGCTAAAATGAGGGATAAATGATCTTCAATCCCCTTTAAAACAGCATAAAATATTAAAAAATATATTAAAAATCTCAGTAGGTAAACAGTGTTTTTATTTTTATCCATTTAACGCCCTCTTTGCTTTGTAGATATTATCCAGTGCTTTATTTTTTGCAGTGATCGTGGCATTTTTAGATGTAATCTCTGCAGTGTTAGATCCATTTACAACTGATTTCAAATAATAAAATCCAACTGCTGAAGCTACCACAACCACAACTGCAAGTAGCAATGCCAATTCCAACGATACCTGAGCCCTATTTGAAAGTATTTTCCTCATTTCAACCCCCTTAAAATATAGAAGATACAGAATACTGTCGAAACAATAACAAGTATGTTAATGTAGTTTGGTATTGGAACACTATGCCATCTTACATTTCCAACGTTTACTATCTTGCTTCGTGAATCGGAGAGTCCATTGTTATCTACAACAGTTAATATTACAGGATACGCACCTTCTTCTTTATACTTGTGTATGATAATAGGACTACTTGTAGTGTTTGTTGTTCCATCTCCAAAATCCCACGTGTAATTTACGATCTTTCCATCTGGATCGTGAGACAGCGATGCGTTAAACTCTACAACAGTTCCATTTACCTTATAAGTAAAGTCAGCAATTGGAGGATATTTAGGATTTGGATAAATAACCACAATCTTTGAAACGCTGTCTGTTAAGTTATTATCACTCTTAACAGTTAAAGTTACAAGATATGCACCTTCTTCTTTATACGTATGTATTGGATTTTGCTCTGTTGAATTTGTTCCATCTCCAAAATCCCAATACCAAGACACGATCTTTCCAGGGTTCACTACCGAAAGATCGGTGAAATAAACTGTATTGTTGTTTTCAGTATAGTTAAAATCAGCAATAATTCCTGTAAGAGTTATATATTTAGAGATGGAAGAACTTAAATTATATGGATCAAAGACCGTTAGTTTTACCAAATAATTTCCTGGTTTGGTGTATTTATGACTTACAGTCGGGTTTGTTGTAATCAGTTCTGATCCATCTCCAAAATTCCAAACATACTTAGAAATATTCCCTTCAGGATCATACGATAATGAAACGAACTCTACATTTTCATTTATCTTCGGTGTTGTTGGGTAGTAAGTAAAGTTCGCAACAGGTGGCCTATCTATCACACTAAAATTAACTACAACGGATCCAACTCCCCCCAATCCATCCCAAACCGTTAAATTTGCAGTATAATTTCCAACATCAAATTGATGATATACTACTTTCAACTCATTTGACGTATAGTTCCATACCTCATTTCCTTTAGAATCATAGACAGTTAAGTTAAATCCGTAGATTTTTGCCATTGGAGAGTTAGGAGGGATTGTATAATATCCTCCATAAACATAATCTGGGATATTCCTATTTGCATCCGGGTCATAACTGTTTAATGGATTAAAGAATACTGTATCTTTATAACTTGCAGGATTTGGATAAATATAAAGATTTGCTACTGGATTTTTATTATCTACAACGGTTATTACAGTTGAACGATATGTTATAAAATCATCTCCTAAAATTTTGGAATCGGTTCTTGATTCATCATAAACAGTTAGACTGACCCTGTACCTTCCTTCGTTAGCGTAGCTATGTGTTAAATTGAACGAATCTATTGGATATTTTGAAATAGATGTACCATCGCCATAATTAATGTAATACTTATAACAGTAATACTTGACATAATAATACCATGGCCACAATATCCATACCTTCTCGGATTTATAATAATAAATGTCATCATATAGATTACATTTATTTTTTAAACTATCTGGAACATCAACCGATATATAAATAGGTTGATGGGTTTTAACTGTTGTTGGATATACATAAAATCCTGGACTCCCTGAATAGGAGGGTCCAACACCGATAATTGGTGAAACTCCAATAATTACATTTCCATTTTTATCTATTATAAATACATAAGCGTTATAGTAACCTTCCTTTGAATATGCGTGTGTTGGATTATTTTCAAATGAATAGCTACCATCTCCAAAACTCCACATTACAAATATTGGAGTTCCATTATAGTCATAAGAAAATGACACACTCTCTCCTACATCGGGATCTAAATTACTTACATGGACAGGAATTTCTATATGAGTCCCATCTCTAATTTTTAAATTATAAGTAGGGTTTGGATTGTCCGAATAGTATGAAATATTTACGACATGATTTATTTTATCATAATAAACATTAAATGTTGTTTTATCATGAGTTGATGATGGCAAAAAGTTATATTTTGTATTTCCTACATCTCCAACTATCAAAAAATCGTAATTTATAATGTAATTTATTTCTCCACCAATATTAACCCATCCTGACCAAACTACTGGAAACATAAATGGAAATTTATATACATGTGTGGCTGAATCCGAATATGTAGAGACGAATGAAGTGTCTCCAAAGTCAAATCTAATCTCACCTGCAGGACTTCCAGAAGTTTCTGTAAATGTTATTGTGTCATTCACTTTGTATGCTAATATGTCAGGATTTTCGTTATTTACATATCCTGAACTATTCTCAACATTTAAGTGGTCATAGACAACGTATAAATACCCTCCTCTCGGTCTTTTAACCTCTATTCCTTCACTTAAATAACCAACCATCACATCTCCAGAATCATCAACAACTAAGACCCTCGGAGAGTAGAATCCGTAAGTAGTGTAAGTGTGTTCTGGAGATCTTTCAAAAGAAAAGGTTCCGTCTCCAAAACTCCACATACAAAATATTATATTTTTATTAGTTGAAAAATTAAATCTAACTGTATCTCCTTCTACAATTTCATCTTTGCTAACATTTACAGTTATTGGTGTAGTATCTACCCTCAAACCGTAAAAATTAACGTTGATTGGTGTTGCAGAGTAGTATTTTATTATGACAGTATTACTGCTACTGTTATATGAAACATCCCAGTTTGTTTTTGAATTCGAAGAACTACCATTAAATATATACGTAGTTCCAGAAACATTTCCTACAATAATCCAGTTATAAGTTAATGACTTTGGATAGAACGTATTATTTAGATAACCACACCATGCTACTGGATAAGGGAAAGGGAAATCATAGGTGTGAGTTATTGAGACGGGGGCGTTATAATCTGTTTCAGTTAGGTCTCCAAAATCCCATTTTATATGCCCATTGGTTAAGATTTCATTTGAAAGTGTATCAAACCCTAACGCAGTAAATTTAAATGTAAAATTCCCTTCTTGTGTTATATTCATCGTGTTTGGGTGGATGTAATAGATCTCACCACTGATCTTACACATAAATCCTATTAAAATAAGGAAGAACAATGTCCTAATAAGTTTCATAAATCCTCACCATTTCGAGTATTAGTATTGCAGATTAATATGTATAAATTGCTTTTAATTATTTGTATTTGTTATTAATTACTTGATTTATTATTTATTTTATATTTACCAGTGTGTTTTTCGATAATGTAATGTTATTTTTACCAACATTTGCAATCAACTGAACTTTATTACCTACATCAACACTTGTGTTTACAACATCCCTTCCTTCTATTCTAACTCCATCCTTCTCTGGGTAGAAGATCACATACGTCTCTCGGGAAACATTTATCAATTTAGTGGAAGCCCTTATAGTATAAGATATGTCTCCAACGGGCTTTAAAGTTAGCAAGAGAGTTTCATTCTCTGAATAGGATAGCATTGCATAGTTTTCAAAAGTATCTACAACAGCGTAGAGTTTATTTGCAATTATTGCATTGGTTGAGTCGTTTGTAAATGTTAACTCACTTTCATATAGGAATAAAGAAACAATCATCAAGAACATGAAAGCCAGTATAAAATCAACAGAGATCTGTCCTTTTTTTCTTTTGATGAGATACATTTCTGCACACCGTTGATTAGTTATTTCCTCATTTAGCAATTTAATTATCTCTATAAACTTTTATCTCTCATTTTATATATATTTTTATATATTTATATTCTATACATCAATGCACTTAATATAAATATAGTGTAATATACAATTTTACTTAATTTTAATTCTTAGTTAAAAATTATTGGAGATTTTTATATTCTAACCTTTAAGACATATGTGCTATTTCTTTGTGATTTGTGGATAGTATATAATTTATGAGTGTTAAGACATATAATTATTTTGTATAGTTTAAAAATCTTTAAACCATAAAATCGTGCATATATATTGGTGGAAATATGAAAAAAGCCCAGTTGTCTTTGGAATTAATATTACTGATCTTTGGAATAATCATTTCGGGAATAGTAATTTCCTATTATTTAATAGATGTTTCCAATAAACAGCAAGATCTTGGAGATACCACACAACATACAAAACAAATAACTTACAATTTATTCGGATCAATAAATGGAACTAACAAAACCACATCTCCGCCCTCCTCAATAACAAACAGTAGCAGTGAAAATACAAATGAATCATCAACATCCAACGAAACCGAAGGTTATGCAAAAATAATTTTTGTTGGCAAAGAACAGCCATCAGCAAAATATATCACCTATGACGGAATTGGATATACTCCAAATCTAAACGTAATAATTAGTGGAAGAAGAACTGTTGTAATAAGACCAAAAGGAAGTCCTAATGAGGAATATATACTCTACCCAATAAATGGAACGCTCACTTATTCAAACATTGAATTTTGGGCTCAGGGAAATCATATATTGAATATTTATAACGTAAAGGAGGTTCCAAGCGATCTATATATTGACTTTATTATAAAAGGAGCTCCTATTCCTCAAATTATACTATTAAAAGATGTAAAAATTGCTGGAGGAGTTAGTGTAGATTTTGAGATATATGGTGGAGGAAATAAGACAGATGCAGAGGTTGATATAGTTAACACAACAATAAATAGTTTAGATTTAAACAATATAAGAAGAACTTCTGGAACTATATACGTAAACATTGAGGGGAGTAATATATCAAACCTGAATGAAGATTACAGGGGAAGAAATACCATATATTTAACTATTTCGAATAGTTGGATTGACGGAAAATATATTTCACACTATACTAAAAAGATTGAATAATTCCACTTTTTATAAATTATCTCGGATTTCGTGGAAAAAGGTATATATATTGGTTAGGATATATATAACAATATGGGTAATGTTTAACAAAGGGGGTGATAGGTTATGCCCATCCTTAAAAAAAGAGGTCAACTTTCTTTAGAGTTCGTATTACTACTTTTTGGAGTTATTGTAGCAGGAACTTTCGTAGCTGTAAATTTAGCTGATCAAAATCCGGCTTATCTTGGAGATAGCGCATCAAAGATTAAAAAAGAATCATTAGGTTTATTTATCGGAAAAGGTGTGAATTTTAGCTCAACAACTACTGTAAACAGTTCGGGATACAATGAAAATAACAGTTCAAACCTAACAACAAACGAAACTGAAAACATAACAACTGAAATAAATAATAGCATAACTAACAATACAGTATCTAATGATACAAGTAAGAATATAAGCACAGATAATAATACAAATGAAAACCTAACAACAAACGAAACCATTAAAAAACCAAACTTATTCATAGAAAACTTATCTGTGGTAGAGAACGGTAGCGTGATCGCCTGCCACTGCTTCAGAGAACGAGTTCAAAATAAGGGAGAAGATACAAACTTACGAAACCAATTCCAACACAGATGCGGAAAATGTAAAAATGGAACAAATGTGGATATAGTGGCAGTTATTGGAAATAACGGAACAGCAAACTGTAATTCATTCCAAGTGATAATGTATGATAATGACATTCAAATATATAACAACACTTTCCAAAACCTTAATGTTAATGAGACCCTAACAATAACTGTTCCATATGAAATATCAACATCAAAAGGTTGCAAACATCAAAATAAAGGAGAAAGTCAGCAAAACCGATATGGAGGATGCTGTTGCGAGAGAGTATTTAACCACACAATTACTGTAAAGGTTATTGCAACCAACGACTCAAATCCAAATGATAACTCAGCAAGCGTTGTAATATCAATAGAGAAAGAAAAGGGATGTAATAATTGTAATGGTAAGAATAATAATAACAATAATACAATTTTCCAGCCAGCAGATGTAGAAGGTTTATTTATTAAAGTTATGGGAAATGGGGATTTAGAATTCTATAAAGAACCACTCTCAAATGCTACAACTATTGGACCAAATATCGATATATCTGTTAAAGGAAACCATGATTATAGATACAACCTAAATGGAGTAATTAACAATGGAAAAATAAAGGTTAATGGAAATGGAAATCTAATAATTGGGGATATTAAAAGCATAAATAACCTATATTTAAGATTAAATGGAGATTCAGATATTAATTTTAACGATGTCCCTGAAATAAAGCATATTTACTTTATAACAAACAAAGGTTTTAATTCTCTAACTCCTAATTTGGGGAGAATAACTGGAAATGTTAATGTAAATTTAGATAATAAAAATATTGATACTATAAAAGTAGATGTTATAAATGGTGGTGGAGAGCTTAAACTAAATTATGCAAAAATAAATGATATAACAATTAATAAAATTATTGGTACATTGATGATAGACAACTCAAATATTTCTAACTTGAATATTCAATTGAATAAGGGGGATGTTATAATCTACAACTCTACAATAACTAATATAAACTTAGTAAATAATGGAGATTTAATTCTGTATAATTCAAAAATACTCGGTGGAAATATTATAAACAATGGAGACATATATAAGGTAGATTCATATATTGGAGCAAATATTAACGGATAACTACAAAGATTGGAGCTAATAACCTCTCTATTTTTATTTTTTATTAAGAGGTAATATTAATTTATGCAAATTAATTATTAGAAAGATATATATAATTTCTCTTTTCATATATACCTATTATTTGATAATATTAGATTATTTTTTATCGTTATTTTTTTATTAAGGGT
Source organism: Methanocaldococcus vulcanius M7 (assembly GCF_000024625.1). Lineage (NCBI taxonomy): Archaea > Methanobacteriati > Methanobacteriota > Methanococci > Methanococcales > Methanocaldococcaceae > Methanocaldococcus > Methanocaldococcus vulcanius. The sequence goes on from NC_013407.1 coordinate 1,517,541, forward strand.
TAAAAATATTCAAAATTTTTTGTGCAGATTAAAGGTGATCCATTATGCGTGTTGGAATAATTGGAGCAGGTTTGTCAGGATCGATATTCTATAACCTAATGTCAAGTAATGGCTTCAATATCGATATATATGATCCATCATTAGCACGGGGGTGTAAAAGTGTAAATTTTATATTTTCAGATAAAAAGGACTTTTTAATTGTGAAAAAAGTGTTAAAAATAGCCAATCTGGACATTAAGGACTACATAGTTAATGAAATAAAAAAAGTCAATGTTGATGGCGACGACTACTCAATATCAAAGAAGGTGTTCGTGCTCAATAAATTAAAATTGATCGAAGATTTAACACCAAGAACTACAATCATAAATAGGGAATTCAACCCAGTTTTAAAGAGATTCATGACGAAGGTTATTGATAGTGGAGCTGTTGTTAAAGAATTCACTACTGATGCCGAAACAAAATTTTATGATCTAATAGTTGATGCATCTGGATGTGCAAAAGTTCTTCAAATGTCTAATGAATCCCAGAAACACAAAAATGACATAAGAACTTGCCAGTTTTTAATATCTTGCAATGATAAAGACGGAGTGGATAAATTTTTTATCGATGAAATAAAAATTCAGAAAGGAAAACCCATGATTGGATATACTTGGGTAAATCCAATCGGAGATAATCTATATCACGTTGGATGTGCATACTATAAAAACGATTATGAACTTTGGAATTATTTAGCAAAGTATTCAAAAAATTTTTTTGGTGGAAAATGTAATCGAGTATGCAGCTGCACATCCAAAATAAATGGCAATCTAATATCTGAAAGCTTCATTGGAGGAGTTTATGAAAAAAGATGCTTAGTAGGGATAGGAGAAAGTATTGGTTTAACATCTCCAGTGGGACAGGGGAATGTCTACGCAGTATACTCTGCCTATATACTTTCAAAACTATTAAAAAAATATGATGTCGATGAAGCAATTATTAAATACAAAAATCATATCATAAAAAACTTTTCCGAATTAGATACCTATAAAAAGTCCGTAAAAAATTTTAACATATTAGGAATATCCAAATTTCTAAAAACTCTGTATAATGTGCCAACAACAAAATTTATGAAAATACTTATAAAATCGAAATTCTGAATAAAATAAATTTAAAATAAAATTAAATAGGGAGGGATAACTTTGTCATTAAAATTGCTGAAAGAGGAAGAAGGATTATCTCCAATGCTCAGAGAATTTAGAAGTATAGTTGATAAAGAGAGCATAAATAGTGTTGTATTTATTGGATCTGTTGGGGTTTGTCAACCCTTTGCTGAATTGTTTTATTATGCTATAAGAGATAAAGACGGATATTTTATTCCAAACGGGGATTTATCAAAAGTTAAAAAACTTATAGTTGACGATAGCGGAGTATCAATGAAAAAAATCGAAGAGATTCAAAACACTGATGCGGTTGTGTTGTTTGGGGGTTTAGCGATGCCGAGATATGGTGTTGATGTTGAAAAAATCAAAAACGTGCTTAATCTATTATCTCCGAAGTGTGTTATTGGTATTTGTTTTATGAGCATATTCCAAAAGTCAAAATGGGATAAAAAAATAAACTTTAATTACCTTATAGATGGACATATAAAAGTCAAAGTATATGCAAAAGAGAAATAAATGGGTGAAAATTTGACAAAAAAAGTAGGTATTGCAGATACAACATTTGCAAGAGTGGATATGGCTTCTGCTGCAATAAAAAAGTTGAAAGAACTCTCTCCCCACATAAAAATTATTAGAAAAACAGTTCCAGGGATGAAGGATCTTCCTGTGGCGTGTAAGAAGTTAATAGAGGAGGAGGGTTGTGAGATTGTAATGGCATTAGGAATGCCCGGAAAAGCAGAAAAGGATAAGGTCTGTGCCCATGAGGCATCTCTTGGATTAATGTGGGCTCAATTAATGACTAATAAACATATTATCGAAGTTTTTGTTCATGAAGATGAGGCAAAAGATGAGAAGGAGTTGGATTGGTTAGCGAAAAGAAGAGCTGAAGAACATGCAGAAAATGTATATTATTTATTATTTAAACCAGAATATCTTACTAAAATGGCAGGTAAAGGTCTAAGGCAGGGTTTTGAAGATGCAGGACCTGCAAGAGAATAAAAAATTGCTTAAAGTTTCCAGTCAATATTTAAGAGATCTGAATATCTTTCAAGAACTCTTTTTACATATTCATCTACACATTCCCTATTTTCAAACTTTTTAGTCCAATATTCGTTATTAAATTCTTTTGCAAGAGCGATTATCAAATCTCTAACTCTTTCACTTTCTATTCTTGCAGGATATCCAATTTTTTTGTTATAATTGCAGATCTCTCCATATAACTTCACGGTTTCCTCAACAATATCTTCAATTCCTAAAAGTTCTCTAACTAAATCCTTTAAAACTGGCTTTAACCACTTTCTATGGAATCTACAAATTCCAAGATTTTCTACCGTGAGTTCTAATTTTATACTATCAACAACTAAATCCGCTAATTTTTCAGGATCGTTAAATTCTGGCTTGTAGTAGGTTAAATATCTTCCCTGAATTACAAATGGCATAAAAAATCCGGGAGTCCAGTAAAGGTTTGGAGCAATTTCTCCCCAGTCCCCAAATGGAACATAAACTGCCACATCATTAAATTTCTTTCCAATCTTGGTAGTTCTATTTTTAAATTTCTCGTTTAATATTTTTGAAGCTTTTCTCTTTCCAAGTGAGAGTATTTTATACAGTTCGTTTGAGTTTTCTGCCAATTTGTGCATAAATGCTATTGCCTGATCGGCGTTATGCTTCGCTATTTCTTTTATTTCCCCATTCTCCCCTTCTATAATTCTTTTATGATCAAAAATTGGTTTTTGAATTCCAAGTTCTTCTTCATTCAGCAGTTGTAAATCCAACAGTTCAAAGATCCATGCAGTTAGATTTCCGATCTCGATCGCATCAAATCCGAGTGCATCTGCTGTTTTAACAACCCGATCTGCTTCATAAAGGTCAAAAATACCCAGTAAAGTTCCATTTGCCGAATATGGCTCATAATCCATTTTATTTTTATTTCTATATTTTTTACATAAAACAGGACATGGCTCTCCACAGTTTGCCCATTTTTTTGGTTCTATTGCTTCTTTGTTAAAGGTTTCAAGGTAAAATTTTAATATTTTTTCCAAAATTTTCTTTCTATCCTCTACACTTATGTATGGCATCCTCCAATTGAATATTGGAACTTTTTCTTTATATAAAATCCAATTATTCCCAAAAGTCCCTCCTGTTCCTGTTTTTTCATCATATCTGTATTTACTTGTATGCTCTAAAATAACTTTACTCATTGGTTTTTTATAATAGTTTTCCACGATTTCTTTTGCTTTGTCTTTATCTTCTTTGCTCTCATTCTGATCTCCAAAAAATACGATTCCCATTATGTTATGTGCCCTATAAAGAACTGATCCTCCCCCTCCTCTCGCAGCCCAATCCTCCGATCCTTCTACAAACTTTCCTCCTCTAACGGTCTGTGAAAACAATCCTCCCATATTCGTTCTTTTTGACGCCTCTCCAACAACTACGCTTCTTAGGTTTTTATCTTTAAAAAGGTTTAATATGTATTCACTAACATCATATACAGTTTTAAGTTCCTCCTTCACTTCTATAAAATCAATTCTCAAATTTTTTTCATTTTCTATAACCATTATTGATGGCTTTTCACATCTTCCAATGATCGCTACATTATTCAACCCAGTGCTTTTAAATTGATAGCCAGCTCCTCCCATGGATGAGAAGTAAAATCCATCCCAAAGTGGAGATCTAAATGAGAATATCAATCTATGTCCCCCAACAACTGGAAGAACTCCACGTCCAAAACAAAAAACGTTTTTTTCATCGTAAGGATCGTATTTCCACGTTTCAAATTTATTGTGCCAGTAAAGTCCCCAACTTATGGGCAAAAAAGTTTTTTCTATAATTTCGAATTTTTTCGTTGTTGCATTTATTAAAACATTTTTCATGGTTTCACAACCTTTTATTTTTTAACTATTTTTTATATCGGTTTATTTTTTCATTTTTATTGCCCTAATTTTTATTTTTGGAGTTTTAATATTTTATAAGTTTTGTTAACCAATAACAGTAAACATAATATTTAAATATGAAATCATAACACATTTCATCTGATTGCTTAGGAGGGATAGTATGATAAAAAAACTAACTCCCATAATTGCAATATTAGCCATTGGAATAGCCATCTGTGGATGCACCGAGCAAAAAAATGAATCTCAGGAGCAGGAAAAGATAGTTTTAACAGTTTTTCATGCAGGAAGTTTATCAGTCCCTTTTGAGAAGTATGAAGAGATGTTTGAAAAAGAACATCCAAATGTGGATGTTGAGAGGGAGCCAGCAGGAAGTGTCGCATGCGTAAGGAAGGTAATAGAGTTGGGTAGAAAAGCTGATGTTTTAGCTTTGGCTGACTACTCTTTAATTCCAGAAATGATGATGCCAAAGTATGCAGATTGGTATGTGATGTTTGCGAGAAATGAAATCGTTTTAGCATATACAAACAACAGCAAATACAGTAAGGAAATAAACTCTGAGAATTGGTATAAAATATTAGAAAAGCCGGATGTCAAAATAGGGTTTTCAAACCCTAACGATGATCCTTGTGGATATAGAACCCAGATGGTGTTAAAGTTAGCTGATCTCTATTACAAAGATCCAACAATCTATGAAAATTTGGTTTTAAAATACTCAAATCTAAAAGTTAAGGAGGAAAATGGGAAATATATCATCATAGTTCCAAAGGACTTTAACGTAGATACCAATAAACTCTTTGTAAGAAGTAAAGAAACAGATCTTCTCGCTCCATTAGAGGCAGGAGCTTTTGATTACCTCTTTATCTATAAGAGTGTTGCTAATCAGCATCATCTAAATTATATTGAACTTCCAAAAGAAATTAATCTTGGATACTATAACTTTGAATCCACGTATAAAAAAGTGGCAGTAGATATAACCTCTCAAAACAAAACCATTGTTGCAAAACCGATTGTTTATGGAATTACAGTTCCAACTAACGCCCCTCATAAAAAAGAGGCAATTGAATTCGTTAAATTCATATTGGAGCATCCTGAGGTTTTAGAAAACTGCGGTCAGCCAGCAATAACTCCTGCAATAGCAAAGGGTAATGTTCCAGAAGAATTAAAAAATGTAGTTAAGATCGAATAAATTGTTCAAATTTGTTATTCTTATCCATTTAAGAATTATTAAATCATATTTTCCAAAAATTCTACATCTTTTATTAGTTCATCTATTTTCTCTTCTTTTGTAATTTCTTTTTTTCCCAATCTTCTATCGTCAATTTCCAAATTAAACATTCCTCTATATCCACTATCTATAAGAGTTCTTACGTGTTTGGAAAAATCAATTTCCGATTTTCTCAGTGGAAAGTGATCCTTTTTATTAACAACCCCAGAGATGTGAGTGTGTTTTATATATTCGAGAGTTCTTTCAAAAAACTCATCTATGTAGTGTTTAGCATGTGCAAAATCCAGGGTCATACTCAGTAATGGCTCATATTTTTTTAAGATCCATTCCACTTCTTTCGGATTCCAACCGATTCTATTAATCCTCTCTGGCATGTTTTCAAGACAAATTGTAATATTTTTATTTGTTGCAGTTTCTAATATTTTATCCAGATATTTAAAAAATGCTTCAAATTCCTCATCTGTTGGTGCTCTGCTTGTTGGTCTTCTTCCAGGGTGTATAGTTATTAACTCACATCTATAAAATTTTGCTAATTCAATACTCCAAAGTGTTTCTTTTAAAATCGCTTCTCTAATGTAGGGGTTTATAGATGAAGGATTTAACTCGATATGAGGATTATGTAAAGCAACATCAAACTTCAAAAATTCTTTTTTTAAATCAGCAATATAGTCAAGATCGAATCTATTATCCCAAAAATCCGGATTTTCAGGAAAAAATTCAATACATTTAAGCCCAATATCTCGAAGTATGTCAAAAATCTCAATCATCGGGTAATCCCAAAAAAATAAGGTTGAAACACCAATTCTCATACTCCCACCATCAAATTTTTATACTTAATAACTCATTTTAAACTTCTACATATTTTAACCTTCCCAAACATTTTTAAAAACAAAAACAGATTAAAAATTAACAATATCTGGTGATTGAAATATGAGATTTGAAATTATCGAAAAAGAATATATGGATTTGATAATCGTTAAGGATTTTTTAAAATATACTGGGAAAGAAATAGAGCCATTATGGGCATTTAAAAACTTCAATGTCCAAAAAGATAATATAGTTGCTTTTAGAGGGAAAATTGAAGTAGATCAGGAGCATATGAAAGACCTAAAGGATGTTAAAAGGGAACAACATATAAAAACTCCAATAAGATCTGATGATTCCATAAATTTTATAGTTGAACATTTCGATATGATCGATCTAAAAACTACTTACTTACGGCAACGACTCCTGATCTGTATTGCCAAAGAGATCATAGAGAGGGAGTGTAATAAAAAATTAAAAAGAGATGGAGATGATCTATACTACAACAACAAAAAACTCTCCGTTTCTATCGCATGTAAAGGGATTACCTCTTCAAAGATCCACTTAGGAATAAACGTTAAATCAAAAGGAGTTGAACATGTAGAGATCATCGGTCTTGAAGATTTAGGAGTTGAGAATATAAAAGAGGTTATGATAAAAATTGCCCTCTCATATATTGACGAGATCAATAAAATTGAAAAAGATATTAGAAAAACGCTTCCAATTTAAAAGTTAGGTTTATAAATTTTTATATAAAATTCAATTTATTTTTCTTGATCGAATTCCCAGTATAAGGCATCAAAAAGCAGTGCAACAGGATAAGAAATTCTTTCCATATAATCTGATGCATAAGTTATGAGTTTATAACCCTCCTCTGGAGTTTTTGGTTTGTATGTTGGGATTTCACATACATCTAATAGTTTCTCTATCCACCTACCCATAGGTATCTGGGCAGGGATTTTTTCTTTAAGATCTCCTCTATGGCTTATTATCAATAAAGTTGGAATTTGAAACGTCTTATATAATGAGGCAATAGCATTTATTGAATTTCCAATCCCTGAGTTCTGCATCAATATGGCCGTTTTTTTTCCAGCCAAGTGAGCTCCTGCACATATTCCAAATGCTTCCTCTTCTCTCGTAGCTTTTATGTGAGTAAATGTTGAATTATCATTCTCTATCAAATTTAATAGATTTTTTAGATTCGCACATGGGACAGAACAGATAAATTCTATTCCAGAGTCCTTTAATGCATTATATATTGCTAAACTACCCTTCATAACCTTTCACCCAAAACACCTTTTCTTTCTACTTGCCTTATATATCTATTTTTCCATTTTTCTTTTTTGAAATAGATCGTAATTAATATATACAACAATATCACACATATTTTTATAATTTTACAAAATGTTTATACTATAAGACATTAAAATGCAGTTTTTTTCTTATAAGAAATACAAATGGAGGTGTGAAAATTGAAAGCATTTGAATTTTTAAGAGAAAACAACCATGATGGATTAACAGTTGTGTTAGATAAAGGCCTACCTCCAAAATTTGTGGAGGATTATTTAAAGGTCTGTGGCGATTATATTGATTTTGTTAAATTTGGCTGGGGAACATCAGCAGTTATAGATAGGGATGTAGTTAAAGAAAAAATTAATTATTACAAAGATTGGGATATAAAAGTTTATCCTGGAGGAACACTATTTGAATATGCCTATGCGAAAGATAAATTTGAGGAGTTTTTAAACGAATGCCACAATTTGAAATTTGATGCAGTGGAAATTTCTGATGGTTCTTCAGATATTCCATTGGAAGACAGAAAAAAAGCAATAGAAAAAGCGAAAGATTTTGGATTTACTGTCTTAACAGAAGTTGGTAAAAAAATGCCTGAAAAAGATAAAAAATTAACAATATGCGATAGAATAAACTTAATAAATTTTGATTTAAATTCTGGAGCAGATTACGTGATAATTGAAGGAAGAGAAAGTGGAAAAGGTATTGGGTTATATGATGGAGAAGGAAAAGTTAAAGAAAGTGAATTAGAAGAATTAGCGAGGAGAGTTAATGTTAAAAAAGTTATATTTGAGGCCCCACAAAAAAGTCAGCAAGTATTTTTTATTTTAAAATTTGGAAACTCAGTTAACTTAGCAAATATCGCTTTTGATGATGTTATTAGTTTAGAAACGTTAAGAAGAGGACTCAGAGGAGACACTTTCAACAAAATTAGTCCAATATCAAATAATACACAATAATTAAAAATTAAATAAAATAATAATAAGTAATAATACAACGAAAACTAAAAAAATTATAAAAATAAGGATAACTAAACTAAATAATCAAAATAAAAAGTGGCGTCAGTTCGCCCATCAATCATCACAGATCAGCAGCTACTCCGTTCATCATCCGCCAAAAATATTATAGGACAACATAATATATATGCTTTTTTAAAATATAAAAAATAACACCATACCTAACAACGCTGATAATCCCCTATCAAAAATAGCAATATTGACAAAAAAATTATCCTGGATTCTTGTTTTTATCAATTTTTAAAACATTCATATTTTTATCTAATATGTCTTTAATTTAAGTATAAATTTGATATAATTTAATTTTTATAATTTTAGTTTTAGTTAAAGTGTTTCTAAATTAATTTCATTTACAGATTAATTGTTAATATTAATACCCAAGGTGAAAAAATGAATATCGAAGAAATAGAGAAATATCTTGAAGAGAACTTCGATAATCTTCCAGAAGGATGCAAACAGTGTGTTAAGGGAGAAAAATTGGTCTTATTTATTACAGGAATCTGCAATAACAACTGCTATTACTGCCCCCTATCTAAAAAAAGGAAGAATAAAGATGTTATATATGCGAACGAGAGATTGATAACCACAGTAGAAGAAGCAATAGAGGAAGCAAAACTGTGCAGTAGTAGAGGGGTTGGAATAACAGGCGGAAACCCGCTACTAAAAATAAATAGGACAGTAAAATTCTTAAAAGCATTAAAAAAAGAGTTTGATGATTTTCATGCTCATCTATACACAACGCCAGAAACAATAAACAAAGAAAACCTAAAACTATTAAAAGAGGCAGATTTGGATGAAATAAGATTACACCCTACAAAAATATTTAATGAGGGCTATGATGAACAATATGTAAAAGAGTTATGCGATAAACTAAACCTATGCAGAAAATACATCCCACACGTAGGAGTTGAGATTCCTGCAATCCCCAAAATGGAGAATGAAATTTTAAAGTTAGCTGAAGCGATAGATGGAGTAGCTGAGTTTATGAACATAAATGAGCTTGAATTTTCAGAAGAAAACTACAATGAATTAGAGAAAAGGGGCTTTCTACCGAAAGACGATATAAGTAATGCAATTGCTGAAAGTGAAGAAACGGCTTTAAAGGTTATAAAGGAATTTAAAGGAGATTTATTTATTAATTACTGTCCCTCTATACTAAAAGATGCTATACAGATGAGAAATCGGCTGATAAATAGGGCTAAAAATGTGTCTAAACCCTACGAAGTTATAACCGAAGATGGCTTACTGTTGAGAGGAATAATGATCTTTGAAAATGAAGATGAATTAAAGAACATGGCCGAGATTTTAGATGAAAATGGGATTGAATTTGATATTTTTGATAATCAGATATTTTTAAACCCTTTCATATTAGAGGATATTATAGAAGAGATGAAAAAACAGAAATTTCCAATAACCTTTTCCGCCTACATTTCAGAACTATACCCCACATCAGATCATTTGGAAGTAGAAAGGATCCCGCTAATAACTAAAAAGATGAAATTTAGAAGGAGAAGAAGAAAATAAACATAAAATTGGGAGATTATGATATATGATTTTAGAAAAAAGTCAAAATTTGGATATACAACCGGCTCCTGTGCTGCTGCCGGAGCTTACTCCGCTCTCTACTATTTAAAATTTGGAGAAAAATTAAGTTATGTTGAAATAGAAAATTTGAAAGGAGATAAATTAATCATTCCAATAGAGAAAATTGAAAAAATAGGAAATAAAGCCAGAGCAGTTGTTATCAAAGATGCTGGAGAGGATATCGATATAACCAACGGAATCGAAATATTTGTTGATGTTAAACTAAAAAAATTAGATACCTCAGAAAAAAAAGTTATAATAAAGGGAGGAAAAGGTGTTGGAATCGTTACAAAGGATGGCTTACAAGTGAAAAAAGGAGAACCAGCAATAAATCCAAAACCTAAGGAAATGATAAAGAACAATCTTTTAAAATTATTGGAAGATGGAGAAATTGCAGAAGTCGTTATTTCAATTCCAAAAGGAGAAGAGTTGGCTAAAAAAACCCTAAATCCAAAACTTGGTATTGTTGGGGGGTTATCTATATTGGGAACCACTGGAATCGTCAGACCAATGTCAAATGAAGCATATATGAACTCCTTAGTCCCACAAATAGATGTTGCATTAGCCAACGGTTATAAAAAGTTGATCTTCGTTCCTGGGAATATTGGAACAAAATATGCCAAAAAACTTTTAAATGCTGAAGATGATGAGATCATTGAGGTTTCAAACTTCTGGGGATTTATGCTCGATAAAGCAAAAGAAAAAGGAGTTAAAGAAATTTTGGTCTTTGGACATGCTGGAAAAATAATTAAATTGGCTGGGGGGATATATAACACTCACTCAAAGATCGCTGATTGTAGAAATGAGATATTAACTGCTTACTCTGCCTTATTTATAGATGATAAAGATATAATAAAAAAAATCCTATATTCAAATACAACAGAAGAAGTTATCAAAATTTTAAAAGAGAAGGGGGTTTTAGAAGAGGTTTTTAACTGCATAGCCAAGAGGGTAGTTGAACGTCTAAGTGAGAGATGGCAGGGGATAAAATTTGAGTGCATAATCATAGATATGAAAGGAAACATCTTAGGAAAATACTTAATAATATAAATAAATCTTAATAACAAAAGAAACAACCAAGTATGCAAAAATTCAAGTTTATATGTTTATGTAGATCTAACAAACTTAAAAAACTTAAATATTAAATACAACAAGATTATAAATTATAAATATGGTAAAACTAAAACAATTAAGGTGAACTATGGAAAGCGGTAAATTATTCGAATACAAGACACGCAAAGCTGTGGGATTAATTATAGCGATCTTAACATTTCTTTATGGATTTTTTACCATCATCTATCTTAAAGCAGTATTTAACCTAAATGAAGAATATTTTTTAGCAATAATATTTTGTTATTTCATAGTTGCAACCATATTCTCCTACCACATCTTAAAACCCAAAAATTTAGAAGTTTATAATGACGGATTAAAAATAGGAAAAGATTTTTATAAATGGAATGAGGTAGTTGAGTTCTTTCCAACCCTGAATTCAATTCAGATCGTTGTTAAAAACAAGAAGGAAGAGACATTTAACTGGGAAACTCCTGGATTATTTAAATACAGACCACAAGTTGAATACCTTATTAAAAAAGACCTCAAACTCCTGGAATTTTTAAGGGAGAAAATAGGAGATAAAGAAAGAAAAAATAATAAAATTAGTATAAAATAAAATAAAAAATATATAAAATAAAAAAAAGGAATTGAAATTGAAGTTATAATTTTTTTAATTTTTTTGATATTATAATCTTACGTGATAATTTTATATAGGATTTTAAAAACTAAGTGAAGTGATTAATAGAAAGGGAATGAGTGATAAGAATGAAAAAACTAACCATTATACTGGCAGTTATTTTAACTGTATCACTGTGCGGATGCGAACATCCTTCAAACACAAAAAACATAACCTCACAAATAGAAAAAACAAACAATTCCCTGCTTTTGACACACAACAAAACCAATTTGACCAAAACAAAAGATCACATAAATAATAGCAACATTAGCAAGATAACTTACGACTTTTCAAAAAAAATAGAACTCAATAGTATGTTCCTAAATTTATCATACGATAATGAAATAACGTTAGATAACAAAATAATAAAGAAATATAAAAATATCACGTTTGTGGTGAGCTCCACTCCTATCGATATGTCCTCAGCATATTTATACAACGATGTTGAAAAGTGCCAAGAAAATGATCTATTTGGGCCCTATACATATTACAAGTTTACACCTAAAAATTCAAATATGTCTATTAGCTATTGTTATTATAGAAAGATCGGAAACTACTACATACTAATTCAAACAAACAATTTAAATTCTAATGTTAACCACCTGTGGGAGGACTGGACAAAACATATCCTCTCCCTATTTGAAGAATACAATAATACACATTAAAAAATTTTAGGACTTAGATTTAAAGTTGTTGCATCAAAAAATCAATATAAGATAAAAATAAAATAAAAAAATATATAAAAATAAAATCCCCTCAGAGCTCATACGGCTCATCACAATAAAAAGGATCAGCAGATCAAATTCATCATCAGGGATCTTTATGATAGAAAAGGCATTAATAATCGACGGATACACAGATGAACCTGCAGGGCTTGGAGTTCCACCATATCTCGGAACCTATCCAAGATATGCATATGGGATATTATCCCTCCATAAAGTTAGGACAAACTACATAACAATAGATGAATTTAGAAAGATAAGAGGAAAGATCGATCTAAATAAATATGATGCAGTGATTTGTATATGTGGATTTCATACACCCGGAAAGTATTTAAATGCTGAGCCCGCAACATTAAGAGAATTTGCCTCAATACTATATAAATATGACGGAATAAAAATATTGGGAGGGCCTGCTGCAACAAAATACGGATCTTCACAGATTGGAGGGAGGATAGAAGATGAAACCAAATATAAAAAATTTTTTGATGTGGTTATAGAGGGAGATATTGATGCAGTTTTAAACGATCTTTTGACTGAAAAAAGTATTGAAAAAATAGATACTAAAAGATATAGAAGTAGTTATGAAGAGTTAAAAGATATAGCAATTAGAGGAGCAAAGTTAGTAAAACAACATCCAAAATATCCGAACATAATTGTAGAAGTAGAAACATATAGAGGATGTTCAAGAGTTTTAAGTGGGGGATGTAGTTTTTGCACCGAACCAAGAAGATTCGGCTCTCCAAAATTTAGAAATGAAGAAGATATTGTAAAAGAAATCCATGCCTTGTGGAATGAAGGAATTAAATATTTTAGAATAGGAAGGCAACCATGTATCTTTTCATATAAAGCAGTGGATTCTGAAAAAGAAGAAGTTCCTACCCCAAATGTTAAAGCAATTGAAAAACTGTTTAAAGGAATTAGAAACGTGTCAGATCCAAAGGTCTTGCATGTAGATAACGCTAATCCCGCAGTTATTGCAAGACATGAGGAAGAAAGCAAAGAGGTTGCTAAGATATTGGTCAAATACTGCACATCCGGCAATGTTGCTGCCTTTGGGGTAGAGAGTTTTGATGAAAAAGTTATTAAAGTCAACAACCTATTAACTACACCAGAGGATGTTTTAAAAGCAGTGGAAATCATCAACAAAATTGGAGGACATAGAGGAGAAAGTGGACTTCCATATTTACTACCAGGAATAAATCTTTTATTTGGATTAAAAGGAGAAAGAAAAGAGACATTTCAAATAAACTTTGAATATCTTAAAAAAATTTACGATATGGGCTTTATGTTAAGAAGAATCAATATAAGACAAGTGGTTCCTTTTTTTGGAACTGAAATTACTATAAAGGATATAAAAAAAGCTGAAAAAAGAAAAAAACTATTTTTATGGTTCAAAGAGAAAGTCAGAGAGGAGATAGATAATAGAATGTTAAAAAGAGTAGCTCCAAAAGGAGTAATTTTAAGGGATGTGTTAGTTGAAGTTAAAGAAAAAGATGGGTTATATTTTGGAAGACAGTTTGGAAGTTATCCCTTATTGATTGGAATTCTTGAAAAAAATTTGGAAGTTGGAACGTTTGTAGATGTAAAAGTTGTTGACTATGGAAGGAGATCAATAACAGGAGTTGTAGTTAAAAACAATAAATAAAAAAGAATATATCCTTTTTTCAAATTTAAAGTTAAGATGTTCCCCCCATATCCTACCCTCTCTCATCCTTGGCTCCGCCACGTCGAGAGCGTGGGCCGTGGGGGGATAAAAATAGTTTGAATTTTTAAATAATAAATAATAAATAAGGATAGCATAAAAGTTTAAGGAATTTATTCTAATTTAAGTCCTTTTCTTTCTCTAATTTGTTTAATTAATTGTTCTTGCATATCTCTTGGAACTTTTTCATAACCAGCAAACTCAATACTCCAGAGACATCTACCCTGTGTAGCCCCTCTAATAGCTCCAGCAAATCCAAACATCTCTGAAACTGGACATTTCGCTTTTATAATTGCCATATCTCCTTCCTGTTCCATATCTAATATTTGTCCTCTTCTGTTGCTGATCTCTCTCATCGCTGCTCCCATGAAGTCCTGTGGAGTGTTGATATAGACGAATTGCATTGGCTCTAATAACACAGGTTTTGCCTGCATCATTGCATCTCTAACCCCAAACCTTGCAGCTGGGATCATTTGTGCTGGACCCCTGTGAATTGCATCCTCGTGTAAGACAGCATCCATCAACTTAACTTTAACTCCTTGACACTTCTCTGCTGCCAAAGGCCCGTTTTTCATTGCCTCCTTAAATCCTTGTATAATTAATTCTTTAACTTCATCTAAATGGACAATACCTCTTGTCATATTAACTAAAACGTTTCCTTCATAGATACACATTACTCTCTTTGCCTCTTCTGGATCCATTCCTGCCTTAATTAATTCTTGGACAATCTTGTCATCTAATTTTCTCTTTGTATCAACATCTGGGATTTTACCCTCTTTATATGCTTTTAAGACCCCTTCTTCTAATGGTTCAACTACAAAGTAGAGTTTGTTGTGCTTGTTTGGTGACTTACTCTCAACTACTGGGGACTGTCCTGTTACTGTCTCTCTATAAACAACTATTGGTTGTCCCACTTCAACTGGAATTCCTGCATCTCTCTCAATCTTTAACTTTGTTATGATCTCAATGTGCAACTCTCCCATTCCACTTAATAAGTGTTCTCCTGTCTCTTCGTTAATCTCAACTTTGACTGTTGGATCTTCTCTTGCTACCTGTCTTAAAATTTCAATTAATTTAGGTAGATCCTTGGTGTTCTTTGCCTCGATAGCAACTGTAATAACTGGCTCACTGATGTGAGTTATTGCTTCAAATGGCTCGATTATCTTGTCTGGAGAACAGATTGTTTCTCCTGCTGATGCCTCCTTCAAACCAACTAACGCACAGATGTTTCCTGCTGAAATACTCTCTACTGGAATTCTCTCTGGACCCATAAAGACAGAGACCTGCTGAATCTTTGCCTTTTGCTGGTTAGTAACCATATAGACCTCGTCTCCTTGCTTAATTCTACCACTGAATAATCTACACACAGAAACAGCTCCAGCGTGTTTATCTACAATAATTTTGGTTATAACTCCAGCTAAAGGCCCGTTTGGATCACAGTTAAGCATTGCCTTCCCAGCTTCTGATTCCAAGTCCCCCTTCCATAGGTGTGGAATTCTGTATTTTTGTGCTTCTGGTGGGCTTGGCAAGTGTTTAATAACCATATCTAAAACAACTTCATGTAATGGAGCTCTATCAGCCAACTCATCCTGTCTATCTTCTTCACAGTATTGAATAATATCTTTGAATGTAATTCCACTTTTCTTCATGAATGGGACTGAAATTGCCCAGTTGTTGTAAGCGGAACCAAATGCAACACTTCCATCTTCTACTTTAACTAACCATTCATCCTTAAACTCTTCGGGAGCCATCTTTCTAATTAAGTTGTTTATATCATTGATTATTTTAACAAATCTATTCATTAACTCCTCTGGTGTTAATTTTAACTCGTTGATTAATCTATCTACCTTGTTGATGAAAAGAACTGGTTTAACTCTCTCCTTTAATGCTTGTCTTAAAACGGTCTCTGTTTGAGGCATAACTCCTTCAACTGCACATACGACAACTATTGCCCCATCAATAGCTCTCATTGCTCTTGTAACGTCTCCTCCAAAGTCAACGTGTCCCGGAGTGTCAATTAAGTTAATTAAATACTCTTCTCCTTCATAGTTGTGAACCATTGAGACGTTTGCAGCAAAAATTGTAATTCCTCTTTGTGCCTCTTCTTCATCAAAGTCAAGAGCCAACTGCTCTCCTGCTAATTCTTTTGAAATCATCCCTGCTCCAGCTAACAGGTTGTCTGATAATGTTGTTTTTCCATGATCAATGTGAGCACAAATTCCTATATTTCTTATTTTGTCATATTTCTCCATCAACTCTTTAATTTTCGAGATCATTTTTGCCCTTTTTCCCATATGTATTCACCTTTATTTGATGTTATTAATATTTTTTATAAATTTTTTATTTTAATATTTTAGTTGATTTTAGTTAATAATTTAGGCAATATCGGTTTGTGTGGTGTATTAAAAAGTATTTCATGTAATGATTATGCAATAAAATAATTTTGGAAAAGTATATAAAAATTTTATCTTGCTGACTGAGCAACTCTCTCTGTTTCTTCTTTCTTTCTAACTGCATAACTCTTCTGCATATCCCCTCTTGAAGCAGCGATTATCTCTTCAGCTAATGCCTCTTCAATTGGTTTCTTGCTTTTGTGAGCAGACATGTAAGCCCCAATAGCAATATTTCTTAAAGCGATGTCAATTCTTCTTAATGATGATGAATCAACGGATTGTAAATAAACGATTCCTCCATAGGAAATTCTTGTAGTATCTTCTCTTGGCCCAGCGTTTTCAATCGCATCCACTAAAACCTGTATTGGATTTTGTTTTGTTCTCTTTTCTATAATTTCAAATGCCTCTTCAACGATTTTTAATGCCTTTAATTTTTTACCTGTGTTTTCTTCTCTTCTCATAACTTTATTTACTAATCTTTCAACAATGTTCATTTTTGCTTTTTCAAACTGTCTTTTTGTGTACCTTCCTGCTGTGTGCGGAACATAGATTGGTGTTAAGTTTATGTAGTTTCTTAAACCTGGGTCTTTAACAACAACATCCTTTGTGCTCCATCTTCCAAATATCTTAATTTCATCGAGTTCCAAATTACCACCTCATCTTTAACTCTTTCAAAATTTTTGGTAAATTTAAATATAAATTTAGATATAGGGAATTTATCTTTTGATTTTCTCCTGTCTTCCTCTGACTAATTCTCTTAATGAGTTTCTACCAACCATTATAACCTTATACTTAACTCCTGGAATGTCCCCCTTAGCTCTTGGCCCTTTAGGCCCTCCAATACCCTCAATAATAACTTCATCGTGCTCGTCAATGAAGTTTATAGCGTGGTTTCCTGGACAGAAGGCAGTAACAACTCTACCGTTTTTAATTAACTGAACTCTGACACACTTTCTAATAGCTGAGTTTGGCTGTTTTGCCTCTAAACCAACTTTTTCAATAACAATTCCTCTTGCCATTGGTGCCCCTTCTAATGGGTCATACTTCTGCTTTAATTTTAAGACCCTTCTAACATAGTTGTAATCATGCCATCTACACCATTTTCTTTTCAATCTTAACTTTCTTCCAGCAAATTCTCCTCTTGGTGATTTACTTCCACTCATAAACCTTCACCTTCCTTATTTTTCTTATTATTCCTTATTATTTAATCGTTTAATGTTTTTATATCTATTTTTAATTGTGAGGTTTATTTACGTCCATTTATTTGTATTTGGTTATTGGAATTTTGTATTCAATTATTATCTTATATTATTTTTATTGTTTTATCTTTTTTTATTATTTATTGTCCATCTACTTGCTTGGTCTCGTTTTCTTGTGTTTCCTCTTTTTGTTCTTTAAAAGATCTTCTTGGTCTTCTTTTTTTAGGTTTTGGTTTCTCAACTATTACTTTTATTTTTGTAATTTTTGTATGTCTTTTTAAAATTTCTAATGCTCTTTCTAAGTTTTTTCCTTTTTCTCCAAAAATTGCTTTTCTTGATCTTGGACTGACTTTTATAAAAGCAACAACATCTTTTCCAACTCTCTTAACCCAAACATCTTCTAAGTGTATGGGGGCAAAGATATTCCTTATAAATTTTCTCCAATCATCTGAGTATTCAATGATGTCAACCTTTTTTCCAAACTTCTCCTCAGCTGTTTTAACATTTTCTCCCCCTTTCCCAATTGCCGCTCCTACATCTCCCTCCTTTACAATAAAAGCAACCCTTTCATCGTTTAATACACAGTCAAGTATCGGAACGTTAGCAATTTTTTCAAAAAATCCAATCTTCATAATTTCTTCTGTTGTTAATCTTACCTTAGCCATTATTCACCACCTTCCTTCTTCTCTACCAGCTCCATGATGTTTGAGAGCCCTTCATCTAAAACCAAAAGAGCAGCAACTGGGAAAGGTTTTCCACAAACCGCCCCTAATTCTAACGATGTTATTTTGTGTTGATAAACAGGAATGTTTGATAACTTAGCGTAGTATTTAACATCTTCCTCTATTTCACTCGGAATATTGCTGGCTAAAACCACTAATTTTCCTTCTCCGTGTTTAACAAATTTTACTGTTCTTTTAGAACCTAATACAACTTTACCAGTGTCTACCGCAGTTCTGATTGCTTTATTTACATCCATATTTCTCCCTCCTTCTCATTTTTTACTCCGGAGGGCTTTAAGGACTTTCGCATTTTTCGTGAAGCGAAAGCCCAAAAATACCCCTACCGGTAATTACATTATTTGGTTTTCGATAATAGTTATTCGATATTTATATACTTTTTGGACAGTTGAGTTAAAATTGATTTAAAAATACCAAACCCTTTTTATGCTCTAAAACGTTTTAGTTTTAAATTTTAAAAGATTCGGTCAGAGGGTAATTTCTCATCATAACTCAGCACATCGATGTCTCATCATCCCTTAAAAATAGTGAGGGGATTTAAAAGATACTCTCCCTAAACTCTTATCATCTTTTAATATAAAAACTTTACTCTTCCTCTTTATTTTTGCCTTCTTCATAGTCCCTGTCTATCATTAAATCAACACATCCTGTTCCTAAGTATATCGGTTTCCCAACAATAACGTTTTCTATAACTCCTTTTAACTTATCCACATCCCCCCTTTCAGCTGAGGCATAGAGATGTTTAACCGTCTCCTCGAATGCCGCTCTTGCTAAGACAGAACCTTTCTCTCCAGCAACTCCATGTCTTCCTATTGGTTTAACCTCTCCATCAGCAGTCATAATATCTGCAACTAACATTAAGTGCCTTACATCTACCTCTAAACCCTGCTGCTCTAATGTGTTTCTCATCTCATTAATTATAGCATTTCTCGCTGCCTCTATACCCAATACTTCCTGAATTTCAATAATATTGTTTGTTGTGGTTCTTGTTGTATCTACTCCTTCAATTTTAAAGACCTCTCTCAAATTAGATCCCTGTGAATATAGAACATACTCTTCTTTGCCATCTCTTTCCTCTTTTTTAACCAAGACCCTCTCAATTCCTGGTATCCCTTTTAATTGTATGTTTTTGATCTTTGGGATTCTTTTTCTAAGTGCCTTTATTGAAGGTGTTTTTATTTTCAAGTATAAGGTGGATCCTTCAACGTCAATCTTAACTTTTAGCTTTTTCTTAATGGCTTCTACAACATTTTCAATAGTTAAGCCCCTATCGGCTAATCTCTCTTCATCTAACTCAACTTTTATTGATTGAGTCCAAAGATCTATACTTATACTCTCAGCAATATTTCCTAAGGTTAAGCTTTCAATTTCTTTCGCTATTTGTTCAGCTTTTTCTCTGTTATTGTATTCTTCTTTTAGATGTATAGTCATAATTGGTGTCGATGGCTCTTTTCTTGCATCCACAATCTCGATCATCCTTGGTAAACCCAAGGTAACGTTAATCTCCGCAACCCCTGCATAGTGGAAGGTTCTCATTGTGTTGTGCGTTAAGATTCCTTCAAATGTGGTAAATGTTTCTAAACCCTCAACACTTATATCATAAACATATTTTTTATCATAATCTATCTCTTCAATCTTAACAATCTCATCCCAAACAACATCACTCTCAACTGCCTTCTTTAATAACCAATACTCCTTTAAAGCCAAAATATTTATTCCTCTCTTAACTGCCAATTCCTCTATTCTTCTAAGGTGTCTTTGTAATATGCTTCTTCTAATTTCCTGCTTTCTTTCAAATTTCTTTAAAATTATTTCTGGATAATTAACTTTTTCTCCTAACTTAGTTAGTGCATTTCCAATGGAAGGGATCATATCAATTGAATCATGAATATACCTTTTATTATCTAATTTATTTATCAACTGGCTTAATTCATTATTTTTCTCTTCATCTGAAAATCCAATTTCTTCATAAAACTTTTTTATATAAGGTTTTGGTATTTCAACGATAAACTCTTCTTTTTTACTGTTGGATTTTTTATGTCTTTTTATAGTGTATATGGCAAATCTCGCTAACAATAATGAGATTCCATTAGCAACCTCTTTTGAATCTGAAGAAATCATTATTTTTCCTAATTTAGTGTCTACAATTGCATTTTCATCAAAATATCCTTTAAGAAACCCTCTAACAAAGTCCCTGTTGCCTCCAAGTGCAAAGTCGGGTATCTTTTTAGATTGTGAAGCGAAGTAAGACATAATTGCACTATTATCCAACTTGTTCTTGGCTAAACAAACACCTATGTGGTATCCAAGATTATAATCTAAGATTATTGTTGAATTATTCTTAATATCTGATTCGTATAGATCTATTGCTTCAACACAGTTTGCTGGAACATGTTTTACGACCGGAAGTTTATCTCCAACTTTCAACTCACTACCCTTAACTGGTATTATCTTGTTGTCTTTTCTTATAACAAATGAATGATAAGGTGTTGCAGTTATCTCCCTACCTGATTTTGTTTTTATTTTAATTAATTTTCCATTAGGTTTATGTCTTATACAACTGATTATCCTCTTCCAATGAACTTTTTCATCTTGATCTAAACTTAGGGCATATATCTCAATCGGCAAATCACAAACCTCACTTTCTCCAATCTTTTCAACTCCAAACTTCTCAATCATGTCATCAACTAATTTCCCAATTTCAATCGCTCTAATATAATCCCCTTCTTTGATTATAATTTTCTCTTCATACGGTAAAGACATCTGTGTTCCCGGTTCTCCAATGGATTGGGCAGCAACGATTCCCACTGCTTCATATGGCTCAACTAACGCATTTTCATAGGCCTTAACTACCTCATATATGATTTCCTCTACCATTTCATCCGTTATTTCCCTATCTTTTGAAAGTTTTTCAAACAATTCATCTTTTAAGGATTTTGGCAGATTTAAACTGTCTATTTTCTTTCTGAGTGCTTCGATGTCCATGCGCCTCACCTGTTTTTCAAGTTCGATATGTTATGTTATTCTCCTTCTTTCTGTCAGTCCATCAATCATCTTAATTAAAAAAAGTTTTAAAGAGTTTAATTCAAAATCTCAATCCAAATAAATATCCATGAATGTTTAAATCAAGTATTTACCAGTTTATTGGCTATTTATTGTATCTCATTTTAACCTTGTCAATTATCCTGCTTATGTTAACTGCCTTTCCTCTATCTGCAAGTGTTGGATCTACACCATCTTCTCCATATTTAAATTGAATCATGATTCCTCTTGAGTCCCTAACCGTCTCATCAAACTCTGTTTTTAAGTCCTGTAAGGCATTAATTAGTCGTCTCTGCATATATCCTGACTGAGCAGTTCTAACCGCCTGATCGACTAAACCTTCTCTTCCCCCCATAGCATGGAAGAAAAACTCTGTTGGGCTTAATCCTTTTTTATAACTACTTCTAACAAATCCGTGAGATCTTGCTCCTAAGTCCCCTTTTTCAAAGTGAGGTAGGACTCTTCCTCTGTATCCTCTAAATATCCTTCTTCCTCTAACTGACTGCTGACCTAAACATGCAGCCATCTGTGTTAAGTTTAAAATATTACCTCTCGCCCCAGTAAGTGCCATAATAACTGCATGGTTGTCCATCCCTAAGTGTTTTTCAGCTATTTTTCCTGCCTTATCTCTTGCCTCTCTTAAAACATTGTTTATGTGTGCCTCTCTTGATTCCTCCAAGTCAAGACCCGGAAGTAATTCAAGTTCCCCTCTTTTGTATTTTTCAATTATCTCATTAACTTTCTCTTCCGCCTCATCTAAAACTTTTTCAATCTCTTTTAATGCTTCCTCTGGCAGATCCTCATCATCAATGCCTGTTGTAAATCCTCTCAACATTATTGCTCTTATTGCCATCTTTGTAGATGAATCAAGGAATTTTCTTCCAGCTTCTGGGCCAAACTCTTTAACGATTGTATGCAATATCAAACCTGCTTCTGATCCATAACCGTTTTTATCGATAACTCCTTTAATTAACTCTCCATCTTTTATTACAACATAGGCATCATATTCGCAGTTTTCTTTTTTACAGACATCACATTTTTTACAGATCTTTGCCTTATACCTCAAATTCAATCCTTTTGGTAGTGCTTTGCTGAATATTTTCTTGCCAGAGTATAGTGGGATACCATTCTCCACCTTATCCGGCTCCCATAACTCATCCTTTATTCCTCCACTTCTTAAAATGAGGGTTGCTTCATCCTTTGTAAAGTAGTTTGAGGTTAAGAGATAAGCTCCTGAGATGAAGTCGTGTATAGCTCCAATTATTGGCCCTCCAAATCTTGGAGAGAGAATGTGTTTTTCCACAAGCATTAATGCCTCTGCCTCTGCTCTTGCCTCTTCTGACTGTGGAACGTGTAAGTTCATCTCGTCTCCGTCGAAGTCAGCGTTGTAGGGCGGGCAATTTCCTGTTAAAAAGCCGTTTGCAATGAAATTGTGTGTCTCTGAAGTTGTAGTTATGTCATAGACATAATCTACTTTTGTTTCTTCAATACTTACAATTTTTTCTTTTACAAATCCATTCTTAAGGCATTTCTCTTTTATAAACTCATCAAAAGTAATAAATTTGGTGTTATTTTCTAACTTCTTAATGTTTCTGTCTTTTAGATATTTCTCTTTTGTAAGGAGGTATTCATAGGCATATCTTGCTAATGTTTCTTTTTTGTTAGCGTAGGTATAGCCAATTCTTCCAAAGAATTCTTTATGGTTGTATATTGAAGCGACATAAACTTTTGTTTTATATCCATCTTTTCTTAGGTTGCCTTCTTCAACCCTAACCTTTAATTCAATACCAAATTCTTTTAACATCTCTTTAATGTCTTTAATGAATCTATCTTCATCAAATATCTCTTCAATCTTAGCTATTTTAAACGTTAGCTCTTTAAACGAAGTTCCATGATTTCTAATTTTTGGGGTTGTTAATTCAGAACCGAAGTAGGCCGATAAAAACTCTTTCTTTATATACTTTGGAGCAGTTTTAATCCAATTTGGAATGCCATACATCTTTTTAGTTTTATCTCCATCTACACAACCAAGTGCTTTTAATAGTATGCATAACGATTTTTTCCTAACTTCAAAGCTATAACATTTACCTTTAATTATTCTTTTTCTGCCGTTGTAATCTGTTATTTCAGTTTCTCCTTCATGTAATTTTATCTCCTCTCCATCATAACCCAATTCTTTTAAGTCCTCTTTTATTGTTTTTAAATCCTCAATATCTCCTCTAAATACAACTCTTGAATTTTTATTGTTTATTATTAAAGAACCATCTCCCATTACATGTCCAACAATCCTTGCTAAGATTGATGCCTTTTGGTCGTTGTATGTCAAAGGAATTAACTTCCTATCTTTTAGCTCATTAATAACTTTGTTTTTGTAAGTTCCTCCAATGTCATCAATTACCTTCTTGATTTTTTCTTCATTAACTATTACTCTATTATCGTCTTCAAACATTGGGAAGTCATTTGGATAGATTATAAGTTCATCATCAACTTTTAAATCCCCACATCTCTTTTTGCCATTTGTTGTATAGAATGGATGGTCTTCTGTTGCTATAATTTCTCTTCCAAGTTCTGTTTTTATTTTGTAAATCTTCTTTCCATACTCATCTGCTTTTAATTTCCAATAGTTGCTTAATGCTGTTAATTTTGGATTTAAATTATCTGAAGTTAAAACTTTGACATCTTTCCATTTATCTTCTAAGTCCTTAATTTTAATTAATTTTCCATCTAACAACACAGTAGTGTCTCCATCAACACATACACAGAGATTGTGCCTAAATGTCCTGTATGGAAGAACTCTAACTCTATGGGCCATGATAGACATTCTGTGTAGAGATGGTTGTCTGTTGTATAGGACAATATCTCCATCCATCAAATGCCTTTCAACTATATCTCCTTCTTTTATATTTTCAGCCCAGAATTCTTTATTTCCTTCTGTTACTTTGACTTTATACTCTTGTTCTGTTCCATCCCTACCGATCATTTTTCTTATAACATAATTAACTCCTGGATGTTTCTCTGATCCATTTCTAAGGAGTTTTCTAATTCTCTCAATGTTGTATTTTGTTACTTTCTCTGGAACAGTTAATTCTTTTGCAATTATTTCCGGAACTCCCACTTCGTTAACACTGAGACATGGATCTGGGGATATAACAGTTCTTGATGAAAAGTTAACTCTTTTACCAGCTAAGTTGTATCTAAATCTTCCTTCTTTACCTTTCAATCTCTGAGCTAAGGTTTTTAATGGCCTTCCGCTTCTGTGTTTGGCTGGTGGTATTCCGGGAGCTTCGTTGTCAAAGTACGTGTTAATGTGATACTGCAAAAGATTCCACAAGTCCTCAATAATCAAATTCGGAGCTCCTCCTTCGATATTTTCTTCTAATCTATTGTTTATCCTAATAATATCTACTAACTTGTGTGTTAAATCATCTTCGCTCCTCTCTCCTGTGTCTAAGGTTATAGATGGTCTTACAGTTACAGGAGGAACTGGTAGAACTGTGAGAACCATCCACTCTGGTCTTGCAACCTCTGGATTTATTCCAAGTAGAATACAGTCCTCATCGGGGATTTTTTCTAATATTTCCCTTACATCTGAAGGGGTTAGTGTTTTTTCTTCATTTCCATCTATTTTATAGTATGTTGTTGGCTTTTCAAATTTTATATCATATTTCATCTCTCCACAGTGAGGGCAGACGGTTATTTTTGATGCCTCTTTATAAACCTCCTCACAGACCTCCCACTTATTTCCACCATCTCTCTCTAATTTTTCCATTTTTTCTAAGATCTCTTTTCTTTTGGTCTCGCTTATTGCCACTCTACCACAGTGTGGACAAACTGCCTTTAATATTTTATAAATTGTTTTAGCAAATCCTATATGTATTACTGGCTTAGCTAACTCAATATGCCCAAAATGTCCCGGACATTCTCCAATTCTTCCTCCACATGTTTTACAAACCAAACCAGGGTCTATAACTCCCAATCGTGGATCCATAAGCCCTCCGTCTATTGGATATCCGTCCTCATCGTAGGTATCTGGTGTAACGATCTTTGCAACAGACATTTGTCTAATGTAATCTGGAGATAATAGCCCGAACATCATCTCTCCGATCTCTTTAGGAATTTCATATTTCTCCATAATCATCACCAGGCCTTAATTTTCACTTATAAATTTATTTATTAACTTATTGGTTTATGATTAATTTATGATTTGTATGATTTAACCTGTGAGAATTTGAAATTCAAATAAAAGTTATAAGGTAGAAATAAAGATCATTACTTGCTTATTGCTTGTTATTGTTTATTTTCTTCTTTAATCTCACTCTTTTTTTCTTTTTCTTTTTCTAATTTATTAATAAAGTCCTCAAAATCCTCTAATTCTACTTTATCCTTAACTTTCATTCGAGGAAGTATGCACATACTTTTTAATTCATCCAATAGCAACTTAAATGCATAAGGTATCCTGACAAATGGAATTTTTTTGGAATTATATAGATTTTCAATCTCACCACAGATTGGACAATATTTTAACCCTCTTCTATAATCTAAGATAGCAAAGTCCCCACATTTAGAACATATACAAATATCATATGGATCTGATTCGTCCATAAGTCGCTCTTTTAATAGCATGGCTGCTCCATGTCCTATCAGAACATCTCTCTCCATCTCTCCAAATCTTAAACCCCCTTCTCTCGCTCTTCCTTCTGTTGGTTGCCTTGTTAGCACTTGAACTGGCCCCCTACTTCTTGCATGTATCTTTCCAGCAACTAAGTGATGTAGTTTCTGATAGTAAGCCACACCAATGTAGATCTCAACTTCAAACTTCTTTCCAGTTTTTCCGTCATACATTACTTCTTTACCATGAGATTCAAATCCTAATGCCTCTAAGGCCTTTCTTAGATCCCACTCCGTTTCTCCTGTAAATATCGTTCCATCAATTCTTCTTCCTTCTAATGATCCAACTTTTCCTCCGAGCATTTCCAATAACTGCCCGACAGTCATTCTTGATGGAATTGCGTGTGGGTTTATAATAATGTCAGGAACAATTCCACTTTCTGTAAATGGGAGATCTTCCTGTGGAACTGTAAGTCCAATAACCCCCTTCTGCCCATGTCTTGAAGCGAACTTATCTCCTAACTCTGGAACTCTGAGATCTCTAACTTTAACCTTAACTAACCTATTTCCCTCTTTTGTTTCAGTTAGAATTACTTTATCCACATACCCTTCTTCTCCATGTCTAACAACAATCGATGAGTCCCTTCTTTGTGGTTTTACCTGTATTGTTATTTCGTGCTCTTCCAAGAATCGTGGAGGAGAGGTTTTACCTACAATCACATCTCCTCCTTTTACATGTGATTCAACTGCAACAATTCCATCTTCTTCTAAATGCCTATAACACTCCTCAGATCTGTATCCTCTAACCCCTTTATCTGGAACTTCAAATCTATCCATCTGTCCTCCAGGGTATCTTCTCTCACATGTATCATAGGTTCTAAAAAACGTACTTCTACCTAAACCTCTGTCAATTGCTGATTTATTAAAGATTATTGCATCTTCCATGTTGTATCCTTCATAACTCATAATGGCCACAACGAAGTTTTGTCCTGCTGGCCTTTTATCAAAACCTAAGATTTCTTGATGCTTAGTTCTAACAATTGGAACTTGTGGGTAGTGGAGATAATGTCCTCTTGTGTCTAATCTCCACTTTATATTGCTCATTGGTATTCCTAATGATTGTTTACCCATTGCCGCAGCCATCGTAATTCTTGGAGCAGAGTTATGCTCTGGATAAGGAGCAACCCCTGCACCGATACCTAATATTGTTAGTGGATCTATCTCTAAGTGTGTATGTTTTTCTGTCAATTCCTCTTCTGAAAGTGCAATATATGCGTTTTCTTCTTCTTCTGCATCCAAATACTCTATAACTCCTTCTTTAACTAAGTCAGAGAAAGTTATTTCTCCTTTTTTTAATTTTTCAATATGCTCTTGTGTTAGTTTTGGCTTTCCATTCTCTACTACAATTAACGGTCTAACTATCCTCCCAGCATCCGTGTTTATGTGTATATCGTTGCTTTCTTCGTTATATGCAACAGTTGTATTTTGTGGAAGTTCTCCTTGCCTTCTTCTTTCTCTCAAATAATTTACGAGTTCTTCTGGTTTTTCAGTAGTTCCAACTAATTTACCATTAACATAGATGTTAGCTTCCCTTGATACCAAGTTTTTCACCTAAAAATGTTATTTCTGGCAAATTTTTGAGATAATCATATAAGACCATACAAATAAGGATTTCTAAAAAATTATATTTTTAAAATCAAGAGGTCTCAATTTACTCTAACTTTAATTTTTAATTTTAATTTTTGATTCTCATTTTATTTGGAAAATTTTTACGAAATCTTCGCTCCAAAGGATTTTAGGAGGTCTATAATTTTGCTGTCATCTTCTTCTCTTGTAACTTTACACATTATCGCAAAGTTTTTGACAAGACCACAGTTTGGACCTTCTGGCGTCTCTGAAGGACATATTTTACCCCAATGGGTTCCGTGCAGTTCTCTTGCTTCGAAGTGTGGCTGGGATCGTGAGAGTGGAGATACGATTCTTCTTAGTTGAGAGTTTGTTGCTAAATAACTTGTTCTATCTAAAAGTTGACTAACTCCTGTCTTCCCTCCAACCCATGTTCCTGTTGCCATAGCATGTTTTATTCTTTCAGTTAGTATGTCGCTTCTAACTGCCGCTTGAATTGATGGGGTCTTGTTTCTTAGTGTTTGTCTCTCTAACTGATATTTTATATCTTTAACAAGTTGGCTGAATGCATATCTAAAGAGATCTTCCATTAAGTCCCCAGCTAACTTGGCTCTTTTATAGGCATAGTGATCTTTGTCATCTTCTTTTCTGTATCCAAAATATAGTTCTAACGCGTTTCTTGCCATTATCCCTAAGAATTTTATTTTCTTTGGGAAGTCCTCTTTGTTAACTCCTAAGTGAGGAAGCAAATAATTACACAATATCGTTTCTGCCCTTTTTATTCTGTAATCTTTTGCTTGTCCTGGAGCAACTCTTTTACCAATAAATTCTAATGCATCTTCTGGTGTGTTTATATTATGCTCTTCTCTTATCTCTTGAATATTTAAAACAATTTCCATAAAAAATCTTTCATCATCGATTGCATCCATTATATCTTTATCTGTTTCAGCTCCGAGTGCTTTCATTAATACAATAAATGGGAGTTGTCCTGGCATTCCTGGAAATGTAGCATATAACAAACCATCTGGATGTCTTTCAACAGTGCATAAAGCCCTAAATCCATGCCTTGTCGAAAAAACCTTCGCAACATCAACTATCTTCCCGCTTCTTTCTGCTTTTTCACATAAAATTCTGTTTGGAATTAGATCTTCCTGTGTTATTAAAACCTTCTCAGTTCCGTTTATAATGAAGTATCCAAGTGGATCCTCAGGATCTTCTCCCATATCTATAAGTTCTTCCCTCGATTTTCCATATAAGTGGCAGATCTTAGAGCCGAGCATTACTGGAAGCTCTCCGATATATACTTCAACAACATCTCCTTCTCTTTCTTCTTCTCCTTCTCCGATTATTGGAATCATCTCTAAATATAAAGGGACGGAATAGGTTAAATCCCTTATTCTTGCTTCCATTGGGGTTATTTTCCTTGAAGATCCATCTGCCTCTTTTATAACTGGCTTACCTATCTTTATTTTTCCTAATTTTACTTTATACCCACCAGAGATCTCTGTTTCGATATAACCAACTTCATCTATGATACTCTGTAATCTATTTTCTACAAAATCGTTGTATGATTCGATCTGATGGTCTATTAATCCGTGCTCTTTAAAATAAGCATCTATCATTTCTCTCATGATTGCCACCTTTAAAATATAACAATTTAAACATCAAATGCATTGTGATATTACTTCGAATTTTGAATTTTAATTTAGAATATTAACTTAGGTTATTAAATCTTAATTATTCATTATTCCGACTATACTAACTAAATAACCAACTAAATAATCTAAACTTCACAGAGAAACATTTAAGAGTTAGTCGAATTAATATCTTAAACGATCCTTTTAATAACGAGCCGATAAGCAATGCTAAGGCCAGCAGTTGGACTGTTTCTTGTTATCTTGATGACATCACCTTCCTTAGCCCCAATTTCCTGTATTACAGGATCGTCTTCGTATATTTTAGGTAATTGCTGGATTTTTATATTATACTTCTTTAAAATCTCATCTACTTCTTCCTTTGGGACGATCTCGTGCTTTGGAACCAAGATGTGGTTTGTTACCTTCAAGATTATTCCTCCATCCACGTTGTTAAGAATAAACAATATATTGAAGATGATGAAAATTTAAAATCAGAAAAAAGACAAACTTATATGATAAATGTGATGCATCCTTAAAAATATTTTGTTCTCATATTTATTTTTTACTTTTATATGTTATTCAATATATTTGCATATGTAAGTGTTTTTATTACATGAGGGCTTGATTAAGATTATAATAATATATTAATCTTTATATATTTTTATACTTTGTTGAAAGGTATTTATAATTCTATTTTTATAATTTTCTTATTTTTAAATAAGCCAAAGATCCTACAATCAGTGAAAATAATGCTGAAAACCTATACATATTTGCAATTCCCAAAATATCTGCCAAAAATCCAAAAGAAACAGCCCCTATAAACATGCCAATATTCATACTCGTTGTAAATAAACCCATTGCTTCTCCTTTCCTCTGAACAGGAATATCTCGAACCGCTAAAGATAAAGTAGATGTGGAGGATGCCGAACTACCAATAGCCACGATCGTCAAAGAGATCAGCATACTTAAAAATGTCGTAGATTTCGAAAGAGAAAACATTCCAAGAGAGATTATCATGACTCCAAATATAATCATAACACTACCAAATTTGTCAAATAGTTTTCCAACTTTTCTTTGAAATATTGCCATTAAAATGTTTGTAGATGCAATCATAAACCCAACCTGTCCTAATGAAATTCCATAATTAATCGCATAGAGAGACAGGTATGCATAAATTCCTGCATTTATCATAACGTTAGAAACATTTACAATAAATGAATAAAAAAATTTTTTATCTTTTAAAAACTCAAATGAAAATAGTTTTTGGATATTTAAATCATTCAAGTTCCCTTTTTTCCCAAATTTTATGTCTTCCAATTTAAAATAACTTATAATCGCTGCTAAAATTCCTAAAATACCGCAAAAATAAAATGGAGTTTTTATTCCATAAATATCAGCAAGAGCCCCTCCAATAAAAGGACCTATTCCAAAACCCAAAGTTATTGCTGAATTAAATATCCCCATGTACTCTCCTAATCTTGTCTTTGGAGCTATTGATGCAATGTAAGATCCTGCCACGGGAGTTACAAATGCCGAAAAAACGCCTGTAAATATCCTAACTATCAAAAATCCCAAAACAGTTTCTACAAAACTATACATCAAAGTAAATATTCCATAAAAAAGTGTTCCCATAACAATAAATATTTTCTTTCCATAAATGTCGGATAAAACACCTATCGGAATTTGAGCGAGTGTTCTTGCAAATGCAAAAGAACCAAATATCAAACCAATCTCTAAATTGGTAGCTCCCAATGTTTTAGCATAGACCGCAAGTATTGGAGCAATAAATCCAACCCCAAGCATCGTCGTAAAGGTAGTGATCCAAATTATTAATATATTTCTCTCCAATTTAACCCCTTCTATCATAAAATCACCAAACCTACAAATGCTTAAAAGATATTTACAAAAAGCATTTAAAAACTTTCTCCCAAACTTAATTTTTAGTATTTAATTCAATCATTAAAATTGGTGAAATCATGGAAAAAAAGAGAATGCATATAATTCCGGTTATAGATATAAAGGGAAATATAGCGGTGCATGGAAAGAGTGGAATGAGAAGCAAATATCAACCATTAAAATCAGTTATATGTGAAACATCGGATCCTATATGTTTAGCAAAATCATACAAAGAAAAGGGAAGTGAGATGGTATATATAGCTGATCTGGATGCGATATGTGGAGAAGGAGATAACTTCAATTTAATAAAAAATATCGATTTTATAAATAAAATTGTTGATGCTGGAATAAAAACAAGAGAGGATTTAGAGAGAGTTAGAGAATATTTAAATAAAAACGATAAGGCAATAATCGCAACAGAAACGTTGATAGATAAAGAATTAATATCTGAGAAGAATATAATTGTAAGTTTAGATTTTAAGGATGGAAAACTTTTAAACTATACTGTGGAAGAAGTGCTTGGCCTTGTTAGAAAAGATACTCCTTTAATAATATTAGATATATCGTCAGTAGGAACTGGAAGAGGAATTAATATGAAGTTGATAAATATGATATTGAAATTAAATAAAGGAAAAAATCCCATATACGTTGGAGGGGGAATAAGAGATATAACAGACATTGAAAAATGCTACAATTTAGGAATAGATGGGGTTTTAGTAGGAACTGCAATCCATCGCGGAGTTATCGATCTTGAAGAGGTTATAAAAAAGTTTGAGAAATTTTAATAATTTAATAAGATAGTTTATAAATTATATTAAATAAATTATAACTAAATAATGTTTTAGTTGATGTTTTAGTTATATTGTCTTAACTTTTGGTTTCATGTTTTTAATAATCTCTATAAATCTTCCTATCACTTTATCTCTCAACCCTTCAACGAATTTTAAGCTACCTGCACACTCATGCCCTCCTCCATCCAAAGATGCCTCTGGAATTTCTTCCATTAATTGCTCAACGATCAAATTCAGATTAAAGTCATATATCTCATTAACAGCGTCTGTTGCTCTAACCACTCCAAAGTCAGGGCCGTAGGAGAGGGTTATAATTGGCTTATCTTCCCCATACTTTTGAACAATATAATCGTGGGCAAAGCCCGTTGTTTTTCCTGGGGCTGGGAACGTGAACTTGTGGGCATATTTCTCAACATCCAAAGTGTTTAATATAATCCCATTCTCTAAAAACTCCGTCTTTAAAGCTGGAATAACAGCTCTCATCTGTCTTTCAACCATTTTCATTGCTTGTTCATATAGTATATCTATCAAGTTTTCATGCCTTCCAAATTCGTTGATATTTGTTGCCAATATATCATCAACTATACCCTTACCATCCATAAATCTCAAATAAAACGCTTCAAAATCCATACATAATGCTATTTTCTCTAAATAATCTCTATCGTATGATCTTCCCTTACCATACTTCTTACTAAGTTCATTTAATCTTTCAATAGATATTTTAACATACTGATCTGCTTCATCTCCTTTTGCGTGATCTCCAACAACAGCAATTCCAGGAATGTGTTTTATAAACTCCTCAACTTCTGGATTGATCATTCTCGCTATTTCAGTTCCTAAAACACCAGCGGTTAAGTTGCTATCTCCTCCAACCAAATAAGGGTTTACGTGGGCATCTACATAATCGTCAACTTCAACCTTTCCATCTACAACTTCTCCAGGGAAGTGATGATCTATAACAATAACCTCTATACCGTAAGCTTTTGCTTTTGATATAGCAGGAACATCCTCATCGGTACTTCCATTATCAATTAAAACAATTAAAGGCAGTTTTTGTCCAAATTTTAACGCATCCTCTATGGAAAATACTAAATCTTTCGTTACATCTTCTAATTCATAGAATGGAGCTTTTGATGGTCTCCTTTTAAAGAAGTGCCATATTGCATCTACATCTATCGCAAACTTATCAATTATTGGCAATATTGCTTTTTCTAATGCAATTCCTCCACAATAACCATCAGTATCTGCATGATGCCTAATTATTATTGGTCTTCCATCTAAAACTGCTTTTCTAATTCTCTTAGCAACATCTATCATTTTAGGTCTTAACTTCTCTAAAACCTCACTTTTAACCAAAAATGGAATATCTTTTGCTGGCTCTGCTCTCCTATCGATCTCTTCTTCTATCTTTTTTCTGATTTCCTCTGCCTCCTCTCCTTCCAATTTTTGAAGCTTTATCCTCTCAATCTGCAATCTTCCGTCCCTTATTGTAACTCTTCCAATAACATCAACAATATCTCCTACCTTAACTTCGGGATGTGCTCTCAAACCTGCTATCTCCAAAGCAGCTACCCAAGCAAAGTCGGTTCCGTCTGTTATTGTAAATACCGTAGGCCCCGGTGTCTGAACTATTTGAACAACCTCTCCTCTTAAATGCACCACTTGATCTCTCATTTCGATTAAATTTTGTGATATATCTTTTATTGTAGTTAAAGGAACCTCTTTTTCAAATTCTACCAAATCATATGTAGATAATGGAATATATTTAAAGTCAATTTCTCTTTTTTCTGGTCTAACATCCATTGCTTGAACTATGATTTCATCACCAACATTCAAATTTTCAAGTCGTAAACTTATCATATCTCTTGGCCTTAAAAGCCCTCTAACTTGATCGTTTAGGTTGATAAAAGCACCATATTTTTCAATTCTTGTAACAGTTCCTTTATAAAACTTCCCTGGCTCAACATCATAGATTGTGGCTAATTCATCAAACACATACACATTTCTAAGTCCTTTTTTCCTTTCTTCCTCTTCTTTCAAACACTTATCACATAATGTCCTATCTTTAAAGTCAGGGTATTTTCCAATTATCGCTCCGCATTTATCACATTTGACAACCTTTCCACTTCCACCACAAAAATCGCATTTCTCATATATTGGTATTTTCCCTGTTCCTTTACATTTTGGACATGGAATTTCACCATAATCAAGATCATAATTAGCTCTTTTAGAAACTCTTTTCATATGTTGCTTTGGTGAAAACTCATCTATAAATCCAGTCCCTTCACAAACAGGGCAGGTTTTATATCTAACAACTTTCTTTCCAGTTCCTTCACAAATTGGACACTTCACTATCATATTCTCCCCCAAAATAATTGTAAAAAAAGTTCTTTAAATTATTTACTATTTATTTTAAAAATAACAAAAAATAAATTAAAATAGCACTCCATACTGTAAGGTTTTATAAGATACGGTTATACTGATATTCATTATAATTTATTTTTATTTATTTTTATAGTGATCATATATCGATTGTTATTTATCGATCACTGTTTATATAGTTTTTGTCCAAAGTTCGTTAAAAATAGTTAAAGTAAAAAAGTAAAAAATTTACAGTTTAATGGAATTTTGGCTGTGAAGAACATAACATAGGAAGAGGTAGTGGCTTAATTGGATAACCTTCTATTTCTTTTTGTATTAACTCTATTAACTCCTCTAAGCTCATTTTTTCTTTGTGAGGTTTTTTTAGTGTTGATTTTTTTCTAACAGTTACTGTTAATTTATCTGATTCCATTTCTTCATCCCCAATAACCACTACATATGGAATCCAATCCCTTCCCGCGTTTCTAATCTTTTTACTTACACTATCTTCCCTGTCATCAACATCAACTCTAATTTTATTGTCTTTCAACTTCTCAGCAACTTTTAAAGCATAGTCATAATGCCTCTCAGCTATTGGAATTACCCTAACCTGTATCGGAGAAAGCCAGACAGGCAACATTGGAGCGTTTCCTCTTTCTGCTTCTATTGCAGCTTTTTCAAGCAAACCGCATAAAACCCTCTCGATTGAGCCAGTTGGAGAGCAGTGCAGTATTATTGGATAAATTTCTCCTTCATTTGTATGCACCTTTATATTAAATCTTTTAGCACTCTCTACATCA
This sequence comes from Methanocaldococcus vulcanius M7, assembly GCF_000024625.1. Lineage (NCBI taxonomy): Archaea > Methanobacteriati > Methanobacteriota > Methanococci > Methanococcales > Methanocaldococcaceae > Methanocaldococcus > Methanocaldococcus vulcanius. The sequence continues at coordinate 1,552,742 of NC_013407.1, forward strand.
ATCTGAACTGTTGGATTCTCTATTGGTCTTCCTAAACTATCTATAACAGCAATATCTACCTTACCAACCCAGTAGTGTTTTCTTTTTGGTAAAATTTCCAATATAATGTCTTTTCCAGTTTTTGATTTATATTCTTTTGCTATCTTGAAAAACCAGTCCCTATGTTCATCAAAGAAGTCCTTTGTGAATCTAAAAATTACAGAATAGCTTAGATTCAAATCATCTCCTGTTCTTAAACATTCCCAAAATTGTTTTTCAAACTCTTCCATTGCTTGCTTTAAATCTAAGCAAACAGTATGCATATCTGGCATTGTAAAGCATCTTAATCTTTTTAACCCAACTAACTCTCCTCTCTGCTCATATCTAAAACTGTAAGTTGACAATTCATAGAGTTTTAATGGTAAATATCTTGGCAACAAATACATATCTTTTTTCATCATAAACTGTCCAAAACATGCTGCAAATCTCAACATTAACTCTTTATTTCCCTGCCTAAACCTATACTGCCTCTCTCCAAATTTGTCAGCATGCTCCCTAATAGCAGGATTTCCTAAATCATACATAATTGGTGTCTCTACTGGCATAGCTCCCATATCAACAACTAAGTTATAGACATAGTCAGCCAATAGATCTCTAATTAACTTACCTTTTGGATACCATCTAAAATGCCCGGGGTCTGATGCCTCTTCATAACTGCATATATCTTTTTCTTTGATAAACTTTACATGTGGTGGTTCATCATGCTCTTTATGCTCTTTTATTCCCAACTCATGTTTAGCCAGTGCTAAGAGTTCTTCATCTTTAATTATATCTATATTTTCTTCGTTCAATTCAACTATCTCCTCTGTTTCAGGATTTAAAAGATAAAATTTTGACTCCTCTCCCTTCTCTTTCATCTCTTCCTTAGCTATAATCTTTCTTGATAACTCACTCAAAGGGTGTCCCTTACAACTAATTTTAAATGCTTTATACCATCCAAACGGTGCTCTTAAAACGTTATACCCCTTATCTTTTAAAATACTTTCAATATCTTTTAAAACCTTTATAGCTGTTTCTGGAGAGGATAAGTCGCTTGATAAATGTGCATAAGGATAAATAACGATATTATTTACTTTTAACTGATTAGCTACCTTTTCAATCTCCTCAACCGCTCCTATAACAGATCCTTCTGGATTATTTTCATCCTCTCTCTCCACTGCGATAAAGCATGCTAAACACTCATCTAACCTGCCTTTTAAGTTTTCAGTTTCTTCTGCAATTTTGGTTTTTTGTTTTGCCTCAAACTCTAAGTAATCAGAGTGGATTAATAGCATCTTCATATTATCCCTCAATTAATGTTAATTCAACTTTATATCTTTTTTAAGAAATGTAATAAACATAGTCCTTTCTTATTTGTTATTGTCTTTTTTATAACTTCATCTTTATTCCTTCCCATATTTTATTATTCTATTTATATTATTTTTTGTTGTAATTAAAAAGAGGGTAAATACCTCTTCCTAAAAATTAAATTATAAACCTAAAATTAAAACAATGTCAAATTGGCTATTATTAAATTATATGATCAATAAATAATAACTAATAAATTAGATGAACCAATTAATAGATAAATTAATTAAAAATAAAATAATTAGGTGTAATTATGGGACATCTAACACTCAAAGATGCAGTATTTTTAACAATAACATCCATTGTTGGTGGAGGAATTTTTGTTCTATCTCCACTAACATATCTGTTATTTGGAAAATCAGTCATATGGGGTTGGATTTTACTAATTTTTGTATCTTTGATTATGGCTTCTCCCTTTGCATATGCAACAACCAAAATAAGTGAGAGTGGAGGCATCTACAAGTTTGTAATGAACATTCTTGGAAAAAAAATAGGGGCATTCTCGGCTTATATTTTATGGTTATCAGGAGTTTTCGCTCTTTCTGGAGTTGTATCTTTTTTTGAAATAGTTTTTAACACTAATTTCAATGTTCATCATGTTGGATTTTATTTAATAATTGTTTTAACACTGTTAATTCTCGCAGGAATTAAGATCGTTGGTAATTTTGTTAGGATATTTGGTGTTCTCACAATATCCATAATTTTATATATAGTATTTCAGAATGGAATTGATTTAACCTATATAGGATCGTTCAATTTAAAAACTGCCATTTTGACAGTATACTTCGGTCTTTGGACATCCACAGGTTGGGAAGGGATAACAATGCCATTATCTGCCTTTAAAGATCAAAAAACAATTGCTTACGGGCTTTTAATAGGAACTTTAATCATCGGGATACTCTACCTTCTATTTACTCTCACCGTTATCTCTCTCAATGTAAACACGGACAATATAAATGAAATATTAAAAATATTAATTGGCCATAACTTCTTCTTATTAGTTGGAATGCTGACTATAATTTCAAGTTGTGCTTTTAGTGTTCTATTCACTTTATCATATATGCCCTACGGAATGGGAAAAGATAGGATCTTTCCAAATATCTTTACAAAAATAAAAAAAGGAATTCCCACAAGAGGTGTTTTACTAAATTCACTACTTGTGATGTTATTACTCATCTTCAATGCAAAAACTCTCGTAGATATGAGTATGTTTTTAACATTAATTGCGTATTTTCTACTCTACCTCTCGGTTTTTAAAGAAGCATCAGGGAAAATAAAAACAATATCCTTAATCTCAATGTTAATATCTGGATCCTTAGTAGCGTTTAGAGTATACTCTTATATAATATCCCATTAAATACAAATAAACACAAAAATAAACCTGAAAATAGATGAAATTAATAAAAAATTAAAAATAATAACAAACACAATTCAGTAAAAGAGGGAAAACATGAATGTTGTAAATTATGAAATATTAAAAAAATATCCTCTCTGCAATAGATGTTTTGGGAGATTGTATGCAAAACTACTTCACGCTACAAATATTGAGAGAGGAGAGGCATTAAAACTTTTTAAATTGTTAGAACTTGAAGCACAAATAAAAAAAGCAAAAGAAGAAAACAAATCCTACGATGAGGAATTAAAATTTCTTAAATGCATAGTAAAAAGTGGAATTGAAAAGACAAGGTTGTTAAATGAAATTAAAGAGGAAGATATAAAAAAAGAGGTCTGCCCATGGTGTAGAGACATATTTAATAAAGAGAAAATGGAAAAATTACTAAAAAAAGTAGAGAATCTTCTAAAAAACTACGAATTTGAAACATTTTTAATTGGCACCCATCTTCCACAAGAGATCAAGGACTTAGAAAAAGAAATTGAAACAGAATTTATGGAAAGTATAAAACAGGAATTTGGAAGGGAATTTGGTAAAATGTTAGCACTTAGATTAAACAAATCTCCAGATAAAGAATATCCAGATATTGTTATTCATATAAACCCATACAGCGAGGATATTTACCTGCAGATCAATCCATTGTTTATTAAAGGAAGATATAGAAAATTAGTTAGGGGAATTCCACAAACAAGATGGCTTTGTAGGAAGTGTAGAGGAAAAGGTTGCGAGATCTGCAACTATACTGGCAAAAAATACCCTACATCGGTAGAGGAGATCATTGCCAAACCATTCTTAGAGGCAACAGGAGGAATAGATGAAAAGTTCCATGGTGCTGGGAGAGAAGATATAGATGTTAGGATGTTAGGAGATGGTAGGCCTTTTGTTTTAGAGATCAAAGAACCAAAAATAAGAAAAATTGATTTGGAAAAAATTGCAAAAGAGATCAATAAAGATGGGAGAGTCGAAGTTCTAAATTTAGAGTTTGGAGTTAGAAAAGATAAAGTTTTCTTTAAAAACACTCCACATAGAAAAACATACTGGGCATTGGTTGAATGTTCTGAAAAAATATCTGATGAGGAGTTAAAACTTCTCGAAAAAGAACTTGAAAATAGAACAATATATCAAAAAACGCCGAAAAGGGTTTTACACAGAAGAGCTGATTTAGAGAGAATCCGTAAGGTATATAAAGTTAAAACAAGTAAAGTAGATGACACTCATTTTGAGATGATCATATATTGCGATGGCGGATTGTATATAAAAGAATTAATTAGTGGAGATGATGGGAGAACAAACCCATCCGTCTCATCCATATTAAACAAGAACTGCATCTGTAAGGAGTTAGATGTTTTAAAAATACATGATGATAACCTTTTAGAAAAGATCGATTAAAAATTGCAAAAACGGAAATGCATATAAATAGAAAATTTAAAAAACTTTTAAAAACTCTATTCAAAAAGGTGAGTGCATATGGTTCAAATGAGTGAAGGATTCAGAAGAAAAACAAGAAAAAAATTAACAAAACACCCAAGAGAAAGAGGAATGTATCCAATAACAAGAGCATTAAGAGAGTTTAAAGAAGGGGAGTATGTTCACATTGTAATAGATCCATCTGTTCACAAGGGAATGCCTCATCCAAGATACCACGGAAGGACAGGAGTTGTAGTTGGTAAACAGGGAAGAGCATTTATTGTCAAAATCAGAGATGGAGGAAAATATAAAAATATAATTGCCTATCCACAACACTTAAAACCAACCGCTTAAACATAATAATAGGATATAAAATAAAAAAAGCAAACACTTAAACTATCCTTATTTTAATTTTTATATTTCTATATTAATATTATTTTAATTTTCATTTAATATTGTTTCAGTTAAATCTTTATTTTAAAGTTAATTAGTAATCAATTTATATTAATTTTAATTTTTCTAAAAGTTTTTATTACAAAAGATATATATGAGTTATCGGCAAATGATCTTTTTGCATAAATTTATCAAATGTTTATTTAAGAGGGAGACAATGATCGGAAAAAAGATAATTGATGAGAGGATAATCACCATATCAGAAGCATCCGAGATCATGTATGAGAGAGCAAAAATCGGAGAGTTATCCTACGAGCAAGGATGTGCATTAGATTACTTACAGAAGTTTTCAAAATTAGATACAGACGAGGCAAAAAAATTGGTTGAAGAGCTAAAATCTCTTGGAGTTGATGAGAAAACCGCAGTTAAAATAGCAGATATACTTCCTGAGGATATTGACGACCTGAGGGCAATATACTACAAGCGAGATCTACCTGAAAATGCTGAAGAGATCTTAGATGTAGTTAGAAAATATATTTAAGTTTTTTATTAAACACTTAAATTTGTAGATTTAAATTAAGGGTGAAATTTTATGGTTAGAGGGCAATATAAAACTAAAAAAAGACATGAAGAAGGAATCTCCTTTCCTAAAAAAAATAAACCGCAAAAATTTGAAAACTACGCTTGGGTATTAGATTACCTTCCCTACGGTTATACTGATAAGCCAAATGAGCCAATAGTCCAAGGACTCGGAGAATATCAGTTCCTACTAATGGAAATGAGCCCAAAACCAAATGTAGAGATAGAATTAGGAGAAAGGGTCTACATAGGAAAAGGAAAAAGAGATAAGATAGATCACGTAATCAAAATGATAAAATATGAGACACTAACATCAACTGCAAAATCAGAGTTAATATACAGTATAAGCGAAGCAGTAAAAATGCAGGAAGAAAGATTTATAAGATTTTTCAATGAATGCCCTCCTATAACTACTCGATTACATACATTAGAACTCCTTCCAGAGATTAAGAAAAAATACATGTGGAAAATAATAGAAGAGAGGGAAATAAAAAAATTTGAAAGCTTTAAGGACTTTGAGGAAAGAATTGGAAAAAATCCAGTAAGAATTATTGCTAAAAGGGTTGAAAAAGAACTTTCAGATGATAAAAAAGACAAATACTATCTCTTCGTAAAATGGAAAAAAGGCATCATATTAAATGAAGAAGACATGGCATACTACTTAAAAGAATAAAATAATAATGGAACAAATAAAAAGTAATAATAAATAAATAAAATAGGAAATAAGATATAAAAATACAAAGTTCTACAACAGAAACTTAGAAAATTCTCGAATTTCTTTGATCTTTCCAAAGTTAAGGAGGCCGATCTCAGTTATTGCAACAACTTCCGCATCCAAATAACCTGTTCGTATAATCTTTGAGGAAGGGGAATTGTTAATCAGATCATTTCCCGGAGATAAGGGATTAAATGCAGGTAATACCACATATCCTTTTAGATTATTATCCTTTAAATCTTTATTTTCATAAATTAAATAAATCGGAAATTTAACAACAGCCCCAACTTCATCCCTAAGCTTAACAGAAGGATGCTCATGGCCCAATATAAAAAATTCGCTTTTGTTAATAACATCATCATCTAACATCCGATCTCCATGAAAAATTAAATATTTACCAAGTTTTAGATAATCAACCACATCCAACGGAAGAGAAGAATCATGATTTCCTCTTATTAATATCAAATCTACATAATCATTCAATATTGAGATAAACTCCCTTAAAAATTCTATCTCTCTTTTATATGGCATAAAATTATGTTTAATGTCTCCATTAATCACTAATGTATTGATCTTATATTTTTCAATAATGTTTAAAGCATTTTTCACAACCTCATCCTTTTGCAAATTGGGAAAATTAGCCCCACCCTCTCCAAAAAGCACATCAAATCCAATATGTGTATCTGAGATTATTCCATACTTCTTATAAATTAAACACCTATCGATTGTTATGTAAAAATCCCTAATTTTAATTTTATTCTTCATAACAATCCCTTACATTTTTTTAATCAGAAAATTACAAATCTTTGATAAAATTTTATGATGAAATTTTAAGTAAGTTCATAGATCATTGATAAATCAGAATGAACAACTTAATAAACAACTTAAAAATTAAAACAGGTTCTATAAAATTTTAGATAACCCAAAGAAATAATAAAAAATTAAAATAAAAAATTAAACAACAATTTACACTTTAAACATGCTCTCATAAGAGAATATGGATAATAAAAATACAAATAAAAAAGAAAAATTAAAGATTTTAGAGAAATTATGCCTGTTCAACAAGCAATCTTGCAGTTTCTGGCGTGTATCTCCAATCAGCAGGTAGAACTCCCCTTCCTTTGTAATATTTAACCAATCTTCTAATTTTTGATTCAATTAACTGTAAACCTCTTTTTGAGTGCAAATCCTTAGGATGTTGTTCTAAATGCTTTCTTAAATTAACTGCTCTTCTCATTAAATTTAAAAGATCCTCTGGAATTTTTGGATAAAGGTTATTTTCTTTCATTATCTTGCTTATCTTTTTTCCAGTAATTAACTTCACATCTGGAATTCCGTACGTGTCTCTTAATATCAAACCAATCTGTGCTGATTGATAACCTTTCTTAGCCAACTCGATAACTAACTCTTCTACCTGCTCCGGTGTATAATTGACCCATTCAGGAACTTCCTCCCTGACAGGCCTCTTTGAACCGGAGCGACCTCTTTTTCTTGCGTGCATTCTTGCCATTCTATCACCTCTCGATGGTCGCCAGTCCAAAGAGACATTTTTTATTTTTTAATGTTTTATTTGGAATTAATTTATCTTCAGGTGTCTCTTTGGCTGTTTTGATAATCTATTTTCTTACTTTATCGCTACGCGATGGTAATCTTTTTATGCAGAAAATCCATTATAAAATATATCGCTTTTAATGAACATACATTATAGAGATATATATAGTTTTTGGTGAGCACCATGTTATTAAAAATCGAGAATTTACACGTATGTAGAGGAAAAAGAGAGATTTTGAAAGGGGTAAACTTAGACGTAAAAGAAAATGAAATTCATGCAATAATCGGGCCAAATGGAGCAGGAAAATCAACACTTGCTTATACGTTAATGGGAATTTCTGGCTATTCTCCAAGCAAGGGGAATATAATATTTAAAGGAGAGAGAATTAATGAAAAAAACATTACAGAAAGAGCAAGGATGGGAATGACCTTAGCATGGCAAGAACCTGCAAGATTTGAAGGGATAAAGGTTAAAAATTATTTAACACTTGGAATGAAAGAAACATACAAAAAAGATAAAGAAACTATGGAAAAAAAGATCAGAGAGGCATTAAAATTAGTAAACTTAGATCCAGATAAGTATTTAGATAGATACGTTGATGAAACATTGAGTGGTGGAGAAAGGAAAAGGATAGAATTGGCATCAATAGTTTGCATGGAGCCAGATCTTGCAATATTAGATGAGCCAGATAGTGGAATAGATATAGTTTCTTTTGACGAAATTAAGAGAGTTTTTGATTATCTAAAAGACAGAGGATGTTCCTTATTGGTAATAACACATAGAGAGGAGTTAGCAGAACATGCCGATAGGGTCTCTTTAATATGTGCAGGAGAAGTAATAAAAAGCGGAAACCCAAAAGAAGTCGGAGAGTTTTATAAAAAAGAATGTGGAAAATGCTATAAAAAAGTTCCTGAAGGAAAATAAACTTTTGTGAAATAATCTACACCTCCGAGTGAAGCGAGGAGGTGTTGTAGGTATCGCAATAGGAGTTTCTCCTATGCTGAGGGAAATGCTATAAAAAAGTTCCTGAAGGAAAATAAACTTTTGTGAAATATAACACGATTAAGGAAATCAATATTATCCTTACCCAAATCATATACTTCACAATTGATCAAAAATAAATGATTAATAGACGTGAGAAAATGAGCATCAAAGAGGAATTAATGGAGATAATTGAAGCGATTAAATACACATCTGAAAAACCCGAAGAGATCGTTCATGGGAAAGGGCCGAGAATCATCGTTAAGGAAAGTAAGATAATAGATGTTCAGGGAGATGAAGGAATCATCTTAGAAGGAAAAGAAGAAAATGGAGTTATAAAAACAAAAATAATAGTTAAAAAAGGTTATAAATTCAAATATCCAATACATATGTGCTTTGGTATAACCGAAGAGAATACATCTCAAATAATAGACGTGGAGATTATTTTAGAAGAAGATAGTTCCATCTCATTAATGTCTCACTGTTCATTTCCGAAAGGAAAAGGAATTAAGCATATAATGAACGGCATTATAAAGATTGGGAAGAATGCAAGATTTTCCTACAACGAATTCCACTATCATGGAATAGATGGGGAGATCTTAGTTAAACCAAGTATGAAAGTGGAGATAGAAGAAGGCGGAATTTACATCTCAAACTTTACATTAACAAAAGGAAGGATAGGTGTGTTGGATATTGATCAAGAAATTATTGCCGGAAAAGACGCTATAATTGACATAACAACAAGAACTTATGCAATAAAAGAAGATGTGGTTAAAGTAAATGAAGTTGTAAAACTAAATGGAGAGAATGCAAAATGTATCATAAAAAGTAGAGGAGCATCAATGGATAATGCAAAGATAAGCTTAAAATTAAAGATAGAAGGAAACGCTCCATACAGTAAAGGGCATATCGATTGTGCTGAAATAGTTAAAGGAAACGCAGAAGTTGAATCAATTCCGATAGTCGTTGTTAGGGATGATAAAGCAAGAATAACCCATGAAGCAGCAATTGGAAGTGTGGATAAAAAACAACTTGAGACCTTAATGGCAAAAGGGTTAGACGAAGACGAAGCAACCGAAATAATCGTTAAAGGAATGATCGGAGACCTCTAACTGAAAATAACTATCATTAACTAAATTCGGCGATGATGACAATTTCGCTATCTGAACAATGATGACTACTCCCGCAACTGAGCCACTTTTTATAAAACCATATATATCTATTTTATTAATTTTATCAAGTTTTATTTACTGTTATTTTATTTTACTAACCTCTTGGGGGTGTTCTAATTTGATAAATGAAGTTATCATAACAACAAAAAAAGGTAAAAGAAATAACAAAGCACCAATAGGAGTTTATTTTAAAGATAGAGATAAAGAAGTAGTTATGCATCTTTTTTATGGATCTCATACCTTTGAAAATATGACAAAAGAGGACTATTTTGCAGTGAACATAACCCCTCCTCTCGAAATAGCAAAAGCTGTTTTAGATGATGAAGATGAATATGATCTCTTTAAAGAAATTCCTTACTTAAAAAAAGCCCAATGCGTAAAATTCTACCGCATTATTAATCGACAGTTAATTACTAAAAAAGATGAATTCGGAGAAAATAAACTTATGATAATTAAAGGAGAAAAAATAGGAGAAAAGATACTAAGTCGAGATATATACATTTACAACAGAGCAGATGGGCTGTTAGTTGAAACTGCCATTCTATACTCACGACTAACCTCCAAACATATAAATATGGACAAAAACAAAAAAAATGAAATGATAAAAGAAATATGTAAGTATTTCCAAATAATAAAAAAAGTGGGGAATAAAGAGCATAAAAACGTTGCTATGAAGATTATAAACAACTTAAAAGAAAGATATGGAGAGATGAACTTAGAATTTTAATTAGTTAATTTAAAACTAAATTGTTAAGAATAAAAACAAAATCAATGCGTGATCATTATGTCAATCTTTTTCTTTGAAAGAAACAGCGAAAAAAACATAATAAACAACCTGCGACTAATGATTCAAAAATCATTAAAAGGTCTTGAACTTTTAAAATACTATATGAAAACGAGGGATAAAAAAATACTTGCTGAAATTATAAAAATAGAAGAAGAAGGAGACGAAATCACTAAAACCATAAGAATAAACTTAGAAGAGGCCTTTCTTCCAAATATGAGGAGGGAGTTATCAAGATCTGCTGAATTGCTGGATGAAACATTGGATAGTTTAAAACATGCCGCAATGCTTTACGAACTATTAAAAACGGACTTTGACGAATATCTAAATAACGAGATAACCATTATCTTAAAAATAACTGTTGAGATGTTTAAATATCTCGAAGAGGTTTTAAACATTATAGAAAATGGAGGAACATTAGATCCCACAATAAAAGAGATTAAAGATCGGGAGAAATTTATAGATGACATATATCAAAACAGAATCTACAAATATCTAATAAATCTTGAAGTAAAATCATTCTGGGAAGGAAAGATCATATGCGATTTTATCGATAATGTGGTAAATATAAGCGATTATATTGAAGATGTAGCAGATGAGCTTCACATCATCTACCTACACATAAAATAATCAAATAAACTGCAACAAATAAAAAACAAATAAAAAAGAAACCTCAGAGAAAAACAGGGTGATTTTCATAGGAATAAATTTAGAAATGATCATTAGCTTTTACCTCCTCTTCATTCTTGGGGCAAACAACGTTGCCAATGCCATAGGAACTGCATACGCTTCAAGAGCAACATCCTATAGAAACTTGTTAATATTATTTAGCATTTCAGTAATAATAGGATCTCTCTGCGCTAAAAATGTAGGAGATACAGTCAACAGCTTATCCACAAATGCAACAATCGCCTTAACAATAACTGCGATAGTTATGACTCTATCCACCTATAAAAAAATCCCAATCTCCCTACACACAATAATCATCTGCTCGTTAATAGGTCTCACATCTAACTACAACAACCTTTACAAATTTGGAGAAATACTGCTAAGTTGGATCATCTCCCCAATTATTGCTCTAACAATAGCTTATCTTTTATACATAATTTATGAGAAGATAAACATTCCCACAATTAAAAAAATAAATATGACAAGGATTTTCTTACTACTAAGTGCGGCAATAGTTGCATTTAACTTAGGAAGCAATGACCTCCCCACAATATTAGGAACATGGACAACTTCACAATCAATCTTTTTAATAGGAGCAATTTTTTTATGCTTAGGAGCTTGCCTTTATGGAAACAAGATCTCAGAAACCATCTCGACAATAACAAATCTAAGTGTTAGATCTGCTTTTATAGCACAACTCTCAGGAGGATTAGCAGTTACAATATTTACAGCACTTGGAATGCCTGTTTCAACAACCCAGGCAATAGTGGGAGGGATCTTAGGGGTTGGATTAACAAAAGGGATAAAAACCGTGCGTTGGAAAGTTTTAAAAAGGATAATATTTTGGTGGACAGTTGCTCCAATACTTGCATTAATCTTTGGATTTTTTGTTGGAAGGTTGATAAAATGAATAAAATAGATGATATTGAGCAGGAACTTTTAGAACATTTAAAAAACTGTAAAAAACTTGTAATAATGGGATTAGGAAATGAATTAAAGGGAGATGATTTTGTAGGAATATACATTATAAAAAAACTTGTTAACCACTACAACACAAATAAAGAAAAAAATAAAAAAAACGAAGAAAAAGACAGCGAATTTGAAGTATTCAAATTAAGGAATTTATGTATCATAAATGCAGGAACAGTTCCTGATTTTTTTACAGATATAATAAAAGAAGAAAACCCCTCTCACTTATTAATAGTGGACTGTGCAATAATGGAAAAAAACCCCGGAGATGTTGAAATAATAGAAGAATATCGAATAAAAAACTTCAACCTATCCACTCACACCCTCCCAATAAACGTTATAATTAAATATATAAAAAAATTTATTGATGTGAAAGTTATAATTCTTGGAATTCAGCCAAAAATAGTGGATTTCTGCCCTATGTCCAGCGAAGTTGAAGAAACAGGTAAAAACCTCACAGAAATCCTTATCAAAATAATAGATAAACTAAACCTAACTGGTGTCTACCATGATTATAAAAATAAAAGTTAAAGGAATAGTTCAAGGGGTAGGTTTTCGTCCATTCGTTTATAGAATTGCTAAAAAAAATCAACTCAGGGGTTATGTAAAAAATATGGGAAACTACGTTGAGATAGTAGTTGAAGGGAAAGAAGAAGATATTAAAAATTTTATCAACGAACTAAAAAATAAAAAACCGCCACTATCAAAAATAGACGAACTTACAATAGAAAAACTCCATCAAAGTAAAAAAACATTTGAAAACTTTAAAATCATAAAAAGTGAAACAAACGAAGAAGAAGAGGAAGGAACAATCCCTGCAGATGTTGCTATTTGCGAAGATTGCTTAAAAGAAATGTTCGATAAAAAAGACAGAAGATACAGATACCCATTTATTGCATGCACGAATTGCGGAGCACGATTTACAATAGTAGAAAAACTTCCATACGATAGAGAAAACACATCAATGAGGGACTTTCCACTCTGCAATGCCTGCCTAAGAGAATACGAAGATCCAATGGATAGAAGATTTCATGCCCAAGCAACTTGCTGTCCAGCATGCGGACCATACGTATACCTAACCGATGGAAAAGAAGTAATCGCAGAAAAAGACGATGCAGTTAAAGAGGCGGTTAAACTACTTGAAGAAGGGAAAATACTTGCAATAAAAGGTATTGGCGGAACACACCTTACTTGTAAAGTTGGAGATGATGAAACTGTCTTAGAACTAAGAAAAAGATTGGGAAGAGAGAGCCAACCATTTGCAGTTATGAGTAAAATAGAGCATATCAAAAAATTTGCAGAACTTGAAGAGGATGAAAAAAAGGCACTAACCTCACCAAGAAGGCCAATAGTAGTTTTAAATAAAAATCAGAACTATGATAACTACTTTTCAAAATACGTATCAAACTTAGATACAATCGGAGTAATGCTTCCATACAGTGGACTACACTACCTTCTGTTTGATAACGAAATTGCATATGTAATGACCTCAGCAAACCTACCCGGGCTTCCAATGGTAAAAGACAACGATCAAATCCTAAAAAAACTTAATAACATTGCTGATTACTTTCTCTTACATAATCGAAGAATCGTAAACAGATGTGATGATAGCGTAGTTAAAAAAGTAGGAGATAATATAGTTTTCTTACGAAGATCGAGAGGGTATGCTCCAGAACCCATAAAGATCAATCTTGAAAATGAAAATACAAAAAATATACTCTGCGTTGGGGCTGAGTTGAATTCAACCGCCTGCCTCGTCAAAAAAAACAAACTATACTTAACCCAACATATAGGAAACACATCAAAATATGAAACATTTAATTATTTAAAAGATGCAATAAGTAGTATTTTAAAATTAACAAACACAAACAAGATCGATGCAATTGTTTGCGATCTTCATCCCCACTACAACTCAACAAAATTAGCAGAAGAACTCTCAAAATCCCAAAACATAGATCTGATCAAAATACAACACCACTTCGCTCACGCATATGGGTTATTAGGAGATAACAACTTTTTCGAAGATGCAATTATACTGGCAATGGATGGTGTGGGGTATGGATTAGATGGAAACATCTGGGGAGGAGAAGTTATATTATTCAAAAATGGAAAAATGGAGAGAATAGGACATTTAGAAGAGCAATACCAATTAGGTGGGGATTTAGCTACAAAATATCCTTTAAGAATGCTACTCTCAATACTCTATAAAGCAATTGGAGACGATGCCTTTGAATATATAAAAACATACAACTTCTTTTCTGAAAAGGAATTGAACATACTTAAATTTCAAATAGAAAGAAAAATAAACTGTCCAAAAACCACATCAACAGGGAGGGTTTTAGATGCAATCTCCGCGCTACTAAACATCTGCCTAAAAAAAACCTACGATGGAGAACCAAGCATAAGATTAGAACCCCTCGCAACCCAATACAAAAAAAACATGACAGGAGAAATAGAAACAATCCCTCCAAAAATAAAAAATAATATCTTAAATACCACATATCTAATAAAAAAATCTTATGAAATGCTATTAAACGGAGAAAATAAAGAAAAAATAGCATATCTCGCTCACATATATATAGCAGACGGAATGTTCAACATTGCAAAAAAAATAGCGAAAAAATATGGTATAGAGAGCATAGGTATAACAGGAGGTGTTGCATACAACAGAATAATAACCGAACACATAATAAAAAATGCAAAAAAAGAAGGGTATAATTTTTTACAGCATAAAAGAGTCCCAAGCGGAGACGGAGGAATTAGCTTTGGACAGGGGATATCTTATCTATTAACCCAGCTATTCAATGAGGGATAAAATGTACATAACAACCCCAAGATACACCATAATAGAAGACAACGCCATAGAAAAAATAGAAACAGTCCTTAACAAACTCAATTTAAAAAATCCAATAATTATAACTGGAAAAACTACAAAAAAATACTGCAAATTCAACTACGATATTGAATACTACAACGAAATACTAACCAACAATAAAATAGAACAAAAAAAATACTCACACTACGACTGTGTAATTGGAGTGGGAGGAGGAAAAGCCATTGATGTAGGGAAATATCTCTCATACATATTAAAAGTTCCATTTATAAGTGTTCCAACCACAGCATCAAACGACGGTATCGCATCTCCAATAATATCAATAAAACAGCCCTCTTTTATGGCAGAGGCACCAATGGCAATAATCGCAGACACTCGAATAATAAAAAAATCTCCAAAAAGATTATTAAGTGCAGGGATGGGAGATATTGTTTCAAACATAACCGCAGTTTTGGATTGGAAACTTGCACATAAAGAAAAAGGAGAAAAATACAGTGAAAGCTCAGCTATATTTTCAAAAACAATAGCAAAAGAACTGATTACTTATGTAATAAATTCAGATCTTAGCGATTATGCAGACAAACTTGTTAAGGCATTAGTGGGGAGTGGAATAGCAATAGCAATTGCAAACTCTTCAAGACCCGCATCAGGAAGCGAACATCTCTTCTCTCATGCAATAGATAAACTAAAAAAAGAATATGATCTAAATATAAAATCACTACACGGAGAACAATGTGGAGTAGGAACAATAATAATGAGCTATCTACATGAAAAAGAGAACAAAAACCTAACAGGAACCTGCCAAATAATAAAACAAGCACTAAAAAAAGTTAAAGCCCCTACAACTGCAAAAGAACTTAAAATAGATGAAGACATTATAATAGAAGCACTCACAATTGCACACAAAATAAGAAATCGATGGACAATTCTAAGAAACGGAATAGATAGAAAAACTGCAATAGAAATATTGGAAGAAACCGAAGTGATTTAATAATAATCTAACTTAAATCGAACTTTAAAAATTTGATTATCTTGATAATGCCAAAATAACCTCCAAAAGGATCAAAGCAACAATAGAACCCTCTAAAATAAATCCATAAAACTCAGTTAAAAACTGTCTAACCATCATATATATCTCACTGATCATTTCCATCTTCTTTTCAACCCTCTTAATCCACTCAGAAACATAAAAAATCTCACACAAACGCTCATACAACTCAGCATAATATCTATCTCCATACAACATAAGAACATTCTCAATACTATCAAAATACGAAATATAACTTATTCTCTGTAAATACAAATCCTTAGAAAGCTTTTTTAACTTAAAATAACCCAATTTTTCCCAATGTAATTTAGTAAGATACTGAATTGCCTCACTCAACATAACATCAAAAACCCTCAAATTCAAAACCCTAATACACGCAAGCTCAATAATATCCACTTCCTCCCAAAAATCTTCATTTTTATCCAAAATAATACCATTATCCCAATCCAAAATTATTAAATCCTTAGTAGAATACTTAATCTTCCCCTCCAACACCTCGTCAAAATACTCCTCAGGAACATCCTCATACTGATCCCTTAACAACTTAGCCAAAACATCCTTATTTTCCCTAATAAACAACTCAGGATCAGAATAATCACTAAAACAGTATAAAGTATAACTCTCTAAAAACCGATCTGCCTCATACTCCTTAAGATACTTTAAAGCATCTTCAAATAAACTCTCCTTAATTTCAAACAACTCAACAACCGACTTATCCTTAAAATCTCTAACGATCTCTACAATAATATTCCTCTCATAAACCTTTATATCAACTTCCTTATTCTCCTCAGTGATCCTCTCAATCAACGAATACGTCGGTAAAAACTCTTCATAACTACAAATACGCTTCACTCTTGGCCTCATCATTTGTTCAGAATAAATACTTTCTTTTAAATAACCAACAACAATTTGAACAATTTTGCCACTTAAAGCACCACTCATCTTCCCCCAAATTTAAACTTTCAGAACGAACGATAATTAAAACAAAATAAAAATAAAAAAATAAAATATGGCGGTATGGGGGCTATAGCCCGCCTTCTGTAATTTCGGTGGCATTCGGCTAAGCACCATCCGGCTTGCACCCCCGGCAGAGGAGACGCCCGTTTCACCGACTCTTCGGGAGTCCTCAACCTTTACAAGGTATCATCGTCATCTCTCCCGAAGCCGTGTCGTTTCTGTTGCGTCTCCCGCCCCTTCTCAGGGGACACTGCCGATAAACGGGGTGGGCGGAACTTCCTCCCCTTAAAAAGGGGACAGCCACCAGCCCCCTTACCGCCAATTAAATTAAATCTTTGGATATATTTGAAAATAATAAAAAGTGGCCGGCGGCGTCGCCCCTTTCCCGCCAGAAGGCAGTACTCGGGGCATCGCTGGGGGACTTAACTTCCGAGTTCGGGATGGGTTCGGGTGTAGCCCCCCCGCTATGACCGCCGTGCCAAAGAATAAATAGTGGCCATGCATAGGCCTCCGCATCCGCTTAGTGTCTGGATGCCCTGCCGGGCTCTCGGGCGGTTAGTGTCGGCGGGCTGAACGCCTCGGGCAGAACCCTCGGCGCTTACACCCCCGACCTATCAACCTCCTCTTCTAGGAGAGCCCTCGTCCCCAAAGGGACTGGCCGCCTATTTTCGGGGAGGGTTTCGGGCTTAGATGCCTTCAGCCCTTATCCCTTAGTGCGTAGCTGCCCGGCAATGCCCTGTCGGACAACCGGTAAACCAGAGGCACCGGCGGCTCGTTCCTCTCGTACTAGAGCCACCTTCCCCTCAGGCGACCAACACCCCCAGCAGATAGCAACCAACCTGTCTCACGACGGTTTAAACCCAGCTCACGATCCCCTTTAATGGGCGAACAGCCCCACCCTTGGGCCCTGCTGCAGGCCCAGGATGGGAAGAACCGACATCGATGTAGCAAGCCGCGGGGTCGATATGGGCTCTTGCCCGCGACAACTCTGTTATCCCCGGGGTAGCTTTTCTGTTATCCCTGGCCCCCATCGGTGAGGCACAGGGGTTCGCTAGGCCCGGCTTTCGCCTCTTGGTCGGCCTCTTTTACCGACCAAGTCAGGCCGGCTTTTGCCCTTGCACTCCACGGCGGAGTTCTGACCCGCCTGAGCCGACCTTTGGGCCCCCCTGATGCATTTTCAGGGGGGTGCCGCCCCAGCCAAACTGCCCACCTGCCGGTGTCCCCCACACGGGGTTAGGGACATGGCCATGGGTGGGTGGTGTCCCATGGACGCCTCCACCACCCCCGGAGGGGTGGCTTCGACGGCTCCCACCTACACTGTGCACCCACGGCCATGCCCCAACGACAGGCTGCAGTAAAGCTCCACGGGGTCTTCGCTTCCCACTGGGGGTCTCCGGCCTTTGCACCGGAAAGGTAGGTTCACCGGGCTCCGGCCCGGGACAGTGGGGGTCTCGTTACGCCATTCATGCAGGTCGGAACTTACCCGACAAGGAATTTCGCTACCTTAAGAGGGTTATAGTTACCCCCGCCGTTTACCGGCGCTTCGCCCGGTTGTACCCGGGTTTCACGTACCGGCACTGGGCAGGCGTCGGCCTTGGTACACACCCTTACGGGCTAGCCAAGACCTGTGTTTTTATTAAACAGTCGGACCCCCCTGGCCACTGCGACCTGCGGTCCCCCCCATATAGAGAAGACCGCAGGCACCCCTTCTCCCGAAGTTACGGGGCCAATTTGCCGACTTCCCTGGGCCGGATTCACCCGACACGCCTTAGGATACTCGCCTAGGGGCACCAGTGTCGGTTCTGGGTACGGTCATCGGGGATCCTTACCAACTCCCTTTTCACGGGCTCCAGGGCTCAGCCGAACCCTCCTAACGGAGGGCCCATCACGCTTTTGCCCGGTTCTCGCCATTACGGCACTCCCCGGGCTTATACGCTTGGCCACCCCGACGGGGGTGGTCGGCCTACCCCGAAGCGTCAGGAGTTGGCCCTGCGTTGCCGCACGTACCCCGATGGCGCGGGAATATTAACCCGCTTCCCTTTCCCCTCATAGGGAATTACCCCGAGGGTTAGGACCGGCTAACCCACAGCTGACGACCGTTGCTGTGGAAACCTTGCCCCTTCGGCGGTGGGGATTCTCACCCCACTTTGCTGTTACTACTGCCGGGATCCTCGTTCCCACGAGGTCCACTCGACTTCACAGCCGAGCTTCTACCCTCGCGGGACGCCCTCCTACCGGATCACCATAACGGTGCCCCCGGGTCTCGGCGGCCGGCTTAGCCCCCATTATCTTCGGGGCCCCTGACCTCGACGGGTGAGCTGTTACGCACTCTTTAAAGGATGGCTGCTTCTAAGCCAACCTCCCCGCTGTCTTAGGCCAGGGACTCCCTTCCATTTACACTTAGCCGGCACTTAGGGGCCTTAACCCGGGTCCGGGTTGTTCCCCTCTCGGACATACGGCTTACCCGTATGCCCTCACTCGGGAGCTACGGCGATGACGGGTTCGGAGTTTGACAGGGTGCCGAGGGCTCTCGCCCCCTAAACACCCTATCAGTGGCTCTACCCCGCCATCTACCTAACTCCCGGCTAACCTGCGAGTTATTTCGGAGGGAACCAGCTATCTCCGGGCTCGATTGGCATTTCACCCCTAGACCGAGGTCAGAGGAGCACTTTGCGCGGTAACACCCCTGCGGGCCTCCACCCCTCTGGCGAGGGGCTTCACCCTACCCCGGCCTAGATCGCCCGGTTTCGGGTCGTACGAGTGTGACTCCAGGCCCACAAAGACCTCGCCCCTCACCCAAAAAGGGCTGCGGGCACGTCGGTTTCCCTACGCCTTCGACCTTGAAGGTCTTAGGCTCGCCACACCCGTACACTCCCCGGCCCGTTTTTCGAAACGGACGACACGACTCCGGCATGCCACCCCTCGTACTCCTCCCTCGCGGGAGTTTCCTTCGGGGTGGTTACCTTTCGAGCCGTGCCATACCGCACCCGTCTGGTTTCAGGCTCTTTTCACCCCCCGCAAGGGGTGCTTTTCAGCTTTCCCTCACGGTACTAGTTCGCTATCGGTCTCGGGACGTATTTAGGGTTGGAAGCCTAATGTCTCCCAGCTTCCCGCGCGATATCCAACGCGCGGTACTCAGGGACACCTCAAAACCCCCAACCGGTTATGCCTACGGGGCTTTCACCCTCTATGGCGCCCCGTTCCAGGGGACTTCGGCTTCCCGGTGGGGGTTTATATGAGGGCCCTGCAACACCACATCCCCTTACCCTTACGGATAAGGGTTCGGTTTGCCCTGTGCCGGTTTCGGTCGCCCCTACTCCCGGCATCCCTGTTGGTTTCTTTTCCTGCGGGTACTCGGATGCTTCTTTTCCCCGCGTTCCCGCTCCCTAACGGGAGCGCCCCAAATGGGGCAGGAAGTCCCATTCGGGGATCCCGGGTTCTACGGCTGCCTGCGCCTCCCCCGGGCTTATCGCAGCTTGCCGCGCCCTTCCTCGGCGCCCCGAGCCGAGCCATCCACCAGACGGGGTGATAGCCCGGCAGAGCATCCAGATTTCACCGGGATGCGGAGGCCTATGCATGGCCCTCATCATTAGTCAGGCCCTTCACCTGCAACTCTTTGGAGTTGCAGGCTGCACGTGTTTTAGTGGACCCGGTGGGATTTGAACCCACGGCCTCCGGCTTGCAAGGCCGGCGCTCTCCCAGCTGAGCTACGGGCCCACTTTGGCCTATGTGGCAAGCCCACGACTGGTTTGGTGCTCCACAGCAACCAGCTCTTTTTTCTCAGGAGGTGATCCAGCCGCAGGTTCCCCTACGGCTACCTTGTTACGACTTCGCCCCCCTTGCTGAACCCAAGTTCGACCCTGCCCTTGCGGACAGGGCCTCACTTGGGCTCAACTCGGGTGGCGTGACGGGCGGTGTGTGCAAGGAGCAGGGACGCATTCACCGCGCCATGGTGAGGCGCGATTACTACGGATTCCGGCTTCACGAGGGCGAGTTACAGCCCTCGATCCGGACTACGACCGGGTTTAGGGGATTCGCTCCCCCTTTCGGGGTCGCTTCCCATTGTCCCGGCCATTGTAGCCCGCGTGTAGCCCAGGGGATTCGGGGCATGCGGACCTGTCGTTGCCCGCACCTTCCTCCGGCTTAGCGCCGGCGGTCCCCCATGAGTGCCCTCCTCCCGGAGGAGGAGGTTGCAACATGGGGCACGGGTCTCGCTCGTTACCTGACTTAACAGGACGCCTCACGGTACGAGCTGACGACGGCCATGCACCACCTCTCGGCGCGTCTGGCAAGGTCGTCAACCTGGCCTTCATCCTGCCGTCGCCCCTGGTGAGATGCCCGGCGTTGAATCCAATTAAACCGCAGGCTCCACCCGTTGTAGTGCTCCCCCGCCAATTCCTTTAAGTTTCAGTCTTGCGACCGTACTCCCCAGGCGGCGGACTTAACGGCTTCCCTTCGGCACCGCGTCGGCCCGAAGCCGACGCGACACCTAGTCCGCAGAGTTTACAGCCAGGACTACCCGGGTATCTAATCCGGTTTGCTCCCCTGGCCTTCGTCCCTCACCGTCGGACCCGTTCCAGCCGGGCGCCTTCGCCACAGGTGGTCCCCCAGGGATCAACGCATTTCACCGCTACCCCTGGGGTACCCCCGGCCTCTCCCGGTCCCAAGCCCAGCAGTATCTCTGCCAGCCCTGCGGTTGAGCCGCAGGATTTAAGCAGAGACTTACTGGGCCGGCTACGGACGCTTTAGGCCCAATAATAGTGGCCACCACTTGGGCCGCCGGTATTACCGCGGCTGCTGGCACCGGACTTGCCCAGCCCTTATTCCCGGAGCTGTTTACACTCCGGAAAAGCCATCCCGTTGGGATGGCACTCGGGGTCCCCCCGTCGCACTTTCGTGCATTGCGGAGGTTTCGCGCCTGCTGCGCCCCGTAGGGCCTGGACCCGTGTCTCAGTGTCCATCTCCGGGCTCCCCCTCTCAGGGCCCGTACGGATCGTCGGCTTGGTGGGCCGTTACCCCACCAACTACCTAATCCGCCGCAGCCCCATCCTCGGGCGCCGGAGCTTTCGGGGAGGGATCGTTCCAGACCTCCTCCCCTATGGGGGATTAGCCTCAGTTTCCCGAGGTTATCCCCCTCCCGAGGGTAGGTTAGCCACGTGTTACTGAGCCGTGCGCCGGTGCTCCCGAAGGAGCCCCTTGACTCGCATGGCTTAGTCGGACCCCGATAGCAGTGGCCTCCGGCAGGATCAACCGGAATTAAGTGGGAGATACGGTCGCAAGAAAGGATAAACCTTTCTTGCGGCTGGTTGCTGTGGAGTTTCACCACCAGTCGTGGGCTTGCCTTAGTCCCAATCCTCTCGGATTGGGAACGCACCTTCAAGTGCATCCAATAAGAAGAACTTGTCAACTGAAACGTTTTTAGGAAAAAAACAATAATCAACAAAAAAATCAAAACATCTAAAATTATAAATTAACACTGCTAAAATAAATAAGGGGATTTAATCCACTTGTTTAATTTTAGGACACTATATAAAATCGGGGATATAAATGATTTGGGCTTATTTTAACTAAAAAATAAAAAAGGGCCGGGACCGGGAATTGAACCCGGGTCAGGGGATCCACAGTCCCCCAGGATGGCCACTACCCCACCCCGGCCACGGCATTAATGGTGCAGGGGAGGGGATTTGAACCCCCGAACCCCTTCGGGACTGGGTCCTAGGCCCAGCGCCTTTGGCCAGGCTTGGCGACCCCTGCACATTTATTTCCTAACTTAGATCATACTTTGATTATATTAATTCTTTATTTATTACATTAAAAAAGATATGATGCTCCGGCCGGGATTTGAACCCGGGTCGCGGGCTCGAAAGGCCCGCATGATTGGCCGGACTACACCACCGGAGCAATGGTGGGCCCGAAGGGATTTGAACCCTTGACCACTCGGTTATGAGCCGAGCGCTCTGACCAGGCTGAGCTACGGGCCCCTATATATGCAATATAATCAAATATAAAAAAATGATGGCGCCCCCAGCAGGACTCGAACCTGCGACCTACGGATTAACAGTCCGTCGCTCTACCAGCTGAGCTATGGGGGCTCAAAATTAGTGCCGCGGGGGTGATTTGAACACCCGACAACTGGATCTTCAGTCCAGCGTTCTCCCGGGCTGAACTACCGCGGCTCAGTGTTTGCATAATTATGCATTATATTTCAGGTATATAAACTTTTCGGTTTAGATCATATTTTATAATTTAATAATGAATATGTGGAACAAGCATTTATATATCTAAAATTATAAAATAATAATTATAATATAAACTCAACAAATATATAAAAAATAAAAATATTAAAATTTGCTGGTTTCTTCCATAATTCTTTTGGCTATGCTCTCTCCATCTAATCCATAGTGTTTTAAAAGTTCATCTGCCTTTCCACTTCTTCCAAATACATCATTAATCCCAATTCTTAAAAGTTTTTTATTTAAGCCGTTTGAGGCAATAACCTCAGCAACAGCCCCTCCTAAACCGCCAATAATGCTGTGATCTTCAACTGTAACAACAAAGTCATTTGCTTTTTTAATAATTTTTTCATCTATTGGTTTTATTGTGGAAATCTCTACAATTTCAGCAGATATTCCATTTTCTTTTAAAATCTCTCCTGCTTTTAATGCCTCTGGAACTTCTTCTCCTGTTGCTATAATAGTTAAATCCTCTCCTTCAACTAAAATCTTTCCTTTTCCTATTTCAAATGTTGCTTCTTCTTCATTTTCATAAATTATCTCTGTATCTCTTCTTGGCATTCTTACATAGACGGGACCTTTATACTCTGCTATAACTCTAATAACATTTTTTGTGTGATAGTAATCAGTTGGAGCGATAACAACCATGTTTGGGATAGCCCTCATTATAGCTATGTCTTCACACATTTGGTGGGAAGCTCCATCCTCTCCTACAGTGATTCCAGCATGAGTAGCAACAACTTTAACATTCAACTTCGGATATGCAACTAAATTCCTTATTATCTCCCATGCTCTTCCACTTGCAAACATTGCAAATGATGAAGCAAAGACAATTTTACCAGTTGTTGCTAATCCAGCAGCCATTCCAATCATGTTCTGCTCTGCAACTCCTGCATTGAAAAATCTATCTGGAAATTCTTTGGCAAACATGGCTGTTTGTGTAGATCCAGAGAGATCGGCATCTAATACCACCAAATTCTCATATTTTTTTCCCAACTCTACCAATGTTTCTCCATATCCTTTTCTCATTCCTTTATAAACTCCACTCAACTTAACCATAATTCCACCTATTTTTTACTGTTTAAATTGATCCCTTCATTTAAAAAATTTTCAGGATTTTTTATATTTAATGCCTTTAAAGCTGAGTCCCTTAAATTTTTAACTGCTGTTTTAACATCCTCTTTACCAAATATTGCAGATGCTGCAATTAAAACGTCTGCTCCTGCTTTAACTGCCATTGGAGCTGTTTCGACATTTATTCCTCCATCAACAAAGATCTTTGTATCATATCCATTTTCAACGATCATGCTTTTTAACTTTCTAATCTTCTTTGTCATCACTGGAATAAACTTCTGTCCTGAAAATCCGGGCTCAACGGTCATAACTAAAACAGCATAAACCTCATCTAAGATATACTCTATCTCATCCAAAGGTGTTGCAGGATTTAAAGCGACTATTGGCTTAGCCCCGATATTTTTTATTTTATTTATAATTCTGAATGGGAATCTAACTGCCTCTATGTGAAATGTAATATAATCCATCTCCTCAAATTCGTTAATAAATAGATCTACATTTTCAACCATTAAATGGACATCAACAGGCAGATCTGTTAGCTTTTTAACATGCTTTGCTATCCCAATTCCCATACTTATATTTGGGACAAAGTGCCCATCCATCATATCAACATGAAAGAAATCAACTCCTGCCTCCTCTGCTCTTTTAATCTCTTCCTTTAAATGCCCAAAATCTGCAGATAGTATTGAAGCTCCAATTTTAATCATCTAAATCACCAAGCTTTATAATTCATCGGCTTCTTTTCTCTAACAATTTTAACTGCCACGTTGGGAGAACAATTTGTGTCTAAAACCATCACTTTCATAATCTTTCAACCATTTCTATGCTTTTTTAACTCCTCTAAGTCATAATTTAAACGGATGCCTCTTTTTTCAACTCATATAAAAACTCTTTTATGCCGATATTGGCTATTTCTGATACTTTCCCCAAACTTACTTGTTTTTAAAATATTTTTTATTTCTTCTGGGAAATTAACTAAAACTGCAAATAATCTTATTCATATTTTAACTCCTCTAATGCTTGTTTTAACTGCTCTTCATTTGGAGCCTTTCCATGGAATGCCACATTATTCTCCATGAATGAAACTCCCTTACCTTTAACTGTATAGGTAATGATCATTTTTGGCTTACCATTTTTCATGCTCTTGGCTTTTTCAACAGTATTTATAATCTCTTCAAAATTATGCCCATCTATTTCAAAAACATCCCATCCAAATGCCTCAAATTTAGCTTTTATATCTCCCAAACTCATAACATCCTCTGTATGTCCATCTATTTGCAGTTTATTTCTATCAATAAACGCAATTAAGTTATCTAATTTATAGTGGGCTGCTGCCATTGCCGCTTCCCAAACTATACCTTCTTGACATTCTCCATCTCCCAACAAAACATAAACGTAGTTGTTTAACTTATCTAACCTACATCCCAAGGCAATTCCAACACTTGCTGAAAATCCTTGCCCCAATGAGCCAGTGCAGATCTCAACTCCTGGCGTGTCTATTGAAGGATGTCCTTGTAACTTCCCTTCTAATCTTCTCAATTTCCATAACTCTTCCTCTTCTATAATTCCCAATTCAGACAAGACAGCGTATAATGCAGGAGCTGCATGTCCTTTACTCAAAACAAACCTGTCTCTATCTTTTTTATATGGATCATCTGGAGAGTAGTTCATTATTTTGAAATATAAAGCCACAATAATATCAGTTGCAGATAAACTTCCACCGGGATGTCCTGATTTTGCTAAACCAACCATTTTGACAATTTTATACCTTACTTTTTTTGCTATTTTTTCCAAATCCTTAATTTCTAAGTTATTGGTCATAGTTTCACCTCAAAGTGTTAGTTTTAAAAAATAAGTTCTCCATCTTTTAAGAAATGTTTCTATAAAAAAGAAGATCCTTTTAATTTCTTTATCCCTTTCAAAATTTCTTATGCTAAGATACTCATTAGTGATATTTATAACTTTCATAGGTTTTGGTATATAATCACATCTTTATATGTAAATCTATATGTTAAAAATGGAAAGATAAAACGTAAATCAAAAAATAGACATTATATATTGGTTTAACCTTTAATAACTCCTAATGGTCTCATCCTTGCAACTTTTAATGATATTCCAGCTCTATGGCATGTATCTGCAACTAAATCAACACTCTTATATGCTTCTGGTGCTTCCTCTGCCATAACTGCCTTCGAATCACTCATTGCTATAATTCCCATCTCTGCCAATCTTTTCTGTATCTCTTTACCCTTCCATAATTTTAATGCCTTAGCCCTACTTAGCTTTCTTCCTGCTCCATGAGCAGTTGAACCAAACGTCTCTTTCATAGCAATCTCTGTCCCTCTCATTAAATATGAGGCAGTTCCCATATCCCCGGGAATGATAACTGGCTGTCCAACATCTTTATATTCTTTTGGTATTTGTGGATGTTTTGGTGGAAATGCCCTTGTAGCTCCCTTCCTATGAACTATAACTTTTACCTTTCTTCCATCTATTGTGTGTTCCTCTTTCTTAGCTATGTTATGGGCTACATCATAGACAATACTCATCTCTAAATCCTCAGCATGTATTTTAAACACTTCTTCAAAACTCTCTCTAACCCAGTGTGTAATCATCTGTCTATTTGCCCATGCATAGTTTGCTCCACAACACATTGCCTTGAAGTAACTCTGCCCCTCCTCTGATTCAAATGGAGCACATGCTAATTGTCTATCTGGCAATTTTATTCCATAATTCTTAGCTGCTTTTTCCATAATTCTTAAATAGTCGGTGCAGATTTGATGTCCTAAACCTCTTGAACCGGTATGCACTAAAACAACAACTTGATTCTCCTCTATTCCATATATTTCAGCAGCTTCCTCATCAAATACCTTTTCAACATACTGCACTTCTAAGAAGTGGTTTCCACTTCCCAAGCTACCAAGTTGAACTCTTCCCCTCTCTTTTGCTTTATCTGAGACATAGGAAGCGTCTGCATCCTCCATACATCCATTTTCTTCAATAAACTCCAAGTCCTCCTTCCATCCATAGCCCTCTTTAACTGCCCATCTAACTCCTTCTTCTAACACATCATCCATAACTCCCTTGCTGAACTTTAAAATTCCTTTACTTCCCAAACCAGAAGGGACATTTTTGAATAAGGTTTTTATAAGCTCTTTTATCTTTGGTTGGACTTCTTCTTTTGTTAAATTTGTTTTTATGAGCCGAACTCCGCAATTCACGTCAAAACCCACACCTCCAGGGCTTATAACTCCCTCTCTCTGGTCAAAAGCCGCTACTCCTCCGATACAGTTTGAAACTAAAAAGCTATCTGCTATAAAGTTGTGGTCTTTGTGATTTATTGTAAAATCATAAACCTCATCTATATCATCAACTTCATCTATACTTTCAATTTCATCCCAAATTAATCCATCTCCAATTTTTCTTTCTTTGATAAATTCTTCATAGCTTGGGAAGTTTGAAGGGACTCTTATTTCTTTAATTTCTTTTCCATTCTTTAACTTATTCCAAATATCTTTAACGAATCTTTCATCTTCTTTGTTTATATTTAGCAATCTTATAATCTCTGATGGTTTTTTACCCTCATTAAACAACTCTTTTACCTTTTCAACAAGTGCTTTTCTTCTATTTATCTCTTTTTCCCTATACTTTAAAAATGCCACTGCATAGCATCCGAGTTCTTGCCTCTCTCTGTTGTATTCATAACCAATCTTTGCCCATAAGTTTATTAAGTTCTTAGATGTGCCAATTATTGTTAAAACATATCTAACTGTCCCAATTCCATCAGTTCTTTTGTGAGTTGAGTTTCTTTTTGTAATTGTTGCCTCTACACCAAATTCATTTAGTAGTTTAGCAATATTTTCCAAAAATCTTAATGCATCTTCTTTAATCTTTATATTTTTAAATATCTCTAATGTTGGGAATGTAAATAATGCCTTTCTATCCTTTCTTAGATATGGTTTTCTTAGCTCAGCTCCAAATAGTGATGATAAGAACAATCTTTTCTGCCATAATTTACAGTTAAATACCCATTCTGGGAAGTTATACTTCTTTAACGTCTTGTTTCCAAGTGGAACACCCAATGCATGCAGTAAGACAACTAAACTTGATGAATTTACATAGAAGAAGTGGCAGCTATTTTCCCTTTTATAAACTCTTGAAGGAGTATAACCAATCTTTTTAATGTCTTCCCTAATCCTCTCTAAATCTTCTCTATGTTTTGAGGAAAAGTGTATAATACCATCTCCTCTTTTTCCAATAAAGTTAATTGAACCATCTCCAAAGATAAATCCCATAATTTTTAACAAGTAAGGTAGTTTTTTATGATTGTATGTTAATGGAATCAAACTTCTTTCTTTTAGTTTTCTTAAGATGATTTCTTTACTCTTTTTGCTTAGATTCAACTCATCCATACATTTAATTATATCATTTTCATCTATTATTATATCATCTGTTGGCTCTTCATATTCAACTCCTTCATAAGGATAGATAGCGACTCTATCATTTACTTTTAAGTTTTTAAGCTCAACCATTCCGTTT
Source organism: Methanocaldococcus vulcanius M7 (assembly GCF_000024625.1). Taxonomy (NCBI): domain Archaea; kingdom Methanobacteriati; phylum Methanobacteriota; class Methanococci; order Methanococcales; family Methanocaldococcaceae; genus Methanocaldococcus; species Methanocaldococcus vulcanius. The sequence continues at coordinate 1,581,426 of NC_013407.1, forward strand.
GGTGTATAAAATGGATGATCTTCTGTTGCTATCGTTTCATATCCAAGTTTTGTTCTAACTTTATAGATTTTGCAGTATGGCTTTAATTTAAAGAACTTTTTAACTTCACTTGCTTCTATTTTCTTATCTTCTGTGTTAAATATATCCACTTTTTCATCTTTTAAACCCTCATAATCTTTTATTCTATAATAAAAGCCGTGTTCAGTTAAAACCCTTGCATTTGGGTGGAGACAAAAGCCATAGCCGTAATGCACATCAGGCATAGCTATGGAATACTTATAAATTCCCGGCAAGCATGCAACGTTCGCTATTTGCTCCAAAACCTCTGGTTCTAACTCATCCAATAGGATTTCATTTAAGTATATCCTTCCCGGAACTCTCATGCAATCTTTATAATCTTTAGGTAATTCCCAGACAACATCAGAGACCTTTTTTAATCTATCTTTCATAATATCACCTAATTAACATAATATGGATTCAGAGTTTTTTTAATTTTATAAATTCGTTAAATGCCTCTCTCGTTGTTCCTACAACTAATCTTAAATATCTATTATTTCCTTCTATAACTTCTTCTAATTTACCTCTCGCAATGAATTCCTCTCCTTTGAAACATTGTCCAGCGTAAGTATGTGTAAATGAAACTATTTCTTTTATTTCAGAGTTTGTATAGCACTCTACCCTGTAAGTGGCTGGGTTATCAAAGGCATAATCATCGTTTAGAATTTTTCCTTCTATTTCAATAAAACCTAAGTTTTTATATTTTTTATTCCCATATTCTTCGTTAATTTCGTCCCATTCTCTTGTAAACAGTAGATCAAACATAGTTCCTTCTACAAGCCCTCTATTGTATTTCCTCTTCTCATAATATATAAATTCTTTATAGGTTAGTGTTCCATCTTTGATTCTTTTTTGATATGCGATTTTCCAGAAATCTTCTGAGAGGGGGGATAATTTTCTATCTTCAAACGCTTGTTTTAGTGATTCTCTTGCTTTTTTATGGTTTTCTTTTCCATAGATGACAAAATCAATATCTGAGTTTTCATTGTTAAGTTTCAGGAGGAGAGATCCACTAACTCCCATATTTTTAAGTGAAACTCCATACTCTTCAAGCGTTATAGCCAGTTTTCTACATTTTTTTTCTAATTCGTTAAGATCTTGATCTTCATTGATAATTTCGTTTAAACGTTCTTTTGGCTTTAAAATTTGTTTAACATCTTCTTTTGGAATGGCATGCATTAATACATTGTTTATTTCATCGTAAAATAGATATTTTGGGAATTTTTTTTCTAAGAATTTATATGCGAGGGAAGTGTCCGCAATTTTCACGTATTTTTTACCATTAATCTCTCTAATGTTATTCATTGGAATTTTAAAGTCGATAAATTCATAAGGAACATATCTTAAAAAAGCGAAAAATCTGTCTTTTGGATGAGAATAGGTGTTTACGGCAAAATATAATCCTTCTGTTGTTTCTATAAAGTCCCTAATCCTAACTCTCATGCTACCACGTTTGATTTTATCTTTTCAATTCGTTTTGTAACAACTTCGGTGTAGAGTTTTCTTAGTAATTCAATATCTAAGTTAATTTCTCCGTTTTCTATAATAAAAGGTATGATGTAATTTTTTATATCTTTATAGGGTAAATCATGATCGCTGGTTTCCATTATGTAATCTTTAAATGAAGCGTTGCTAATCACTAATGCTCCAAAGTTTTTGATATATTCGATTATTAATCTATAAGCATCATTTTTCGAGTTTAAAACCTTCATTTCGCATTCTTTTAGCAATATTTTGCAGATCTCTTTCTCTTTTATTTTATAATATGTGGCAGTATCCATCACCACAATAATATTTTTAAATCCTGCGTTTTTAATTTTTTTGATTAAATTACTAATTGCCTGTTCAGATATATTATGCGGGTTATTCAAAACACTGATAGCATCTATGATAACCATTCTTCTCGAAGGTTTTGGAGGATATATTCTCTTAAAAACTTTTTTTTCTTTTAAATATTCTCCAAGATAGGATATTATTTCGCTATTTTCAAGATAGTTCTCTAAATCGTCGGTAGTTGTAAACTTTGTAGAATACCATGGTGGAGATGTTGAATTAGAAAGTTTATTTAGCATATCTTTTTTTATCTTCATAAGCCGTTCTTTTTCTTTTAATGTATTGTATAATTTATTTAGGGTTATTTCTTCATCAATATTTAAATTTGTTAAGATCTTTAATAAGTATCCTTCTTCGAATGTTTCTAATCTAAAATTTTCACAAATTTTTTTTAATTTTAAATACTCTTCAAGTTCCTTTTTGCTACTAACTCCTACGGCTCTTGCAATTCTATACTCTTCTGCGGTTTTAAAGCCCCTGCTTAATGCATCGTTGTATTCGTAAGCATCTTTAAATCCTCTTTTTATGGCATCCCTATATTCATTAGCATCTCCAAACCCTAATTTCAATGCATTGGCCAACTCTTCAAAGTTTTTAAATCCTTTGCTCATTGCAAATTTATAAAGATCTACATCCCTTGAAAATATATGCTCTTCTAAGATTCCGTAGTATAAATATTCAATTATATATTTGTCGTCTATCTTTTTGGCAATTCCTTCTTTTTCAAGTTTTTTTAGCCCACCTATAAAACCAAGTTCTTTCGCTTTTTTATATTCCTCTATTGACTCAAATCCAGAGTTTTTATACTTTTTATACTCTTCAATATCTCCAAAGTGAAGATATTCATAATATTCCTTTGCATTCAATCCCAATGATTTTGCCTCTACCATGTCCTCCAATGTTTTAAATCCTTCTGAGGGTATGTAAAATATCACCCCATTGTCTACAAAAAAGAAGATACATTCATTATTATCTCTATATCTGCAAATTACATGTTTTCCCAATATTTTATGTGCTTCTAAAAATTCTTCTATATTTTTAACTCTAACTTTTGGAAGGTCTTCTATCTCATCTACATCAACATACTTTACCAAACCAAGCATAATTTTTAAAATATTTGTATTTTTACACATATTAATCACTCGTATTTTATTTTTAATGTATTATTTTAAATTTTTCAATAATTTGAAAAGATTGCATTTAATAATCATTATTTGGATATTATTTGGAAATATTCAATTATAAACGCTTTTCTTTAATCTAATAATCAAAAAAAAGAAATATTGACGTTTAATAATTAAATTTTTTACAGTATCTTCTGTTAGCCATTTTTGTATTTGTGATTTTTAAAATAGACAAGACAACCTAATGGTAAAAACTAATACAAAAATATAAAAAATAAATAGCATAAAAATTGCAAAAATAAAGCTTTTAACCCAGTATCTCCAATATTTTAGCTTTTACTTTACCTTTTCCGCTTCTTGGTTCTACTAAGACCTTTCCGCAAGTAAGACACTTGACAATTGTAGCCGGACTTCCAAATACAACTTGCTCGTTGTTGCATTCTGGACATTGAACTTTTAAAAATTTTGTTCTTGGTTGTGGGATCAGTTCCATTGTCTCCCCTCTCTATTGTTTTATTTTATTTTGGAGTTTATATTAAAATTATATAAATTAAATAAATCATATTAAAAAAGTTATTTTTTATTTATTGTGTTTTTTACCTTTTATTTGTTTATTTATTCGGAATTACTTCTCTACAAATTCAAATCTACCAGACCTAAAACATCCGTTTGCCTTTGTGTGCATTTTTCCACATTCAGTACATTTAAATCTCAAATCGATTCTTTTAACTGGTTTTGACCTATCTGGTAAAGGTCTTGGGAACCCTCCATAACCTGACGTAACTCTTCTGAACTGTCTTTGACCCCAAGTTAACTCACTTGGTTTCCCTTTTTTTGCCTTTTCTACTGTATGAATTGTATGCTTTTTACAGTATGGACAGTATCTTTTAACTTTTTTCGGCATTTTCATAACTTTCACCTATTCTTGAGATGATTCTGTGTTTTTCTAAAATACTGGCTATCCTTCTATCTAATGAGAGAACATCATTTTTGTTTAGGGAGTATATATAACTGCCGTCTGTAAATGATGGAAAGTTTTTATCGACCTTTACAACATCAATATCGTTTATTGTATATATAAGTTTTGGTGTCTCAATCTCATTGGGTTTTGGAGATTCTTCACTTTTTAACTCAGTGGAAATATTTTCAATAGCAGTTATAATATTTAATTCTTCCAAAAGCAAGTTTTCTCTTTCCTCATCCAAATAAAGAGCTTTATAGATCCTAAGTTTTCTAATCTCTTTAAAGTAGTATTCAATCCTCTTTTTTTCTTTATCTTCGGCTGTAATTATATACTCCCTAACTTCATCATAAAAGTTTTCTGGTAGTTTTAAAAGCTTATCGTTTTTTATTTCTTCAAAAAAATATTTTTTTAGAGAAGAGTAGGGAGATGACTTCATAGTATCACTTGTTTTTCATATAACTTCATTAAAAAATTATATAAAACTATATTTCCTCAATTTATTATCCTTCAATTCTTGGAGCTAAAAGGAAGGTTAGATTAACTCCTGCTAAGGAATACTCCATTTTCAGAGGCATATCATTTCCAAGGTATATCTTGATAATATCTCCTGAACTAACTCCTTTAACCATATCCATTAAATAATCCAAATTAAATGCACTTTTTGCTTCTTCTCCTACCTCTAAGTTTACAATTGCAGCGTCATCTTTCTCAAATTCTGCACTAAAATCGTTTAGGTCTCCCTTAGCTTGAATTAAAAATTTATCGTTTTCGACTTTTAATATTACATAATCACTAAAAAGATCTGCGTCCTTTAATGCCTCTTTAAACGCTTCTCCTTTAATAACCACTACGTTAGGATATTCTATATCAGGAACTTTAACTGAGGAGGCAGATAAATCTAACAAAGCCAAACTAAATTTTCTCTTACCAGTGTTTTCAAATATGATGTTTAATTTATTTTTTTCTTCATCCAACTCTAATATTAATTTATCTTTTGATTTTGCCCTGTTCATCACTTTTTTAAATGCCTCTAAATCAATACCGATCTCATGTTCGTCAGCAGTGAACTCTTCAAAAGCCAAACTTGGAATTTCTAAACTAACTAATGCGACATGACTTGGATCCATTGCACTTGCTTTTATTCCCTCTTCGCTAACTTCAAAACAGATCTCATCTAAAAGTGTTGAAATTGTATCAACAACTTTTTTAAAGTCCTTTGCACTCTCCATAACTCCTCTGAACATCTATCATCACCAGATTTATTATTTATGATTATTAAATTATGTCTTATATATTATTATATTATTTTTAATTATATTCCTCATAATCTCACTAATTAATTTACCCTCAATACTTTTAACTTGTATTGATCTCCTACTTTGTGTCTTATTAGAGCTATATAATCATTTCTAAATAACATGGCACGTTGATGTTATAACTGTCATAGAAGGTTATAATAACATAAATCGCAAAATGTATAAAAATGTTTTTATATCAAAATTCCTTTTTAATAGTTTATATTCTAACTTAAAATTTTATTTAATCAGTGAAAAAACATGGCTTATACAGATGTCAGTTATAAAATTATACTAAAATTAATTATAAAGGATATTACAAAATTATAGATTAATTAAAAATATAAATAGATAACAAAATATAAATAGCTTTTAAAAATCATCCAAATCATTGACAAAATTAGCATTTATGTGATTGCAATGACAGAGGAACTAAATGAAATACGGAAAAAAATAGATGAGATCGACAGCAAGATCTTAGAGTTAATCGCTAAGAGAAACAGTTTAGCTAAGGATGTGGCAGAAATAAAAAGCAAGATGGGCATTCCAATTAATGATGAGGAAAGAGAAAAATATATATACGATAGGATAAGAAAACTTTGTAGAGAACATAAGGTAGATGAAAATATCGGAGTTCAAATATTCAAAATACTTATTGAGCATAACAAGCATCTACAAAAACAGTATTTAAGTGAAACACAACAAAAATAGATTCATTATTAAATATTATCTCCAAAATAGTTCAAAAATAAAAATCGATATAAAAATAAAAAATAAAATTAAAATGAACAAAAATAAGAAGGTGATAAGATGGGAAGGATCAGGCAGACATTGATTAAGAGAACATCATTAGAATTGATTAAAAAATATAGAGATCTGTTTACTACTGATTTTGAAACTAATAAGAGAGTTTTAGAACAAGTTGCTCAAATATCAACAAAAAGATTAAGAAATAGAATTGCAGGATATATAACCCATAAGATGAGACAGCTTCAATAAAGGTGACGTTAAATGTTTAAAGGGGTCTATCCCGCCATTATAACTCCTTTTAAAAATGGAGAAGTGGACTTTGAAGGATTGGAAGATCATTTAAACTTTTTAATTGAAAATGGAGTGAGTGGAGTTGTAGCTGTTGGAACTACCGGAGAGAGTCCAACATTATCACATGAAGAACATAAAAAAGTTATTGAAAAAGTAGTGGATATAGCAAATGGTAAGATTCAGGTTATTGCAGGTGCAGGTTCAAATTGCACAAGAGAGGCGGTAGAACTTTCTATTTTTGCTGAGGATGTTGGAGCAGATGCAATATTATCAATAACCCCTTATTACAATAAACCAACCCAGGAAGGGTTAAAAAAGCATTTCGAAAAGATCGCTCAATCAGTAAATATTCCAATTGTTTTGTATAATGTCCCATCAAGAACTGCCTTAAACTTAGAACCAAAAACAGTTAAAGTACTATCAGAAGAATACAGCAATATTTCAGCAGTTAAAGAGGCGAATCCTAACTTATCCCAAGTTTCAGAATTAATTCAAAATGGAATAACTGTTCTATCCGGAAACGATGAGTTAACTCTCCCAATAATGTCTTTGGGTGGAAAGGGAGTGGTTAGTGTAGTGGCAAATATTGTTCCAAGGGAGTTCGTTGAGATGGTTGATTCAGCATTAAAAGGAGATTTTGAAAAAGCAAGGGAGATCCATTATAAATTATTCCCACTGATGAAGGCAATGTTTATAGAAACCAACCCAATTCCAGTTAAAACAGCCCTAAATATGATGGGAAGGCCAGCGGGAGAGTTGAGATTACCACTATGTGAGATGAGTAGTGAACATAAACAAGTGTTAGAAAAAATATTAAAAGACCTTGGTTTAATCTAAATGGTGATCCTGTTGAATGAAAAACAGATTGAAAAGATAAGAAGAGAAGCAGAAGAGATCGTTGAAAAATTTAGTAAAGTTTTGGAAGAGTTTAACTTAGAGATGGAAGAGAGTTATTATATCATAGAGAGTAGAAATGTGTTAAGAGAGGATAATGCAGTAGAAGCAGATCCAAATTTCAGGGAGAAATTCTTAAAAATTGCTCCTAAGACCAACAAGGAAGGGTATATTATTGTAGAAAAAGGAAGTTGGCTAAAATAAAAACACCAAAAAGTTTAAGTAAGTGTTATATATTATTTGAAGTAAACATTTGAAAATAAAAGAACGAGGGTGATACCATAAAGAGGAGTTCAAGAAGATGGAAGAAAAAAGGAAGAATGAGATGGAAGTGGTATAAAAAAAGATTAAGAAGGTTAAAAAGAGAGAGAAAAAGAGCAAGAGCTTAAATATGATCTACAATATTGCACCTACAATATATTCAATATTGTTGTCATGCAAAAAACATTTTAAAACATTTTTAGTTTTTTTTTTGCCTATTTTTATTTTATTATTTTTTAAGAAGTTTAATTGTTTTTTGTTTAATATTTTTATTTGTTTGATTGAGAATTAATTTTTAATATTGGCTTAATATTATTGTTTATAGTTTCACAATCGTTCTAAATCCATCAATTTAAATCTTTACTAAATATTGATTGTGATACTATGAAAGTTAGTGGTTTAACTAAAAAGATCATGGAGCATTTAAAAGAGCCCACAACAACAAAAGACCTCGCAAAGCAATTAAACATCCATCCCAAAAATATTGATGCAAAAATTAGGGTTTTGAGAGATCTTGGACTTGTTGAAACAAAAAAAGGCAGAAATGGAGGAATTAAATTAACAAAAGAAGGTTTAATTTTACTGGAAAAAGGAGAAATATCTCTAAGTGCTTTAAAACTACAAATAGTTGCAAAGGATAGAATTGGTTTATTAGCCGATATTTCCTCAAGAATATCAAAAATTGGAGGAAATATTACATCAACAGTTCTTGAAAGGGAGGGAGATAGAGTTGTCATATATCTTGTTATAGATGGTGTAGAGGAAAAAGAAATAAATAACGCATTAAGAGGATTAGTAGATAAAATATCCATTATCTGGTGATAAAATGATCGAAGTTGAAGTAAAGGTAAAAATTGATAATAAAGAAGAAATTTCAAAAAAATTAAAAGAACTTGGATTTAAATACATTAAAAAGAAATTCCAAGAAGATATTTACTTCAATGGAATAGATCGGGACTTTAAAAAAACTGATGAAGCTTTAAGGATCAGAGATGAAGATGGAAATTTCTTTATCACATATAAAGGACCAAAACTTGATAACATATCAAAAACAAGAGAGGAAATTGAAGTCAAAATTGAAGATAAAGAAAAAATGAGAAAAATTTTAAAAAAACTTGGATTTAAAGAAGTCCCTCCGATTAGAAAAATTAGGGAGATTTATAAAAAGGGAGATATTGAAGCAAGTATTGATGAAGTAGATTCACTTGGGACATTTTTAGAATTGGAAAAACCAGTAAAAAGTATGGAAGAAAAAGATAATGCATTGAAAGAGATCCTAACTATACTGAAAGCTTTAAATATAAGTAATGACAATATTATTAGGAAATCATACTTGGAGCTAAGGGGGTCGCAATGAAAACAGTAAAATTAAAATTAAGCAAAAGGCAGTTATTAGCAATATTTGTAGCAATTTTAATGATGCTTTCAATAATTCCAGTATTCTTAATGGGCATTTAAAATAATCAATAATTATTATAAAACGTAAAATTAGAAAAATTAGAGCTTTTATATTATTAAAGTTCTTGTATATGAAAAGTCCTACAATATAAGTTTTTTATTAGTCCCACTATTTTAATCAAAACTGATTTTATATCTGATTAGGATTTTATATCTTCTTAACTTTTTTAAACTTAACATCAATAAACACTAAACATTAAAACCCCCTCAATATAAAATTCAAATTATTATTTCAATATTAAGAATTAAGTTTAAAAATTCTAAAAATAAATAAAAACAAAAAATAAAATATGGTGAGCAATCTTGTTAGTGATAAATAAAACCAGCAGATTAGAGGGGAGCGTTAAAGCCCCTCCATCAAAATCATATACGCATAGGGCGGTTATTGGTGCCTCATTAGCTGATGGAGTTAGCAGGATCATAAATCCGCTTTGGGGAGCGGATTGTTTATCATCAGTTTATGGATGTAAAATGTTAGGAGCAGAGATTGAACTAAAAAAAGAGGAAGATGAATGGATTGTTAAAGGAGGAAAACTAAAAACCCCAGATAATGTTATCGATATTGGAAACAGTGGAACAACCTTAAGAATTTTAACATCCATTGCCTCACAGATTCCCCGAGGATATGCTGTTTTAACAGGAGATGACTCTATAAGAAAAAGACCAATGCAACCCTTATTAGATGCTTTAAAGCAATTAAATATCAACGCGTTTTCATCGAAATTAGATGGAACTGCCCCAATAATAGTCAAAAGTGGAAAAATTGAGGGAAATAAGGTAAAGATTAGAGGAGACATTAGCTCCCAATTTATAACCTCTTTAATGATGTTCCTTCCATTTAATAAAGAAGATACTGAGATTATTTTAACATCTCCTTTAAAGTCAAAACCTTATATAGATATAACAATAGATATTCTCAGCACATTTGGCATAAAAATCAAAGAAACAGAAAACGGATTTTTGGTTTATGGAAATCAAGAGTATAAAGCAATTGACTATATTGTTGAAGGAGATTACTCTTCAGCATCTTATCTAATTGCTGCTGGAGTTTTAATAAATTCAAATATCACCATTGAAAACCTATTTGCTAACTCAAAGCAAGGAGATAAAGCAATAATTAATATTGTAAAAGAAATGGGGGCAGATGTTAAAGTTAAAAAGGATAAAGTAATTATTGAAGGAGAATACAACTTAGAGGGTATAGATGTAGATGTTAGAGATATTCCTGACTTAGTCCCAACAATTGCAGTTCTTGGATGCTTTGCAGAAGGAAAAACTGAAATTTATAATGGAGAGCATGTTAGATTAAAGGAATGCGATAGGTTGAATGCCTGTGCAACTGAACTAAAAAAGATGGGTGCGGATATTAAAGAAAAACCAGATGGTTTAATTATAAGAGGAGTTAAAAAACTAAGAGGGGCTAAGTTAAACACCTATCATGATCATAGGTTAGTTATGGCATTCACAGTAGCAGGATTAAAGGCGGAGGGAAAAACAATAATTGAAGGAGAGGATGCAGTGAAAATATCCTTCCCAAACTTTGTTAATGTTATGAAAAGTTTAGGAGCTAAAATTGAGGTAATAAGATGAAGATTTATAAAGAGGGACTTGAAAGGTATCCTCTCACTTATATTCTTGGGCAGAATATATTCCTATTAATTTATTTGTGTAAGATGAAACTTATTTGCAACAGTAAAGGGTAAATAACCTTACCAATATTAAATATTAAATTCTGATGACAGATTATTATGGTGATGCTTATGGATTTTCTATTTGAGAATAGTTGGAAAGCTATCTGCCCATACAATCCAAAATTAGATTTAAAAGATATTTACATTTACGACACAACTCTAAGAGATGGAGAACAAACCCCCGGAGTTTGCTTTACCAAAGAACAAAAATTAGAGATTGCGAGAAAATTGGATGAGCTTGGTTTAAAGCAGATTGAGGCAGGTTTTCCAATTGTCTCTGAAAGAGAGGCAGATATTGTTAAAACCATAGCCAATGAAGGTCTTAATGCCGATATATTGGCTTTATGCAGAGCTTTAAAGAAAGATATAGATAAAGCAATAGAGTGCGATGTAGATGGAATAATTACCTTTATAGCAACATCCCCACTGCATTTAAAATACAAATTCAACAACAAGAGTTTAGATGAAATATTAGAGATGGGAGTTAGTGCAGTTGAATATGCCAAAGAACATGGTTTATTTGTTGCCTTCTCTGCAGAAGATGCGACAAGGACACCAATAGAGGATTTGATTAAAGTGCATAAAGCCGCCGAAGAAGCAGGAGCAGATAGAGTTCATATAGCAGATACGACTGGCTGTGCTACACCTCAAAGTATGGAATTTATATGTAGAACATTAAAAGAAAATTTAAAAAAATCCCATATTGGAGTGCATTGCCATAACGACTTTGGGTTTGCAGTTATAAATTCAATATATGGATTAATTGGAGGGGCTAAGGCGGTCTCAACAACAGTTAACGGTATAGGAGAAAGGGCGGGAAACGCCTCATTAGAAGAGTTAATCATGGCCTTAACTGTTTTATATGATGTTGATTTGGAATTAAATTTAGAGGTTTTGCCAGAGTTATGCAGAATGGTTGAAAAATATTCAGGAATAAAGATGCCAAAAAACAAACCAATAGTTGGAGAGCTTGTATTCGCTCATGAAAGTGGAATTCACGTTGATGCCGTTATAGAAAATCCTCTAACATATGAACCATTCCTTCCGGAAAAAATAGGAGTTAAGAGGAATATTTTATTAGGAAAGCATTCTGGTTGTAGAGCTGTTGCATATAAGTTAAAACTTATGGGTATAGATTACGATAAAGAAATGTTATGTGAGATCGTTAAAAAGGTTAAAGAGATCAGAGAAGAGGGAAAATTTATAACTGATGAAATATTTAGAAATATTGTCGAAGAGGTTTTAAAGAACAAGAAAAATTCAGCTCAAGGTGAATAATATAAACAAGGTTAACAGTTTTTCATGTTTATAACTCCTTTATCCTTAGGCATGTCTAAAAATTCCCAATTCTAATTTAGATGATACATTTTAATGGATATTTATTTTAATTAGTATCGGCTATTTAATCAGTATATTATAACGAAAACCTATTAAAGCCCATACTAATTAAATATTTATTAGATTTTACAAATTTTAACATAAATTTTAATTTAATTAAAAAAGAATTAAAAACTTGTATGCTGGGAGATACTATGAAACTCTTTGAGTATCCAGGGGTTCAAAATACTGATGAAACGTTAAAAATAGCCATTGAAAGAGCTAAGAAAGGAGATATAAAAAGTATAGTTGTTGCCTCATCAACAGGAGAAACAGCTAAAAAATTGCTTGATTTGTTAGAAAAGGAGAACTTAGACCTAAATGTTGTTGTTATCACATATCATCAAGGATTCCATGGAGAGGATGTAATATCAATGGATAAAGATGTTGAGGAAGAGTTAAAGAAACGCGGAGCTAAGATATTTAGAGGCAGTCATGCTTTGAGTGGTGTTGAGAGGGGAATATCCAACAAATTGGGAGGATATGGGCCAGTTCAAGTTATTGCTGAAACGTTAAGGACATTTGGACAGGGAGTTAAGGTTTGTTATGAGATTACAATTATGGCCTGTGATGCTGGCTTAATAAAAGCAAAAGAAGAGGTTATTGCTATTGGAGGAACTTCAAAAGGAGCGGACACTGCAATGGTTATAAAACCTGCAAATATGAACACATTCTTTAATATAGAAGCAAGAGAGATCTTATGTATGCCAAGAAAAAAGAAAAAATGTGAATAATAATGAAAAATAAACGATTTAAAAAGTTTTATTTTTATTCAATTTTGGTCTTGTCTTTAATTTTAATGATGTTTCTTTTTTCTTCTCCTTTCGAACAAAAAAATATTAGCAACAAAAATGATGAAAAGCCAATAATCTTAATACATGATGTTTCACCAGTTTATTTTAAAGATCTAAAAGAGATTGTAAGGATTATAGATAAACATCATTTTCAGAACAGAACTTATTTATTTATCATTGTTAACCATGCAAATGATCATAACTTAAAAAATTATCCAAAATTTGTAAATTACTTACACGAATTAGAGAAAGAAGGGTATCATATCGAATTTCATGCATATAATCATATTGGAGATGAATTTAATTGCAATAAAACAGTGGCAGAGGAGAAGTTAAACCTATCTTTTAAAATCATGAAAGAGTGTAAATTTAACGTTAGTAAAATTAAATACTTCATACCTCCAAGATATAAGATCTCAAAAGATGCAGAAGATGTGTTTTTGGACAGGAATATCTCAATAATATTAAAAACAACGTTAATCACCACAAAAAATGGATCTCCAATTGAATACCCTATTACAAATAGAGAATATACATGGTATTTGCCAGAAAATCTCTTAATCATCGTTGAACCAATTTCAATAATTGATTACAAACTTTGCACTTTAAAAAAAGAAAAATTTTTCCTTTCCATTCATCCAAGAGCCATTAACTATGGAGGGGGATTGGAGTTTTTAGATTATTTTCTAAATGAAACGAGTTAACGGTTTTATATTTGATATTAAAATAAAATTAAACACGTATAAAAAATCGTAAAAATTTTATAGTAAAATATTCAGATCAATTCAATAAAGTTTTCTATAAGTTTTAATCCTATTTTTCCACTTTTCTCAGGATGAAATTGAGTTGCAAAGATATTATTTTTATTTACAACGCTTGGAAACTCTAATCCATATGTAGTTTTACCCACAACGCAGTTTTCGTCAGGATTTACATAATATGAGTGAACAAAGTAAAAATAGCTATTATCTGCGATGCCCTCAAACAATGGACAGTCATTAACAATTTTTACATTATTCCATCCCATATGTGGCAATTTTTCGACATTTTTAAATCTAACAACCTTTCCTTTTATAAGACCAAGACCTTTGATTCCTTCTTTTTCCTCACTCTCGTTGAATAGGACTTGCATACCTAAACATATCCCTAAAAATGGAATTTTCTCAGATATAATTGTATTGATTGCATTTACAAGAGGGGAGAGGTTTTTCATTGCAGTTCCGAAATTTCCAACTCCCGGTAAAACCACCTTATCACAAGAAAGTAGATCCTCTTTATTTTTTGTTATTATTGCTTTGTCGTATAATTCAATGGCTTTTTTTATACTTCTTAGGTTTCCAGCGTTGTAGTCGATAATACCTATCATAATTATCACTTATAACTCTTGAACTTCTTTTATTGTCTCCAATATTTTGTTCAATGCTCTTTTAGCATCTTCTTCACTTTTTAAACCTGTTATAACAACTTTTCCACTACCAAAAATCAAAACCACGACTTTTGGATCGTCTAATCTATAAACAAGACCTGGGAATTGCTCTGGCTCATATTCTGTTCCTTCTACCATCAAGGCAATATCATCCAAGTTTGGCTCAATCCCTAAATCAGCAGTTGCGACCATATTTTGGATCTTTATTTCAGGATTTTCAATAACTTCTATACCTGCATCTTTTAACTCTTTTATTATCTTTTTAATTGCTATTTCTGCCTCTTCTTTACTTTTTGCACCGGTGCAATTTACTTTTCCACTTCTAAATATTAATAAAGCAACTTTTGGCACGCTTAATCTACAAACAAGACCTGGGAATTGCTCTGGCTCATATTCTGCGTTTTCTAATATTAGGGCTACCTCTTCTAAGTCAATATTATCTCCTATTTTAGTTGAAACAACAACATTAACAATTTTAATTTCTGGTTCCATAGTTTCACCACAACCTATGATGAATATTATATAAAAATATAAATAAAGGTATATAAATGCTTTCAAAGGAATCTTATAAACTATATATTTAGCTTAACCAATTAATAGGTCTATAAAAATAAAATAGGTAGAAGATTTATCCGAATAAAGCAGCCAATCCTGCAACTGCTGCTCCTGTGTCTTCTTCTTTCTTCTCTTCCTCTTTTTTCTCTTCTTCTTTTGTCTCTTCTGCTGCTGGAGCTGCGGCAACTGGAGCAGCTGCGACAGGCATTGCAGCGTTTGCGATTGCCTCTTCAATATCTACTCCTTCTAAACCTGCAACTAATGCCTTAACTCTTGCCTCATCTACATCTACACCAGCAGCTGATAAAACTGCTTTAATTGCATCTTCTGTGATTTCTTTTCCTGCACTGTGTAATAATAAAGCTGCGTATATATATTCCATAATTTACACCTCCCAAAGTATTTGCTTTTTCTTTTATTTCTTTTTCTTATGTGTTTTATTCCAATTCGTATTTCCTGATTGAAAGATATTATGTTTAATGTTTAAGGGCTTGCAATTCACTATTTATTATAAGTTATTTATATTTTTCGGTTAGAACAATAGGGCCAATCCAGCAGCCCCAGTATCTTCTTCTTTCTTCTCTTCCTCTTTTTTCTCTTCTTCTTTTGTCTCTTCTACTGTTGGAGCTGAAGAGACCTCAATTGAGGATATTTTTTCTTTAATTTCTTCATCTATTGCATCTTCAGGTAATTTGGAAGCCAATGCCAATGCTTGAGATTGTGCCTTCGCTAATATATCTCCAGCTGTTTCTTTGGTTATAAATGCCGTCTCTATTGATAAAGCTCTTGCATCCATAAATGCCTTCTGTATCAAGAATGGCAAGACCTCTTTTGCTGGATAAGCTGTGTTAAATGCTAAATTAAACGCGTTTTGGTAAGCCGTTTGAATATCTGCCAATAGTTTGTCTTCATCAACCTTTAAGACATCTGGTGTGTAAATAATTCCATCTTCATAAACAGCTAAGACGTTCAAACCAACTTTCACAGGTTTAATTCCTAATCTATCTAAGACAGCTGCTAATTTTGGAGAAACAACCTCTCCTTTTTTGACAACAACTTTATCTTCTTTAATTGCAATTTTACCTTTTTCTATTGCAGCAGGAATGCCAACACTTTTAAGTTCTCCTAAGAAAGGTCCTGGAGGCATTCCTGTAGAGCCCTTCTCAACTTTAATATCACAAGGAGCTATTTGCCCTCCTCTTACAGGAGCGGGGCTTTTATTCTCTTCTAACATCTTATACAATCTAAATGGATTCATATCTGTAACTAATATCGCTGCCCCTCTTTCAACATAGTTTGCCAATTCCGCCAATTTTGGATTGTTTAATTCTTCTGCAACTTCATTCAGGGCTCTTACAATTAATGTATTTCTTGACATTCTCAATTTAACTTTATCTCTGATTTTATCTCTAATTTCTTGAAGTTGAGGGGCAGGAACATCCATCATATCTACAATAGCAACTACTGGCTTACTTTTAATAAGCCCCTTGAGTGTTTTGACCTCTTCCAGTTTCCACGGGGCTACGTGTGCTTGCACTTTTGTTTCCATTTTTATCCCCTTTGCATTTTATTTTATACATCTCTCTTTAAATCGTTAATTGTTTTTTTGTGTTTTATTTCTTTTTTGCTTTTTCTTTTCTAACTTTTACAGCAGGTCCCATGGTCAACTTAACGTATGCGTCTTTTAAATGATAGAGACCTTTTTCATACTTCTTAGCAACTACGTTTAAAATTGCTTCAATGTTATCAACTACTTGTTCATCAGTCATCTTTTCATTTCCTACTAAGACCTGGAAATATGGTTTGTCTCTCGTGTTTATAACAACTGTTTTCTTTAATCTTTCAACTAATGGTTTTATGTTCGCATTTGCTGGAACTGGTTTTGGCATCTTTCCTCTTGGACCTAAGATAACCCCCATATATCTTCCAATAAGAGGCATTAAATCTGCCTGAGCAATAAAGAAGTCGTGAGCGTTAGCTATTTTTCTTAATTTTCTTTTATTTTTACCTAATTCTTCGATTTCTTCTTTTCTAATTACTGTTAATCCCAATTCTTCTGCCTGTTTTGCAAGATCTCCAGTTCCGATGACTGCTATTTTTGCTTCTTTTCCTCTACCGTGTGGTAAGACAACTTCTTCTTTTATTCTATTTTCTGGTTTTCTCATGTCGATTTCTTTTAGCGTTGCTATAAATTCGAAGGACTGTGTGAAGTTCCTCGGCTTCGCGAGTTCGCGAGCCTCCTTCACCGCTTGTAGTAGTGCTTCTCTATCCATGCTTATCCTCCTTTCTTTTTTATATTTAACAAAAAGCACCCATATTATATGGAATCTGATATAAATATTTTGCCCAGTTAAAAAAGTCGAGATAGTTTGTTCTGTTATTTGTTAGAATATTTAATAGAAAATATTTTATATGCTAAAAATACCCTAAAACATATATAAAATTTTCGGTCTTTCATCAATACGATAATAATGTAAATGTTATTCATTTAACGTGATTTTTGATAAAACCATCAATATCTCTGTCATAGGTTAGATAAATCCTTTTTTTAAATGAGATATATTTCCTTCCAAATATCTTCTTATTCTCGAAGGCCACTGCAAAAAACTCCCCTTCTTTTTTAACATCTACAACCTCTGTCCAGCGGATAATCGTATTCATATAGTATATTCCCTCATCACATAGATAAACAGAAATTTTATCGTTGAATGATTTTAAGACAATAAATAATGATAAAATTGTACAAATCGTCAATATTTCCGATTTTATTGATAAATGTGGATATAATAAAATATCAAGTAGGATCAACACTCCCACTAAGAAAATAAATACAATAGGCATTAATTTTTTATCAATCTCTGCTTTTTTCCCTTCAATCAAATTAAGATAAGGGATTTTAACTTCCTTAAAAATTTTATTTTCGCTGAGAGCTGGTTTAATATTTTTTCTTAGTTTGAATATAACGAGGTTGGTTAGTAAAAACACAAGAGTAAGTAATAGGAGGTTCATAGTTTCCCCCTTGGTTTATATAATATTATAAATCGAAACACAAAAACCTTATAAAAAATTAAATTAAAAATTTTAATTATCAATTAATTGATTATTTTACTCCCTTTTTAATTTTTCGATAATCAACTCAGCACATAATTTTCCAGAGAGATACATTCCTCCAAACACTGCTCCCATTCTATAACCTCCATGAGAAGCGTTAGCAGCCATTCCACATACGAAAAGATTTGGATAAACCTCTCTTGTGTTTCTTAATAGGGCGTTTTCTCCTTTCTCTGCCCACATTGATTTCTCTCCAGGAACATCTGCTTCTAACTTATTTTTCTTTACTAACGTATTAACAACTGATGCCTCATGCCCGGTAGCGTCAACAACCACTTTACTTCTTATGGTTAGTGGATCAATATGCAACCCCGCTCTTTCAATTGCATAACTATTTATAACAACACCTGCAACTCCTTCTTCTCTTAAAATCAGATCTTCAACAACTATTCCGGTTAATATTTTAGCCCCCGCGTTCATTGCCGCAACTGCCAATTTAGCAGGAACTTCAACAGAATCGGCAACGTAATAACCGTCTCCCATATCTATTAAGTTAACTCCAATCTCTCTCAACAACTCATCTGCTGGCTCCTCAACTGCAATGTATGGAAATCCCATTCCTCCTCCCCACGTTCCTCCACCAAATGCTAAATGTCTCTCTAAAACAACAACTTTAAAGCCCTCTTTTGCTAAATATCTTGCACATGTCAAACCACTTGGCCCTGAACCTACTATAACAACGTCTGCTTCAACTATGTCCATCCACATATCAAAACTTGCTTTTAATATTGCCTTTGTTGTTTTAGTTTCGTCTGCATTAAGTTTTATTTCTTTTAAATTCATAGGATCACCAGTTTTATTTTTTGTCTTGGTTTAATTGTTTTAATTCAATATTATTTTTAAGATTTAGTTTTTATAGATTTTGGAAACCTACATATGCGAGGTTGAATATAAAATTTAAAGAATATTCAGGAGAAGAATTATAGGTAGTAGTTCAATATCAAAAGTTCATAAATATTTGATCTTCCTGTTCCTTTGCAGTTGATCATTCTTTTAGCAACAACTTTTTTTATATTAAAACCATTATAAAGATTTTCAAAGAATTCAACATTATAAGAGTTGCTTAACATTAATTTAGCTCCTCTCTTATCTAATTTCTTGTAAAATTCTGCTAATCTTATTTGATCGCTATCATTAAACTTATATTTTGTATATGCTGTAAAGTAGGATGTCTTATTTAACGGCTTATATGGTGGATCAAAGTAAACAAAGCTTTTATCATCAACATACTCATCAACAATTTCAAAGTCCCCACAGAGGATTTTAACATTCTTTAATAGTTTTGAAACGTTTTTTAAATTTTCTTCATTGAATATTTTTGGATTTTTGTATCTCCCATAAGGAACATTAAATTCTCCTTTTTTATTAACCCTATATAGCCCATTATAACACGTTTTATTTAAAAATATGAATTGTGCTACTCTTTTTACTTCATCAGAATCATCCTTATTTTTATTTTTATTAAATTCATCCCTAACGTTATAGTAAAATTCTCTCCTTTTTTTATCACTTAATTTTATAAATTCATTTTTTAGAGATAGCAACTCATCAATTAATCCATCAACGTCATTTTTAATAATCTTATAGCATAAGCATAAATCCTCATTATTGTCATTAATAACAACGTCTTTAAATTTATATTTTTGCAAAAGATAAAATAAAACTGCCCCTGCACCTACAAATGGCTCAATATATTTTTTAATTTTTCCTTCTTTTAAATCGTTCGGTAAATTTTCATCTATTTGACTTAAAATTTGTGTTTTTCCTCCAGCCCATTTTAAAAATGGTTTGATTTCCATTTTATCCCAAAAATTAGATTAATTGGCTTTAATCTTCTTTAAAACTTTAAGAATATAACTTTCTATTTTTTCATTTATCTTTTCTTCGAGATTTTCAATCTTTTTTAAGTTTTCGCTACTTATGCTTATTTCTTCCTCTATGTATGGGGTTTTTCCTAACACTTTTTTTCCAGCTAAAACATCCACATCTGTAAATGTTCCCAATAGTTCCTTTCCTGTTGATCTAATTTCTTTTTCTATCCAATGTGCTTCTTTTGTTCCAAAAACAGAGAATAATGGAAATTTTGTTATTACATTAGACCCACTCATGATCAGTGGGCTTATCATTGGAATTTTATCAACCCAAACTCCGGTTATTATTTTAATATCTGGAAAGTTTAATCTAACGGACGATACCCACTGCATATACTCTATTGTAGAGACAGAGGGCTTATTTTCATATATTGTCCCTTTTTGTGGGTTTAATGAATAAAAGGTTATTTTATTTAAATCTAACTCCTCTATTAAATTTAACAATTTCTCAATATCCTCTTCCGTCTCTCCAAGCCCTAAAATTATGGTTATTCCTGTTTTCAAACCCAAGTCCTTAGCTTTTAGTAAGTTATCTATAATCTTATCCAGTGGTTTTCCAGGGCAGATACTATCTCTGTTCTTACTAACTGTTTCCACTGCCCCTACAACTCCTTCTATTACACCCAAATTGATGTTATCTAAATCTACAACTCCAACGTTTAGATACTGTTTACACTTTTGAGTATAGGCGATCATCTCTGCAATGTTGTTTATTTCCTTTGATGTGTATCCATACCCTCCAGATATAAACTCTAATTTCCATCCAATTCTCTTCATTAAAATTGCCTCAGCCAAAATACTTTCCAATCTCCTCCTTGCCTTTTTTGGATCCTTTATTTTATCCTTTTGAGTGGACATATAACAAAATTTACATGGTTCTTTTAAATTACAGTGCCATCCTAAAAACAATGCTCTCTCAAAACTAACTGTATTTCCAAAATGTTTTTTTGTTATCTTAAATGCTTTTTTTGCATTTTCTAAAACTTCTTCAATGTCCATTTTCCCTCTCCTTTTCTATGTATTTTTCAATTACTTTCGGAGAGATTCTCGTTTGAATTCCCAATCTTTCAAGAATTATACTATTCAATAAAATTTTAAGAATTTCTTTTCCTTCTTTTGACGTTGTTATTTCATTCAGTTTTCTTGTAGTTGCAGGGGACTTTAATTTTTTTAACGCTTCTATTATGTCTTCTTCTTTTATTCTTCCTTTTTTCTTTGGAAATATCTCGTCTGCAATGATATTCAGCTTTTCAATATCAAAGGGAAGATACTCTGGTATTTTATTTAAAACTGTCTCATCTATCGATGCCAATAACCTCGCAATTTCTATATCTTCTACATTTTCATCTATTTTTAATTTTTTTACTGTGAACCATTTTCCATGTTTTGCAATGAATTCTATTTTGTTTTCCATAATTATCACCTAATTGAGTGAAAATTTTCTTAATTTTTTAATAATTTAAGTTGATTGTTATTTAATTTTATTTCTACTATTTTTAATCATTTCGTCTGACATATCTAAATTTTCGTTCCCTTAAATTAGTTAAAATAGATATTATGGCAAGTTAAGATATAAAACAATATAAAATTAGATAATTAAAGCATTGTAAATGTTAAAATGAATTACAATCGACTAAATTAAATGATAATTAAAATACAATCAATAAAAATAGGTTAAATATTAAATTAAGCAGCTACAATCTTTTTTAAGACAGGATCTGTAACATCTTCAGGGGATATTTCTTCAATGTTTAGTATTTTTATCCTACTTCTTTTAACTTTATACCTTCCTCCAAATTCTGAATATAGTATTTCCAATGCATCTTCTGGTTTTAATGCCTTATATTCTTTTTTAAAATAAAGTGGGTCTTTACCTTTTTTGCTCATTATTCCAGTTATTCTAAATATCTTTGCCAAAATACCACCTCCTCAACTCTTACAGATCTCGTATGTGTTTTTTGCAACACCTATCCACCTAAGGTATGAGTAGATAGATGCCTTTAATATTGAAAGATCTTCTGCCTTAACATTTATAGTTATTATATTTTTATGTATTTCCATTGTAGCAGAGGATCGTATCTGTGAAGATTTATGTTCCAAAAGTATCGCTTTATAAATAATCTCTGCCTCTTCCTCACTATCGAAGGATATTTTTAACTCAAATGAGTTCATTAAAATCCCTATACTAAACTATCAAATAATTTTATGGACTTTATTCGAATTAAAGGACCTATTTTTACCCTTCCTTTATAAAATTGTATAGAAAATAAATATTTTGGATCCTTTTCCAATTTTAAGATAATGTTGCTTTCCTCATTCACGTTCAGATGTTGAAACAGGAATTTATCAAAAAGATCTATATAAGGCAGTGTTTCTTCATCAATCTCTTTGTCTATTTTTATTCGAATTCCATCCTTATTTTCTATTTTTTCTCCACATATCTCTTTTTGTAATTTTACAGAAATAAAACTCGATAGTGTTTTCTCATTTTCAACATCATAGATCACTAAACTTCCCGGATTTCCTTTAAATTCTCCTATTAATAATATATGATCGTCGATTTTAAACAATTCTTTTAGAGGAGTTTTTCCTCTTTGAATGTAGGGGATGTTTAATGTTCTTTCTAAATCCCGAGCAAAACTTCTCGTTCTTTGGGAAGGTTTCCTTGATGTTGTTATTATCATTTATCTCGCCTTTACATGCTTAACTACATTTGGTCTTAATTTGACGAGTATTTTATAACTACAATGTGGGCACCTTGCCCTCTTACCGAGTTCTTCCATTCTTATTATCTTTTTGCAGTTCAAACATTTGTATTCAACCATCTTATCCCCAACATTTGATATTTTAGACCTTATGTTCTATTTGTAGATAAAATCTTAAAAAGATATATAAAAAGATTTATTCTTCTTTTCTCTCAACTATTCTTCTTATTGCCTTAGTAACTGCTTTTCCTGCTCCTGTTTCTGGAGTGTATGCTCCTCCTGCTATCTTAGCTCCACATTTGCCACATACCCAGATTGATGTTGAAACTCTTTTTAATTTAGGAAATCCACAAACAGGACATTTGTATTTTTTCTTAGCTTTTATTTCAACGTCTCTAACTCTAACTCTTATTTTTAAACCATATCTTGCTCCAAATCTTCCTGTTGGCCCTACTTTTTTTGTATGGCTGAACATAGTTTCACCTCACCTTGTTATTTTGAATTTAACCACTGTATTTTTTAACTACTTTTGTTTGAACGTTTCCTTTTGTTATCTTGTTAAGATGGGCATAGAATTCTGACTCTATACCGCTGGGAATTTCAATCAATACTATTAATGAACCATCTGGGAGCCATTCCTCTTGTTTAACTGCTCCAAATTGATAGAGTGTTGGATATGCCTTAGATGCAAATTCAGGAGGAACTTTAACCGCAATGTCTCTTTTTTCAAATCTAATGGGTAATACTCTTTTAAGTTTTTTAACGATTTCCGGAACTTGCTCTTCTGCACTTTTATATATATCAATATTTATTTTTAACTCATCCATTGCTTTTTCTATCCTATTGGGAGGATGAGGGGTGTCTGTTTGAGGGTTTATAGTGTTTCTACTAATTATATTTATAATTTGTCTTTTTTTCTGCTCTTTTATTTCTTCCCTCTGTTTAGCAGTTAATTGAACTTGACCTTTTAAGATTATCTTCTTTGCAATCTCTTTAATATCTGTGGTTCCGAAGACCTTAGACAAAACTTCTTCCGGAACCTTTTCTCCCTTACTTGCATCTTTAAACACAACTTCAATCGCCAAAAGTTCATCAAAGTCAACATTTTGCCCTTCTTTAAGCTTAGCAGCCAAGTAGGGATCAACTAAAATCTCAAATCTCTCTCCGTGAGATGTGTATCTTGCAATAACTGCCTCTTCTAAGGACACCATAATATCCCTCCCCAAATTATATAAATGTTTCGGAGGTTTCGCTTAACTTGAATTAATCGTATTTCAAATGAGTTTAAACTTTGGAAGTTTACTTTTTATACTCTTATCTATATCTAACACTTTTTTATGATATAATTGAAATATATTCTAGATTAATACATTATTAATACATTTAATCAAATAATAATCAAATATAAATAAAAAAGTTGTAGTTCCAATATAGATGGTAAAAAAACTCATAGAGAAATAATTGTTATATGTAGTTTTCTGTTTTTTGATTATTCTTCTTTTTCTTTTTTCTGTTCTTCTTCATCATCTGTTTTCTGTTTTAATTTGCTTTTAACGTCTTCGATAAGCTTTTTAACTTCTTCTGGATCTACCCTCTTAAATTGAGCATCTTTTACTGTAATTACACAAACATCAACATTCTCAGGATTTATATCTTCATTTGCTTTTGCTAATGACTTTATAGCTAACTCTAATCCCTTATCTAAAGATATATCGTCATGATACTCTTTTTCAAGTAGTTCCATCACTACTGGTCTTCCGCTACCTATTGCAGTTGCTCTATACTCTATCAAAGCACCACTTGGATCTGTCTCAAATAATCTCGCTTCATTTCGATCTATTCCTGCAATTAGCAGTGAGACACCAAAAGGCCTTACACCTCCATGTTGTGTATATGCCTGTTTAATATCACAGATCTTTTTTGCTAACATCTCAATTGATATTTCCTCTCCATAAGTTAATCTGTAAATTTGTGCCTCTAATCTTGCCCTATCTATTAAAACTCTCGCATCAGCTACTAATCCAGATGTAGCAGCAGCAACATGCTCATCTATTTGAAATATCTTTTCAATTGACCTGATCTTTACTAATTTGCTTGTTATTCTTCTATCAACTGCTAAAACAACTCCATCTTTACATGTGATCCCTACGGCTGTTGTTCCTCTTCTCACTGCTTCCCTTGCATATTCTACTTGATATAATCTCCCTTCTGGGCTAAATACTGTAATTGCCCTATCATAAGCACTTGGAGGGACTACTTGCATACTGTATCACCACTTTAAAGTATAGATTATCATTTTTTAATTTTTTATTTACTTCTGTTGTGTTATTAACCATAATCTCTCAGTTTATATAACAATTTATAAATTTATAAAATTCAAATTTAAAACGTTTTTAATTTTTTATGTTGCTAACTATTTGTATTGTAAGGTAAAGATATTAGTGGATATTAATGAAAGATATTAAGCGTGATTATTTTTATATTTTATTTTTTTATTTTTTATTACACTCCTATTTTATAGTTCATTTTATACAATTTATTGTAATTTATTATAAACTGTATAAATTGTTATTTTTATTCCTTTTTATTCTTTTTTGTTTTTTGTTTAAAATATTGATTGTGTTTAGTATTGCCACAACCATAAATTATTTATATGAGTTTTCTAAAAGTATGTAGTGGTGATGAAGATGAAGAAAGTTAACATATCTGAAGAGGCGAAAAAGTTTATACTCGAGAAATTAAAAAAAGCAGGTAGGGATGAAGTTGTTATATACTTTGAAGGATTTGCATGAGGAGGTCCAAAGTTTGGAATTGCAATCGCCCACCCCAGTGAAAAAGATAAATTAATCTATGATGGAGAATTTAAACTCTATATTGACCCTATTGCAGATCAGTGGCTTGATGAAGTTGATATATCTTTAAAAAGATCAATTTTTGGGAAGTATGTAAAGATAAGAGGAAGTAGCAGTTGCTAAAAACATCAAATAGAAAAGATCTATAACAAATACTCCAATATCTCTTTTGGATGCTTTAACACAACAACATCTTCTAATTCCATCAACCTTTTTGTATTTTCTGCATCTACTTTTCTAACTCTCATTTTAATCTCTTTTCCCTCAATTATTGCACCATTCGGACATACTCTTTTACATCTTCCACAACCTAAACATTTAGACAAAACTATTTCTGGAAATCTTTTCCTTACAATGATCGCACCATTCGGACATGCTTCAACGCATTTTAAACAACAATTACACTTTTTCCTATCAATAGAATAGGGAAGTTTGGTAATAACAACTCCCGCCTCATAATCAACAGGAACAATTAAAGATCTAACAAATCCCTTCCCTGCCTGAGCTATTGCATTAGTTATTAGCGTATCTGCTATTCCCCTAACAACTTTTGCGACTGTATTTCCAGTAGTTGGAGAACTTATTAGATAATCATACTTTCCTAAGCTTAAACGGCCAGTTATTGGTGAAGAAGAGGGATGTTCTCTTTCTAAAATTATTTCTTCATAATACCCTCCTCCTGAAATATAGTTTAACTCTCCAAATAGTCCATACATTTTAATAACTTCCTCTCCTGCTTTAGAGATTAAAGTAGTAATCTTTACATCCTTTGATTCTTTTAACTCCCTCATAACTTGGAAACTCTCTCTCAACAAATGACCTGCCCCAGTAATACACCAAACTATCTTCATATTTATCTCCTTTCATTCAAATTCCAGCTTTTTTAATCTTTCAGCAATATATTCAACTGTTTCTTTTAAATTTTTTTTGTTGTTAAAGTCCTCAACGATTTTTAAGAGATCTTCTCTATTTTTTCTCTTAAATTCCCTAACATATTTGATCAACAGAGGCAAAGCCCTTGTTAACTCATCAACTATTGTTATAGTAGATTTTTTTGAAGTCCTCGATAATGGGTTTAGATCTATTGCAATAACCTTTTTTCCCATGTTTACTAATGCTTCAGCTCTGTCTCCATCTTCTAATGGAACTAAAACCACATCTGCAGAAAAAATACCTTCTTTTGAGACCTTTCCTCTCAAACTATCTAAATTAGGAATCTGCTCGGTAGCATCATCTATTCCCAAAATTGTTATCTTTCCCTCCTTTATATCGTTCCCAAACTTCTCTTCAAAAACGTTTTTTATTGCTAATTCTCTCTCCTTAGTCCTATAAAATAAATTAACCTCTATTTTTCCATTTAATTCCTTCGCAAGTTCAACAGTATCTTCAATTGCTAATGCAACAGTATTTCCATTAACACTTATCACTGGATTTTTAGATAATATAAGCGTTGCAGCAGCCGCCTCTATCGCTTTCAGTGCGGGAGGTATTGTTCTCTCACCAATTAAATAGTCAAACATTTCTCCTCTCCCGTGAGCAATTAATCCTGCTTTTGCTAAAATTCCCTTATCTAATGCCTCAATAATTTTCTCTCTCTTCATCAACGATTCATATCTTGGATGTGTTTTTGGAACTTGCATATTATCACCAAACCCTTTTAGAAAATAAGTTGATAATAATTTTTATTGACATCTCCAATCAAGATAAAGCCCTACACCAAATTTTTTATATAATAATTTTATTAAAAATTTAAAAAGATTTTACATTATTAAAGGTGATAGAATGAAACTACACGAATATGAGGCAAAAAACATATTTAAAAAGTATGGTATCCCGGTGCCTGAAAGCTTTTTAATATCTAAGGAAGATGATTTAAACAGTATAAATATTGATAAAGAAGTTGTTTTAAAAGCTCAGGTTTTAGTTGGAGGAAGAGGAAAAGCAGGAGGGATTTTATTTGCATCAAACAAGGGAGAGTTTATAAAGAAGGCGGAAGAACTATTCAATAAAGAAGTTAAAGGAGAAAAAGTTGAAAAAATCTTAGTTGAAGAAAAATTGCCAATAGAAAAAGAATATTATGTTTCAATCATTATAGACAGAGATGCTAAAAAGCCAGTAATTATTTTCTCAACTGAAGGGGGAGTAGATATTGAAGAAGTCGCTGAAAAGAATCCAGAGAAGATTATAAAATACTACATAGATATTAAAAAGCCATTTCTTCCATATATAACAAGATGGATAGTTAAAGATGCAAAACTGCCAAGTAATGAGATTGGAAAAGTCGCTGATGTTATTTATAAATTATACAAAATCTTTAAAGAGTTGGATGCCACAATGGTTGAAATCAACCCATTAGTTATAACGAAAAATGGAGATGTCTATGCCGCTGATGCCGTTCTTCACTTAGATGATGATGCATCATTTAAACATAATTATGAGGGTTTTGAAGAATATAAAAATAAAGAAAAATTGCCATTTGCCTACGTTGAGTTGGAGGGAGATGTGGCAGTTATAGGTAATGGGGCTGGCTTAACATTGGCAAGTATGGATATTATAAATAACCTCGGCAGAAAACCAGCTTGCTTCTTAGATATTGGAGGAGGAGCTGAGGCAGAAACAGTAAAATTAGCTTTGAAAAAAGTTTTAGAAAATAAAAATGTTAAGGGAATATTTATCAATATTTTAGGAGGAATAACAAGGTGTGATGAAGTTGCCAAAGGAATTGTTGATGTCTTAAAGGAGCATCCAAATATAAAGTTTGCTGTTAGAATGATGGGAACTAACGAAGAGATCGGAAGGAAAATTTTGGAGGAGCATGGCATCCCTTACGAAACATCAATGGAAGAAGCAGGAAGAAAATTGATTGAAAACCTATAAAATTTTTATTTTAAAATTTGATTTATTCTATTTATGATGATTATATTCCATAATTTTTTTAATTTTATTTTTATTTGTTTAATAAGGTGGCTTTTATGAACATCCCAATGATGGATTTAATAATGATCGTTATAACCATAATTATAACAATTGGTAGTTTTTTATTCATGACCTATTTGATTTTTAAATATTTAAAAATAAAGAAACAAGTTGAGGTAATAAGAGAGGTTAGTATAAATCTACCTAAGACGTTAAAGAGCAATATGATTAAAAATTCTTTTTTGATTATTTTGTTGTTAGGTTTTTACTTTGGGAATACTGTATATTGTAGGAGAACTTATAATATCTCAAATATTATATATTGCAATATGTTGGGTCGTAATATTTCTATACATTATTATAATGAGAGAAACTAAAGGATTTATTTGTGAAGAGGGGTTATTAATAAGTGGAGTTCCTTATTCATGGAAGAAGTTTAAAGATGTTAAAGTAGAAGACAACTATATATAATTTTATCAACTCCAATTAATAAAGTAGTTATTAAAAAAAAAGACGTTGAAACCATCTTAAAGAATTACTTAAAAAGAAATTAAAAATTTTGGTGGAAAAATGATTTTAGTTACTGGAGGGGCTGGTTTTATTGGTAGTCATATAGTAGATAAACTAATTGAAAACAACTACGATGTAATTATCTTAGATAATTTAACAACAGGAAATAAAAATAATATAAATCCAAAAGCAGAGTTTGTAAATGCAGATATTAGAAATAAGGATTTGGATGAAAAAATTAATTTTAAAGATGTTGAAGTTGTTATACATCAAGCAGCTCAAATAAACGTTAGAAATTCCGTTGAAAATCCAGTATATGATGCTGACGTCAATATTTTAGGAACTATAAATATCTTAGAAATGATGAGAAAGTATGACATAAATAAGATAATATTTGCCTCGTCTGGTGGAGCAGTTTATGGAGAACCAAATTATTTACCAGTTGATGAAAATCATCCAATAAATCCACTATCTCCTTATGGGCTAAGTAAATATGTGGGAGAAGAGTATATTCAACTCTACAATCGTTTATATGGAACTGAGTATGCAATTTTAAGATACTCAAATGTTTACGGAGAGAGACAAGATCCAAGAGGAGAGGCAGGAGTTATAAGCATATTTATTGATAAAATGTTAAAAAACCAAAGGCCAATTATTTTTGGAGACGGGAATCAAACAAGGGACTTCGTCTATGTTGGAGATGTAGCAAAAGCTAATTTAATGGCTTTAAATTGGAAAAATGAAGTTGTTAATATTGGAACTGGCAAAGAAACATCAGTTAATGAACTATACAAAGTGATTGCAAATGAATTAAACTACAACAATAAACCAATATATGATAAACCCAGAGAAGGAGAGGTATATCGAATATTCTTGGATGTGAAAAAAGCACAAAATCTCGGTTGGGTTCCAGATGTGGACTTAAAAGAAGGTATAAAAAAAGTGATCAATTGGATGAGAAATGCTCTAAAATGAAAAATATAAATAGTGGCGTGTGATGTTAATTATTTATGCCTTACATCAAAAATACATACAACAAACTTCATTAAATAACAACAATAAATCAACGAAGAGATAGGTTGGGAACATGGACAATGTTGTATTAGTTGGAAGAAAACCAGTAATGAACTATGTTGTAGCAGTTCTAACTCAGCTAACCAATAACGACGAAGTGATAATAAAAGCAAGAGGTAGAGCGATAAATAAAGCAGTTGATGTTGCAGAGATGATAAGAAACAGATTTATAAAAGATATAAAGATTAAAAAAATAGAAATAGGGACTGACAAAGTAAAAAATCCTGATGGAAGAGACGTAAATGTCTCAACAATAGAGATCGTTCTTGCCAAATAAAAATTAAATTTTCACTTAAAAACAGTAATAAAATAAAAAACAGTTTTTAAGAGTTTGTATTTTCTACATTTTCTTTTATCTTTTTTGAATATCTTTATTAAATTAAAATCCAATTTTAAAAGGTGTTAATATGCTAAACTCAGTTAAAATTAGTGCGATAGCACACGCTACCGAAGATGAAGAAAAAGTATTAGAGGCAATAGAATATTTTATTCCAGAAGAGATAGATGAAGAAAAAATAGATTTAGAAGTCATAGAAACGCAAGGATATTTTGGAAACCCAATAAAAATAATAACTGCAAGTGTCGAAGGTAAAGAAGCTAAGAAAGTTTTTAAACATATTTTTGATTTAATAAAAGCCGATGAAAAAAATGTCAACAAGTTGAAAAAAGATTTAAAGTTAAGAATAGAAGATAATAAATTCTACGTTAGATTTGATAAACAGAAAGCATACTTGGGCAGTTGCAAAGTGATGGACGGAGATGACGTGGTAAGGGTTGTATTTAACTTTAAAATATTCTCACCAAAAAATAAAGAGGAAAAAGTTAGAGAAATTATAGAAAAAGAGTTAGAAAGCGAAAAGTGATTATTATGCACGAATTATCATACGCCACTGCAATGCTTGAAGCAATATTAAACAGTGTTAAAAAAGAGGAAGAGAAAGGCAAAAAAATAAAAAAAGTTAGTGAAATTAACTTAGAAATTGGAGAATTAACATTTATCAACGTCGAACAGTTAAAATTCGCATTCGAAGTTATTGCTGAAGGAACTGTTTGCGAAGGAGCTAAAATCAACGTTAAATTAATTAAACCAATGTGCAAGTGCTTGGACTGTGGATATGAGGGAGAAGCAGAAACGTTAGATGAGTTTGATGTTCACTGTCCAAAGTGCAAAGGTCTGAGATTAAAACTCTCTGGAGGGAAAGAGTTTAACATAAAAAATGCTACTGTTGAATATGAAGGTGAATAAAAATGAAATTTTTTGATAGGGATAAAGAAATTAAAGAAATATTAAGCATATTAGAATTAGAACCAAATAGAATCAATTTTATTTATGGACCTATAAACTGTGGAAAAACCACACTAATAAAACATATAGTTGAAAACGAACTAAACAAAGATGAATACGTGGTTTTTTATATTAATCTCAGAGAGCATTTTATATCAAGATATGATGATTTTATAAAGGTCTTATTCGATATTAAAGAAGAAAGCAAACTAAAAACCTTCCTAAGTGCATTTTTAAAAGATATTCCAAATAATTTATATGGCATTCCAATCCCAAAGAACATTTTAAATGAATATCTTAAAGGAGAAGATACAAAAGATATATTTGCATATATCTCTAATTTTCTTGAAGAAATTAATAAAAAAAAGAAAAAGCCAGTTTTAATAATAGATGAACTCCAAAAAATTGGAGATTTAAAAATTAACGGCTATCTTATATATGAACTTTTTAATTTTTTCGTAGATTTAACCAAAGAGAAACATTTATGCCATGTATTATGTTTAAGTTCAGATAGCTTGTTTATAGAAAAGATTTATAATGAGGCAATGCTTGAAGGAAGATGCAGATATATATTAGTTGATGATTTTGATAAAGAGACAGCTTTAAAGTTTATGGATTTTTTAGCTGAAGATATTCTAGGAAGGAAACTTTCTAATGAAGATAAAGAACTTATCTATAGCTATGTGGGAGGGAAAATAGTTGATATTATTTTAGTAATTGAAGAATTAAGAATAAAAGAATTAAAAACAATCTTAGAGGAGCTATTAACAGAAAAAACCAACAAAATTATGTATTTACTTTATGATATTAAAGAGGAAGATGAAAACTTTTATAATAAAATCATGAATGCATTAAAATTATTTAAAAATAGTTATGAGGTAGCATATGGCCAAATTTCAAAAAGAATCGTAGAATTTTTAGTTAAAAAGAATATATTATTTTTAAATCCACAAAAAGGAACTTTAAAACCACAAAGTTATCTAATATGGAATGCAATAAAAAGATTATTGAAATAAATTGGAGCATTTCATTGATCTCTTCATTCTTTTGTCTTTAATTTCTTTCTGTATTTTGGATGATACTTCTCAATTAATTCCCTATCAACTCTCTTCAACTCTTCTTCTGGTAATATAGCTAACAACTCCCACAACAAGTCGAGGGTTTCTTCAATACTTCTATCCTCATCTTTACCTTGTCTAACAAACTTATCTTCAAACTCATCTGCAAACTTCAAATAAGCCCTATCCCTATCTGTCAATGCCTCTTCCCCAACGACAGCAACTAGGTCCCTTAAACTTCTACCCTCTGCATATGCAGCATAGGCCTGGTTAATTACTTTCTTGTGATCTTCTCTTGTTTTTCCTGGACCTTGTCCATTTCCAGCTAATCTTGATAATGATGGTAAAACATCGACAGGAGGATAAATCCCCTTTCTATGCAACTCTCTTGATAAAACGATCTGTCCCTCTGTAATATAACCAGTTAAATCAGGGATTGGGTGTGTAATATCATCATCTGGCATTGTTAAGATTGGAATCTGAGTTATTGTTCCTATCCTTCCCTTAACTCTTCCTGCCCTCTCATAGATTGTAGCCAAGTCAGTATACATATAACCAGGATAACCCCTTCTTCCCGGAACCTCGTTTCTTGCTGCTGAGATTTCTCTTAACGCCTCACAGTAGTTTGTCATATCTGTTAAGATAACAAGAACGTGCATATCCTTCTCATAAGCTAAGTATTCAGCAACAGTTAAAGCAAGTCGTGGAGTTAATATCCTTTCAATTGCTGGGTCATCTGCCAAGTTAATAAAGACAACTGCTCTCTCCAAAGCTCCTGTTTTTCTAAACTCTTCCATAAAGAAGTTTGCCTCTTCTGATGTAATACCCATTGCTGCAAAGACAACAGCGAATTTCTCTCCTTCTCCTCTAACCTTTGCTTGTCTTGCAATTTGAGCTGCTAACTGATTGTGTGGCAAACCAGAACCTGAGAAGATCGGCAGTTTCTGCCCCCTAACCAATGTGTTCATCCCGTCAATTGTTGAAATACCTGTTTGGATAAAATCACTTGGAACCTTTCTTGAAACAGGGTTTAATGGATAACCGTTAATATCTAACTCCTTCTCAGGAACTATCTCTGGCCCTCCATCAATTGGTTTTCCTGCTCCGTTAAATATTCTTCCCAACATTTCCATTGAGACGCCAATTTTAGCAGTTCTTCCTGTAAATCTAACTCTTGTTTGGTTTGTGCTTAATCCTGTTGTTCCCTCAAATACCTGAACGACTGCTAAACCCTCTCTTGCCTCTAAAACTTGTCCCATTCTCTTTTCTCCATCTGGGCAGATAACTTCAACGATCTCTCCATAAGCTGCTCCTTCAACTCCCTCAACGATTAATAAAGGTCCTGCGATACTCTTTACTGATGAATATTCAATTGCTGATGTAGCCATTGCCATTATGATCACCTCTTCAACTATATGTGATGTTAAAAATGAGATTTTTTAATTTTTTATGTTTTTTAAAAGTAAAAAGTTAAACAGAGGAGTTTAGTTTAATGATCCAAGCTCATTTTTAATCTTCTCCATTATTTCTTTTGATTTAACATTTATAAACTCATCGTGTGGAATGTATTTCATCCTTGCAATATCTTGCTTAACTGAGACCTTTAAAATCTTAGCTGGCTCAACTCCTCTTTCAACTGCTTTCAATGCCTCTTGATAGAAGGTCATAATTATCTTTAACATTAAATATTGCTTCATTGGTGGACAGTAAGTATCTACTTCATCAAACGCATCTTGCTGTAAGAAATCCTCCCTTAACATTCTTGCAACTTCTAAGATAACTCTTTCCCTATCTGGCAGTGCATCAGGTCCAACTAACTGAACGATCTCTTGTAATTCTGCCTCTTTCTGTAATAGACCCATTGCCTCATCTCTTAACTGTCTCCAATCTGGTCCAGTGTTTGTTAGCCACCAATCTGTAACATCATCAATATATAGCGAATAACTCTGCAACCAGTTGATAGCTGGGAAGTGTCTTCTTCTTGCTAAGTTTGCATCCAACGCCCAGAAGACCTTAACTATCCTTAGAGTGTTTGATGTAACTGGTTCTGAGAAGTCCCCACCAGGTGGTGAAACAGCTCCAACGATACAAACGAATCCTTGTCTGTTATCTTTTCCTAAGGTTATAACTCTTCCAGCTCTTTCATAGAACTGAGCCAATCTTGAAGCTAAGTAGGCAGGATAACCTTCTTCCCCTGGCATCTCCTCTAATCTACCTGAAATTTCTCTCATTGCCTCTGCCCATCTTGATGTTGAGTCAGCTGTTAACAAAACCCCATAACCCATATCTCTGAAGTATTCTGCAATTGTAATTCCTGTATAGACAGACGCTTCTCTCGCAGCGACAGGCATGTTTGACGTGTTTGCAATTAAAACTGTTCTATCCATTAATTTGTTTCCAGTTCTAATATCTTCCAAGTGTGGGAACTCTTCAATAACCTCTGTCATCTCGTTTCCTCTTTCTCCGCATCCAATATAAACGACAACATCAGCGTCAGACCACTTTGCCAACTGATGCTGAGTAACTGTTTTTCCTGAACCGAAAGGTCCTGGAATTGCTGCTGTTCCTCCTTTTGCTAATGTGAAGAATGTATCTTCAACTCTTTGCCCAGTGATTAATGGAATTTTTGGAGGTAGTTTTTCTTTGTATGGTCTTGGTTTTCTTACTGGCCATTTTTGCATCATAATAATATCTTTCCTTTCTCCATTTTCCATTTCAACAACTGCAACTGTCTCTTCAACTGTAAATTTCCCTTCTTTTATCTCAACGATTTTTCCTTTAACACCAATTGGAACTAAGATCTTGTGAACGATTGACGGGGTTTCTTCAACAGTTCCTATTATATCTCCTTCTTCAACAACGTCCCCTTCGCTTACTGTTGGTTTAAATTCCCATTTTACGTCTCTTGGTAGGGAAGGAACATCGACTCCTCTTGGTATAAAGATAGAGCCAGTTTTTTCTTCAATTGCTGTTAAAGGCCTCTGAATACCATCATACATTGCCCTTAACATTCCAGGCCCCAACTCAACTGATAACGGAGCTCCGGTTCCAACGACTGGCTCTCCTGGCTTAATTCCTGATGTCTCTTCATAAACCTGAATAACTGCTTTATCATCGTGCAACTGAATGATCTCTCCTGTTAATTTTTCTTCTCCTACTTTAACAACTTCATACATTTGAGCTCCTTTCATACCTTCTGCAACTACAACAGGTCCTGCAATCTTGATAATCTTACCAACAACTGGCATGTTCTCAACCTCTCTCCTTTAATTTTTGATATATCTTTGATATACTTTTGTTTGGTTTTTGTGAGTTAATTTAATAATTTTTTAACAGGTTTATTTCATCGTGACACCGATTGCTTTTCTTATTAACTCTTTTACTGGATCGATTCTTTCGAGTTTACCTTTCTTGTCTGGGATTTCAACTAAAACTTTATTTATGTTTTTTAGATTATCTTTTATACTTTCAGCTATTCTTTCAGTTATAATAATAAAGGCAATATTTTCGTTATTTGCAAGCTCATTAACCGCTTTTACTGCCTCCTCCTCATTTTTAACTTCATAAACGTCAGTTAATCCAGCTAATCTAAAACCAATTGCTGTTTCTCTATCTCCTATCACGCCAATTTTCATTTTATCTCACCTATGATGATATAAGCAGAGATCTTATGTCTTCTGGTTTTAAATTTTCTATTTTTCCTTTAATAATTGCTTTAAGGTTTTTAACTTCAAGTTCTTTGCTAACAATTAATCCGATTATTGGTCCAACGCCAAAGGGCTTTCTTGTTGATAATTTTTTACCCTTCTCTAATACATACTTATCCAACGCTTTCTCAAATGCATATATTGATTTTGTTCTCTCGAACTCCTCCATTGCCTCGGTTAAGATCTCTGCATAACTTGTCCCTTCTAATCCACTTAAAACTCCTTCAATTCCTCCTGCACTAATCAAATCCTTTAATTTCCATTCGGCTAACTCATAACCTTCCAAAGTAATATATTTACCAAGTTCCTCTGCTGATAAACCGTCTGCTTTACCTTTTAATATAACTTTTAAATTTTCAATATCAATTATTGTCCCTACGAATTCTCTAAACAGGTCTTCTTCTTTACCCTCAGTCATAATTGTTTTTCTTAAACTTTCTAAGTAGTATTTATCCAAAGCCAATTCAAAAACTAAAAGATCGGAAGTTTGATCATAGTTCGAGAGTTCATCTTGCAGTATTTTAAAGTATTCTGTCCCATCTAAACCTCTAATAACTTCTTCCACGGTTTTAACTTCTGAAAGTTCTTTTAGTTTGTCTGGAGGAATGTTTCCCAAAGGAATGAGAAGTTTGTAGGTTTCTTCAGCATCTAACCCTACAAACTTTGCCCTTATTAATGTTTTAATATTTTTTATATCAAATTTTTTTGTAAAGACCTTTAATACCTTTTTTGCCCCGTCAGGAGATATTCTATATATTAACGCATATAGATCTGCTAAATACATATCTAACGCTTTTTCGACGGCAATTGGATCTCTTAATTCATTCATTACCTCTGCAACATACTGTCCATAGTCGGTATCTTCCAACAATCCAACTAATTCTTCTAAGCTCCCTGACTCTATTAATTCATTTAATTTTGCATCATCTAAGAGTTTCGCCTCTTTACTTCTTATTCTTGCGTTAACATAAGCATATGGAGCTAAATCCATGACCATCTTTGTAATCCAGACGATCACAATGAGAACAATGATTATAGTTGCTATAACAATAAGCAGTGTAAATGGATTATCAAAATATGTCATCATGGCAGAGTATAGTTTGTCTATGTTTAACAGTGTTTCTACGTCTATCGCCATTAGGCATCACCTAAATGATCTTCCTTATTCTTCTCTTTTATTCTTTGGGCTCTTTTCCTGTAAAAAATGGGTTTTCTGTCATCAAATAATTAGAAGAGTTTCTCAGTGATTTTTGCTCTTATCACATTTAAGTTTCTGTTGAATATTGCTTCCAAACTGTTATCTAATGATTTCAACCCATCTGCGGTTTCTATAATACATCCTCCTATAATATCCACTGGTTCTCCCTTTTTAAGCACTGTTACCTTTTTAGTTTGTGCTTCAACTTCTTTTTCTAAGTTCCAGAGTATTGAATCGTCAATAAGCTCTAAGTCCCTTTTATTTAACCTAACTACTAACTCTCCTCCTCCTAAGGAAATTGCCCCTTCTTTTATTAGTTTGATAAGTTTATCTTTATAGTCGGGCTGTTCAGGTAGTTTTATAAGTTCTTCTTTTAATTTATTTATTGCCATTTCGATGATTTCTTCCTTAGCTTTTAAGAGTTTCTTTTTTGCTTCCAATTTTGCTTCTGATATGATTCTACTCTTTGTAAGTTCTGCTTCTTTTTCTCCTTTTTTCAGTATCTCTGCTTTTCTTTTTTCTGCCTCTTCTTTCGCTTTCTCTAATATCTTAGCTTTCTCTTCCTCTGCTTCCGATATTATTTTGCTTGCCTCTGTTTTAGCATCTTCTAATATTTTTGATTTTATCTTATCAACACCCATCAGTTTCACCTATTAAATCTCCAATTAAATTAAAAAGTTAAAGGGGAAATACACATCCCTCAAATTGCTTGCCAATATCTTACTTTTTCTATTTTTATTTTATCATAAGCATGATCAATATTGCAATTAGCAAACCAAAGATAGCGAATGTCTCTGGCATAACTGCCAAGACAAGACCTTTACCCATAGCGTCTGGATCTCTTGCTGTGGCTCCAATAGCTCCTGCTGCTGTAATACCTTGCCCAATACCAGAGAGACCAGCGAAACCAACTGCAAACCCTGCCCCTAAAGCGGCAACGGTCTCAGCTCCTGCGTTTCCTTTAAAGACACCAACTAATAGCAAGATAGCAATTAACAAACCATAGATTGCCTGTGTCTCTGGAAGAACAGAGAAGACCATCGCCTTACCGAATATACTGTTATCCTCAGCAACAGCTCCTAAACCAGCTGAAGCAGCTATTCCCTGACCAATAGCTGATAAACCTGCCAAACCTGCCGCTAAACCTGCTGCGAACATTGCCCAAGGTGAAACTGTTTTAAAGACGAAGAGGATTAGGATAGCAACTAAAAAACCATACAAACCTTGGGTTTGAGGCAGTGCTTGGAAGACAATTGCAGTCCCGAATTTGTTTGGATCTTCTGCAACTACTCCAGCACCACTTGCTCCTGTAATTCCTGCTCCAATTCCAGAACCTAAACCTGCAATACCTACTGCTAAACCTGCTCCAATTGCTCCGATTATCAAAGGATCTACCATATCTAACCACCTCAATTTTTCTAAGTTTATTAGTTTTACTTTGCATATTTCTTTTTATACTTTATTGTTTTTAGTTGAGTGAGTTAAAGGGTATTTAAAAGGTTATTATGTTGAGTTAAGCGGTTGTGGTGTATTCTCTATTTGCTTTAAATGGATTAAATCTTCTACCTCCTCCTTCATAAAATTGGCTGAAGAATTCAACGTAGTGCAATCTTAAGGAGTGAATAAATGCTCCCAATCCATTCATCACAAAGTTGAACATGTGTCCTACAATCAATATCAGGATAGCGATTATGATTCCAACTATTGGAACAGATTCATTGACAAGTTTTGCCATTATGTTTACAGCCATTGCCAAACCACCAGTTGCTAAACATAGAGCCAGCAATCTTGCATAGGATAAAACGTTTCCTAAGAATCCGGTTATGTCCATTGCTCCAAGTATTGACTCCATTATTCCTCCGCTTTTATAACCTTTATACATTGAAGCTAAGATCGCTAATAATACAAAGATTCCAATTATCCCTCCTGCTACCAATGAACTTGCTCCTGCAAACATCAACCCAATTCC
Source organism: Methanocaldococcus vulcanius M7 (assembly GCF_000024625.1). Taxonomy (NCBI): domain Archaea; kingdom Methanobacteriati; phylum Methanobacteriota; class Methanococci; order Methanococcales; family Methanocaldococcaceae; genus Methanocaldococcus; species Methanocaldococcus vulcanius. Next base: position 1,620,452 of record NC_013407.1, read on the forward strand.
TATAAATATTGAAAGAATTAGAAGAATCCATATCCCTTGATTGATAAATGCATCTCCAACATTTCCTCTACTGATATTCTCCTTAAATCCAACACATAATCCAACCAATAAGTGAACCAATCCTATGAATATGGAAAATACAAGTATTGCCATTGGCCCGTTAGTTACGCTTATTCCTCCGAGAGAGAATAGGGCATGTTTACTGTTTATGTAGAAGCTTTCTCCAAGTGGGTTAACAAGTGCGAAAGGTGTTTGTGTTATATCAAATCCAAAGAATTCATAAGTAAAGTCCCCTAAATATCCGCCTGTTATTATACCCATTATTATTGTTGCAATTCCTGCTAATGTCAAGATATAACCGAGTTTGCTTGCCCCTTCGTTAACTTTTCCAATTTTTTTCCAGATGAATAACCCGATTAAGGTTAAGAATAATCCATAAACTGCATCAGTTAGCATAATTCCATAGAATAGCAGGAAGCCAGGGACTAATAACAATGTTGGATCAACTTCGTTGTATTTTGGTAATGCATACATCTCTGTGAGCATCTCAAATGGTTTAACTGGTTTTGGATTGTCTAACAATACAGGTATCTTCTCTTCTGGCTCGTCTGGTTCACTTATCTCAACGAATGCAAAGCCCTCAGCTGAATTTTCAATGATATTTTTTGCTTTTTCTGCATCTCTTGCTGGAACGTATGCTTCTAAGTAGTATGTCCTTTTTGTTTTACCAAATTGTGAATAAGCATCTCCTCTCGCTTTTTCTATTGATAACAATTCATAGACAGCTAATAACTCTTTCTCCCATTTTTCAGCTAATGATTTTAATTTTTCTATTAAACTATTTCTCTCTGCGTCGATAGATTTTAATTCACTTTCGATTTTTGATAATGCCTCTGTTGGAGTTCCTTCTACTCCACTTATATCGTATTTTTCAAATTCAAATTTTCTAAGTTCAGATAAAACATCTTCGAGTTTTTCTTTTAAGGTGATAAATACCAATGGGACTCTAATTTTTTTATCTTTTTCAAATTCTGAGCCGAAAAATACATCTACATATCCATCTGCAACTTTTTCAAGTTCATCTTTTAAATGTGCAGTTTTTTCTTTTGGAACGCTTCCTGTTCCTATAAATACATAAGGTCCTGCACCCAAGTATTTGAGATCAAATTCTAAGCCGTTTAGGTAGGATATTTGTTCTTTTAATTGCAATAATTTTGATTTCTTATTGTCGAGTTCTGCAAGTTTTTCAGCTGGCTCATCAACCTCTGAACTTACTTTGCTGAGAATATCTTCAACATAATTTATAACTTCTTCATAACTTTTAAACGAAACCTTCTTTTTTTCTACTGGTTTAGGATTTAAAAGATCTTTTATGCTCGTTTCTTTTTTATTAACGCTTGAAAACATATCCAAAATTCTACCTGCTTTAATCATTAGTGAGGTAACATTTCTAACATAATCAGCTGATGGTGAAGGGGATAACAGTGTTTTCCATTCTACATTTTCTAATTTTTCAGAGAGATCGCAGATCTCTACGATCCCTTCTTCGTGCAAACTTCTTACAACACTGTCAATTTTTTCATCCAATATCACCGCTTTTAACTTCTTCATCCTTACGGGTCTCACTAAAATCACCTTTTTAATTAAATTTCAAGGATCTCTGATAGTTTCAATGAGAGTATTTTAACCTTTGCAATGGACATTATTTCCTTTATCTCCTTCTCAGTTTCAGCAATTATCTTCTCTGCTTCTTTTTTTGCTTCTTCTTCTGCTTTTTTAATCATCTCCTCTACAAGTTTTTTTGCTTCTTCTTCAACCTCTAAGATCAATTTCTTTGCTTCTTCAATTGCCTCTGCTTTTATTTGTTCTGCTTTGCTCTTTGCTTCTTCAATTTCTTTAACTGCTTCCTCTTCAGCTAACTTCACTTCCTTTATTGCTTCCATAACACTAACGCTCATGATTCCACCTAACGGTTATATTGTATTATTTTAAAATAGGTTGAGTATATAAAATTTTTTATTTTAATTTTTATTTTATTAATTCTTAATTACTAATTCTTATTGGGATTTTATTTAATTTCTCATCATAACTTTTTAATCTCTAAACTTTTTAATTGTAATTGTGTAATAGTGTGTATCTTGGCAGGGATGGCTCCTATCGCCGTGCATGTCTCTAATGAAATATTTTTCTCCGTTATATCAAGATGATATACGGAGGTTTTCATAATATCTTTAGGAAGTCCATGTCGTCCAAGACCAATATAAATCCCAACAGGTTTTTTATTTAGTAGGTTGGCAACATCTTGAGGAGAGATCTTCTTTGTTTCTTCGGGTTTAGATGTTGAAGCGATTGGAACTCCAAATTGAGGTAGGAATTTATCCACTATAAAAAATCTATTTTCATCTATAAGTTGTTCTAAGTATTTTCCTGAGCTTCCAATAGTTGTTTTTATATTTAAAATATCTTCCATACTGCATGGAAAGTCCATTATAGCCATGTTGCAGTCGTATGCATAACATATCGGAGCTGCTCTTGCTATTGCCCTTTTGTGTGCTTCATGCCACCTAAGTTTATCGTATGAGTTGTATAATATAACCGTCATTCGTTTAAGTTTTTTCATGATCTACCTCGAGACGGAAACAACTTTCCCATATATATAGGATTTATAATTTATGGAGGAAGTTATTAATATATATTTAACCTTTGCACTAAACCGAAAAGTATATATAGTAGTTTTCCCATTCTATAATTCGCTTGCGGTGCAGGGGTCGCCAAGCCTGGCCAAAGGCGCCGGACTTAAGATCCGGTCCCGAAGGGGTTCGGGGGTTCAAATCCCCTCCCCTGCACTATTTTGATTTTATTAGTAATATATTTTGTTTTGTTATTAATTTATTATTGTTAATTTACGTTTATTCACGTTTAATTTTTTATTTTAATTTAACACAGTTGTTGGATTTTAACGTTATTTTAAATTTCTTTTTGAAGTTATTTCATTTTTACATGTGTTTTATATTTTTAAATGTCAAAATAATTGATTATTTTAAATTTACAGATTTAAATTAAATTAAAACGATCCAAAAATACAGGTGAGGGTAGTGAAAGTCCACTTTTTACATAAGCCGGATATTAAAAATTTAGTAAATTTTATTAAAGAGCATATCTATGATTCAGTAATTATTTTACTATCAAGATGTAGCGTAATATATGACGGAAGAGCAAAGAGCACCCTAAATGAAGGAGATCGAATCATCATGATAAAACCTGATGGATCGCTCCTAATTCACAAAAATAAAAAAAGAGAACCAGTTAATTGGCAACCTTCAGGGAGCTCAATATCCTACAAAATTGAAAATAAACAATTTATTATAAGAAGTATTAGGAAAAAACCAAGAGAAGTTTTAGAGATAATTGTTTATGAAGTGTATCATGCCTGCGCTTTTAAGTGTGAGGACTATGAAGAATTAAATCTAACAGGCAGCGAAGGAGATATGGTAGATATGATATTTAAAAATCCCAAGTTAATTGAGGAGGGATTTAAACCGTTATCTAAGGAGTATCAAATCCCTACTGGAATAATTGACATACTCGGAAAAGACGAAAATAATAATTGGGTCATTTTAGAGTTAAAAAGACGAAGAGCCGATCTACAATCTGTCTCTCAGTTAAAAAGATACGTCGAATATTTTAAAAGCAAATACGGAGAAAAAAGAGTTAGGGGAATTTTGGTAGCCCCTTCATTAACTACTGGTGCTTTAAATCTTCTAAAATCAGAAAATTTAGAATTTAAAAAGTTAACTCCTCCTAAAAAAGATCAAACGCTTAGTAAAAAATTAAATAAGAAACATAATACAATTAACAAAATAGCAATTTTAGATGAATGGTTATAACTAACTTAACACAGAAAAAGAAAAAAATAGAAAAAATTAAAATAAATAAAATCATATAATAACTATCAACCCCCCAGTGGGTTAGCCCTCTTGACATAGCAGGGCTTAGGATGATAGAGGGTGTTAATCTGGGGGGACACCTATTATTAAATCAATTTGCCGTATTGGTGAAAAGAATGAAGATCTATTTTGCTACCGGAAATTTAAATAAAATTAAAGAAGCAAAGATTATTTTAAAAGATTTAAATGTGGAATTAGAAAGAGTAAATATTGAGTATCCAGAGATACAAGGGAGTTTAGAAGAAGTTGCTGAATTCGGGGCAAAATGGGTTTATAATATATTAAAAAAGCCAGTTATTGTGGAAGATAGTGGGTTTTTTGTTGAGGTATTGGATGGATTTCCAGGAACATATTCAAAATTTGTTCAAGAAACAATTGGAAATGAAGGAATTTTAAAACTTTTAGAAGATAAAGATAATAGAAATGCCTATTTTAAAACAGTTATTGGTTATTGCGATGAAAATGGAGTTAAATTATTCAAGGGCGTTGTTAAAGGACAAGTCAGCAGGGAAATTAGAAGTAAGGGCTATGGATTTGCTTATGATAGTATTTTTATCCCAGAAGGAGAAAACAGAACTTTTGCAGAAATGACTACGGAAGAAAAAAGCAAAATATCGCATAGAAAAAAAGCTTTTGAAGAATTTAAAAAGTTTCTATTAAGCGACCTATTAAAAAGAAAAGACAAAAATTAAAAATTGGCAAAAATTTAGCAAATATTCCCAATCTTTTTATTGTTTTTTATTTTTAACGATTCTTTTAAGATTCTCTCTACTTTTCCATCAACATCTCTTAAATACATATCAACTGTTATCCCCCTCTTTCCAATTAATCTTATTTTATCTCCTATTTTTGCATAACCACTAAACCCTTTCCACGTATATATTCCATTAAAGTAAAAGCCATTCTTGTATATGTAGACAGGATACTTCTTAATTCCAGCCACATACAGGACAAAGAACATACACGCAATTGGAGAAATAAGCATTAAAAAGGACTTTGTAAGAAAGTATAGGAAGAGACCTATTATAATCCCAATGGCTAAAAATAATATCAAGAGCTGATTAAATACTGATGGCATTATATTTTTAAGATTATCATAGTATTGAGAGATAACCTCTTCCCTTATTTTTTTAACCTCCAATTTTGGTAATTTGAAAAATATTAAATATATTGGAGCCAGTCCTAAAATTACCAATAAAAACCCCACATATAGATATATTGCATCCCCTAATACATTTACCATATCCATTATACCCCTCCCCCAAAAACTTTTAAACAGAAGATCTCCTTATTCATCCATATTTCCCTAAATATATAAAAATTTTGGTGATAGTGTGAATCCCTTTGATGTTATGAAGGCATCTCAAATTGCCTGTTGCTTAGAGGTTAGTTCCTTTAAGCCGGGAAATGTTCATAGGAATAGGGACTATAAGGATATAAAATACCATCACTTCATAAACTCTGGAATTGCATTTGGAAATGTTATTTATGAAGCATCTCAAAAAGATAAGGATGTTGGCTTATACATAAAAAAGGCAGTTATTGAGAGTAAAAAATGGTCTCCAACTAATGCAAACTTAGGCATTATAATGCTACACATTCCCATAGCAATGGCTGCCGGAAAATTAAAAAATTTTAATGAAAATAAATTAAAAGAGAATTTAAAGAAAATTGCTGAAAATACAACTGTTGAAGATGCCTTAAATGTCTATGATGCTATAAATATAGCAATGGCTTATGTTAATAAACCAAAGAAAGGTCCTGACGTTAATTCCGAAGAAGCGAAAAAGGAACTTATTGAAAAAAATTTAACTCTCTTAGATGTTTATAAAATATCCGCAGAATGGGATAATATAAGCAAAGAATGGGTTGATAACTTTAAAATCTCATTTGAGGGCTACAATTTATTAAAAAAGTATTATAAAGAGTTCAACAACATCAACTTAGCCATAACAAAAACATTTTTAAACCTATTGGCTAAATATCCTGATACATTAATCGCAAGAAAGAGAGGTTTTGAAACTGCCTTAAAAGTTTCTAAAATGGCTGAAGATGTATTAAATAACTTTACTGAAGAGAAGGTTAAAGAGTTTGATAGATATTTATCAAAGGATGGTAATAAATTAAACCCCGGAACAACTGCTGATTTAATTGCTTCATCATTGATGATATTTATATTGGACAGGATAGATAAAGGGGAAACGGTTTTATGGTAAAAATGTTTTGATGAAACTTTTTCAAAAGTTTCGTTTAATGATATTTATATTGGATAGGATAGATAAGGGAGAGACGATACTTTGGTAAATAATCTTTCCATTATTATTACTACCACATCTCCGCTTCGCTCGGAGGTGTAAATTTACTAAAATAACCATAAACCATTAAAATGATCATTCAGGTGAGATCGTGGAAAAAGATATTTATGAAAAGATTATGGATTTAGCAAAAAGAAGAGGTTATTTATGGAGTTCATTTGAGATTTATGGAGGAATTGCAGGATTTGTTGATTACGGTCCTTTAGGATGTTTATTAAAAAATAACATCATATCAAAGTTTAGAGAGCAATATATTATTAAAGAAGGATTTTATGAGATTGAGAGCCCTACTGTAACTCCTTACGAAGTTTTAAAAGCATCTGGGCACGTTGATAATTTTACAGACCCAATTGTTGAATGTAAAAACTGCTTAGAGTCGTTTAGAGCAGATCATCTAATTGAAGAGTTTGTAGATGTAGATACAGAAGGAAAAACATTAAAGGACTTGGAAGAGTTGATTAGAAAACATAATATAAGGTGTCCAAAGTGTGGAGGAGAGCTTGGAGAGGTTAAGAAATTCAACTTGATGTTTGTTACTTCTATAGGGCCAGGAGGAAAGAGAACTGGTTATATGAGACCTGAAACAGCGCAGGGAATATTTATACAGTTTAGGAGGTTAGCTCAATTTTTCAGAAATAAGTTGCCATTTGGTGTAATTCAGATTGGTAAAAGTTATAGAAATGAGATTTCTCCAAGACAGGGAGTTATTCGACTGAGAGAATTCACTCAGGCAGAGGTTGAATACTTTGTCCATCCAGAGAGAAAGGAACATGAGAGATTTGATTTGATTAAGGATGAAGTTGTTCCTCTCTTACCTTCTGAAAGGCAGATGGATGAAAACCTAAAAGATGATGAAAAGATACTCAAAATGAGCATTGAAGAAGCAGTAGAAAAGGGAATTATAAGACATCAAACAATTGCCTACTTTATTGCCTTAACAAAGAGGTTTTTGGAAGAGATTGGAATTGATAAAGATAAGATTAGATTTAGACAGCACTTACCAAATGAGATGGCTCACTATGCTATCGACTGCTGGGATGCTGAGATATATACAGAGAGGTTTGGATGGATTGAGTGTGTTGGAATTGCTGATAGAACTGACTATGATTTAAGAAGCCACTCTTCACATAGCGGAGTTGAGCTTTCGATATTTGTTGAACTTGATGAAGAAAGAGAGATCGAGACATTTGAAATAAATCTAAATTATAAGGTTGTTGGAAAGATATTTAAGAAAGATACAAAGGCAATTGAGGAATATATAAACAATTTAAGTGAAAAAGAGAAAGAAGAGTTTGTTAAAAGCATTGAAAAGGATGGAAAGGTAATAATAAACATTGATGGAAAGGACTTTGAGATTTTAAAGGATTATGTTGAAATTAAAAAGGTTAAAAAAGTTATTAAGGGGGAGAAGGTTATTCCTCACGTTATAGAGCCATCCTATGGAATTGATAGAATTACCTACTGCTTATTAGAACACGCTTATAGGGAAGAAGAGGATAGAGTTTATTTGGACTTGAAGCCATCAGTCGCCCCTATAAAGGCCTATGTTCTGCCGTTAGTTAATAAGGATGATATGCCAAAAATAGCTAAGGAAATAGAACAGATGTTAAGAGAAAATGGCATTATAGCTGAGTATGATGACAGTGGAGCTATTGGGAGGAGATACATGAGGGCTGACGAGATTGGAGTTCCATTCTGTATAACAGTAGATGGACAAACATTGAAAGATGGGACTATAACAATTAGAGAGAGAAATACAAGAGAGCAGGTTAGAATACACATTGAGGAGTTAGTTGAGTATCTAAAAAGCAAGGTATAATGATTTCAATTTTATCTATTTTATATGAGGTAATTAATTATATAGTCCTTATTTATTTTAATTTTTATTTTAATATTTTAATATATTTTACTTTTTTCTGTTTATTTTTCCTCAAAAAGTTTTTTTATTGTTTCATTATCTATGCAGAATTTAAAATCTCTTGCTTTATATATCCTCTTTGCTCTACTTCCTTCTAACACCAAATCACTCTCTACTAAGTTTGCCTCCTCAAGTTTTCTAAGATGGGCATAGACAACTGGTCTCGACAGTTCTAACTCTTTTGCTAATTCGTAAATGTTTCTTGGTTGTTCATTTAAAATGTAGAGAATTTTTATACGTATTGGGTTGGACAATGCATCACCCATTTTAACAATATCTATCAACTTCATAAAATCACTCGATTTCTTCCCATTTCTTTTTCAACTCCTTAACTATCTCTTTTATCTCCTCAACATCCTTCTCTATTTTTACAAGTTTTTCGTTATCTAATGAGGGAGATTGTCTCTTCAATGGAGCAATTAATATATAGACAACAACAGCAATAACTAAAATTAAGATAACCATCCACAATATGCTATAAAATGGACTAACAGTCCCTTCAGTTCCTACATAGTGAAGAGCAAAACCCATGGGCATTTTTTCACCTAAAAACTTTAAAGTTGTCAATTGTTTTATAATTTTATTTTCGAATTTTATTTTTTGTTTTTTTTTATTTATTATTCTATTATTTTTAATTTTCTCTTAACTATTTATAACCTTAATTAAAAACAGACAACCGCAGAGTAAAAATAAAAATATATAAAGATAATTATAAAGTAATTAGGTGCAAAGACCTCGTGTTAAGGGGAGATAAAATGGAGGAATTAATATATAAGATATTATCTCTACTCCACAAAGAAGGGATCATTCGAATTATCAAAGTTAATGGAGGAATAATTGTTAAAGATGATAAAGAAGACAAAGTACTACTGTATATTGGAGAAGATCTTTTAAACGACAGCATAAATGATATTGTAGATGAAATTAGAGATGGAATAATTTTTCCACAATCCAAAGAAACGATATTAAAAACATTAAGGGAAATTCTTTTTAAAAATATAAAACAATCAAAAGTCATACAGAAAGAGTATTTTCTATTAGCCCAAAGTATCGAAGATCTGTTAAACAATCTCTCACTACAAAAAGATAATCTACCAAAAACTTCACAAAAAATACCAAATCTAAACGGGAAGATTGTATATCAAATTCAAGAGAAAGACAGAAGAATAATTCTCTTAAAAGATTTTAAACCCACAGATAGAATTTATTACGAAGCCCCGATGATAGAAAATTTAAAAAAATTATGGAGAGGTAAAACTATCCATAGAAATTTTGCAATTGTAGAGGTTATAAAACAAAAAGTAAATATTCTATGCGAATTTGACGCAATTGGGGTTTTAGATGATATACTTTGCATATTTGAAATTAAAAATAAACAAACAAAGAATGTTCCAAGATTTTTATTTAATTTTTTTAAATATGCTCCTTATATTTTAGAATGGTTAAAAAAGAATCAATATAAAATTAATTATGTTGCTCCAATCCTCTACCTTAGAGAAAAAACGGATTATAAAAACATAAAATTAAATATAATTTATTATCACGATATTTTAGAGAACAAAGAAATAAAAATAAATATTCTTTATCAAAATTTTGATGGTAGGATATTTGAATCTGGAAAAATCTTAAAAGATATTGTTCTAACTAAAAAATCAGTTGAAAGTGTATCAAAAAAAGAAAAAGACAATAATAAAAAAGAAAATGATAATATTGTTCTCAATATATCCTTCCCCAAAAACTGCTACGAGGATATAAAAACTATGGTGGTTGAAGGTTTTTTTCAGTCAGAAGAGGATTTTATAATATTTGCAGTTAAAAACATGCTAAATATAATTAAACCATTGAAAAATATTAAAAAGCAGGGTTAAACAATTTCTCCTTTAAAAGCCACTGGTGGAGAAATTAATTTTCCTCTCTGTTCAGAATCTTTTAATGGCAGAGCATCTTTAAGCATTTCAAATATATTTCCTCCAAACATTCCTCTTTTAATTGGAACAATTTCTCCGTCTTTATAATAGAAGGAATTTTGTATCTCCACTGCAAAGTCCCCAGTTATTGGATTAGACGTGTGGGATCCTATAATTCCATTTACAAAAATATATTCTTCGAGATCTTCAAGAGAAGTATTTGTTTCTTCTATTATAAAGTTTGTTGGGGAGATATAAGGGAGGGTTTGATAACTTCTCGAAGCATTTCCAGTAGATGATTTTCCTTCTTTTTTAGATCTTTTTATATCATACAAATAGTTTTTTAAAACTCCGTTCTCAACTAAAATGGTTCTCTGCGTTGCCGTTCCTTCTCCGTCAAATTTTGAAGAGTTTAAAGCGTTATCTAATGTTCCATCATCTATTATCGTTATATTTTCACTGAAAATCTGCTCTCCAATTTTTCCTCTTAAAATACTTCTACCTCTTTGAACATTCTCAGCACTAAAAGCCGGCATTAATGTATATGAAAGCAAATTATTCAATGCTCTTGGAGATAAAACAATAGTTCCTTTATAATGAAATTCTTTACCATTTGAAGATTTTTTAGCCAATTCTAATGCTTTATGACTAATTTCCTCTACATTAAATACATCATGTAAGGTTTTTCCTTCATAGGATGTCTCTCCTTCATACATTATAAAAATTGAAGCTGAAAAATACGTGCTTTCTTCCTCTACATCCACTCCGTTAGAGTTAACTATTCTTTCATAAACTCTTGCTCTATCAACCCCTCCACTTAAAACAGTAGCACCATTTTCAAGAGCAATATCTCTCATAACTATAAGATTATCTAACAATTCATCTTCACTTAGATCTAAAACATTTTTGCAGAATATTCCTTTTACTTCCCTATATTTTTGAGGTTCGGCAAATTCAACATATTTATCCTCTACAACATTTTTTATTGCCTTATAGACAATATCTTCATCGAATTTATTTGCATATGCAAATCCAACTTTTCCATCTTTTAAAACCCTAACTCCTAAACCATAGGAAACGCCAGATTGGAAGCAATCCACACTCTTTCCATCCAGATCAACACTATCACTGTAAGATTTAACAAAAAAAACTTCCGTTTCGAATCCCTCTTTCTCTCCAATCTTTATCAATTTTTCAATATCCGCTTCCATTATTTTCACCAAAGTTGGCAGATCAGAAATTAAAAAATAAAAAAATTAATTTTTAATTATTTAAAAGTATATTAAAGTAAATAATTAACGTAAATAATGTAAAAAGTTAGAATGGACACCTAAACTTTCTACCTGCATATTTACTTAATCCTAATTCCTGCTCTATCCTTATTAATTGATTATATTTAGCCGTTCTCTCCCCTCTTGCTGGAGCTCCTGTTTTTATCTGTCCCGAGTTCAAAGCAACTGCTAAATCAGCTATTGTTGTATCCTCTGTCTCTCCACTCCTGTGTGAAACAACAACCCCATAACCATTTCTAAAAGCCAAGTTTGCAGAATCAACTGCCTCACTTAGGGTTCCAATTTGATTGACTTTCAAGAGTAGAGCGTTTGCTGCCCCCATTTCTATTCCTTTTCTCAATCTTTCAGCATTTGTAACAAATATGTCATCTCCAACTATTTGTATATCCAACTCTTTGGTAATAAGTGCAAAACCCTCGAAATCCTCTTCGTGGAATGGATCTTCAATAGATACAATTGGATACTCCTCAACTAATGCTTTATAATACTCCAACAGTTCTTCTCTTGTCAATTTCTTACCTTCTACATGATAATAACCATCTTTATAGAATTCTGAAGCAGCAGGATCTAATGCAAAGACGATTTCATCTTCATATCCTGCTTTTTTAACACTTTCAGTTAATAGATCTAATGCCTCCCTTGCAGTTTTTAAAGGAGGAGCAAAACCTCCTTCATCTCCAACATTTGCAGCATTTTTTCCATATTTCTCAATTATAACACTTTTTAAAGTGTGATAAACCTCAGATCCCATTCTTATAGCTTCAGAAATGGATGTAGCTCCTACAGGCATTATCATGAACTCTTGAAGATCAAGATCATTTCCCGCATGTTTTCCTCCATTTATTACATTCATCATCGGAACTGGCATGACATAGGAGTTAAATCCTCCAAGATATTTATAAAGTGGAATTTTTGCCGTTGCTGCCGCTGCTTTTGCCACTGCTAATGAAACTGCTAATATAGCGTTAGCTCCTAATCTTGATTTATTTGGAGTTCCATCCAACTCTATCATTATTGTATCTATTTCTCTTTGCATTCTTGCATCGTATCCCAAAATCTCTGGCTTAATTATCGAATTCACGTTCTCAACAGCCATTAAAACCCCTTTCCCTCCAAATCTCTTCTGTTTATCTCTCAATTCTAACGCCTCGTGTGATCCCGTTGAAGCACCACTTGGCACTATTGCAGATCCATAGCCGTTTCCTTTTGTTATAACCTCAACCTCTACTGTTGGATTTCCTCTCGAATCGATAACCTCTCTCGCGATTAGATCTTTAATCTCAAATCTCTCATCTACATTGTATAACAATCTACCACCTGTATAAGATTTTGTTAAAATAACATTCATTTTAAACTAAATATTAAACTTTCAACTTTAAAAAGTTTTATTAAACATTTGTAAATTTACATAGATAGCCAGTGTATTGTTAGCAATAGAATATTAACATACCAATATACGAGATATTAATATATTTGCATGTGATTATTATTTTGGAAAAACGGAAATTATAGTAGATATAAAAATCATAAAAAATAAATTATAAGAATAAAATAAAATTTTATAAAATTTTATAATGTAATTTATATAATATTAAAAATAAAAAAGAATAAAAAAGTTATGGGTCTAAAAAAGGTGAAATATTTATGTGTTTAGCAATAAAAATAAATTATAAGAATAAAATAAAATTTTATAAAATTTTATAATGTAATTTATATAATATTAAAAATAAAAAAGAATAAAAAAGTTATGGGTCTAAAAAAGGTGAAATATTTATGTGTTTAGCAATTCCTTGTAAGGTTATTGAGATCATTGAAGAGGATGGAGAAAAATATGCGATTGCAGAATATAAAGGTGTGAAACAAAAGGCAAAGTTAACATTGCTTGATAAGGAAGTAAAAATTGGAGATTACATATTAATACACACGGGCTATGCGTTGGAAGTTTTAAATGAGGAGGATGCAAAACTAAGCTTAGAAGCTTGGGATGAATTATTTAAAGCCCTTGAAGAAATGGAATAAAACCATTTTATATCCATTATTTATAATGATAAGACAGTTAGTATCACAAAAAAATAAAAATAAAAAAAAGATTAGGAATGAGGATAATTTTATATATTCTTAACTCTTACTTTCTTTTTTATCTTTATAATTTTTATTATATTCTTCAAATTGGATAAAGACAAAAGTTTAAAATCTTTAAAATCTTTTAAAAAAATAAAAAAATTAATTAAATCTTAAAAAGATTTACATTTTTCTTATTCTGGTTCTACTTTTACAGCTCCTGTTGGGCATACATCTTCACAAACACCGCAGTAGGTGCAGTCATCAGGTCTTGCTACAACAACTTTATCCCCATCAATTTCAAAGACCTCCATTGGGCAGTTGTTTGCACACTCAGCACACTCAGCTCCCTTACATAGATTGTAATCGATTGTTACTGCCATTTTTTCACCTCTTTTAGGTTTATGGTATTGGTATTTAGAATTTAGTATGGTTTATATGAGTTTTTGTATTCTTTTTAATTTTTATATATGCTACATCAACAGTTGACATATAAAAAACTATCGGAAAGAAAAACAGGACTATTTTATGAAAAAATAACGAATTTAGAATCTTCTTATATTTGGATTAACTATTGTTCTTTCAATATTCCAAACCTCATTTAAAACGTTGGAGGAGAGATCTGCTCTCAAAAATGGAACCTTGAATCCAACTGCTATATGTGAAAATGAGGAGTTGTTTCCATATATTACAGGAGATAATGCCTTCTCAAATATGTAATTTATATAGTAGTTCATCTCCGTTATTGTTCCAATCTCATAGGGATTTATCTTAACGAAATCGCTCTCTTCATAGATACTATCAGTACACAATAACCCATCAAACTCACAAGGTTCTTCTACTTCTAAATAATCGATCTCAGATAGATCTCTGTTTTTTACTATATCTTTTTTAGATTTTAAACCTAAGAGAATATCTAAATCCTCATCTTCCTTTATTTCATCAATTATTGTCCTAATATCCTCAACTTCCTCGAATATATCTTTACAAACAAAAGCTCCACTAATATTTTCAATATCGTATTTTTTTGAAAGCTTATCTTTAACTTTTAGGTAAAAGTGAACTAACTCTTCAACTGATTCAGCCATTACTATTGGAATTAACTCATTTTTATTTTTATCCACAAGTATTGCCGATGAAACAATTGGCAGATCGGTTGTTAAAGCCCCTCCAAGAAATTTAAATAAAGGAATGTCTAAACTGTTAGAGGCGGATCTTGCTACACTAATAGAGATTCCGCATGCAACTTTTGGATCAATGGAGGATGTCTCACAAATTAAGGAATCAATAAAATCAATATCTGTTGCAGGATATCCAACGATCTCAGGAGCAATAACATTTTCAACATCTGCAATTGCTCCTTTTGGATCCTCAATTTCAATTATATCATACCCAACAGAAACGTTTGTCATAGTTGTGATCATAACTTTGATCCTTCCTCCTTTAAAAACTTCCTTTGCAGTGATCTTTTCAATAATAACATTTGTCAATTACTCCACCTCAGGAGATATTAAAAAAGATTTTACATTTTTGGTCTAACTGGTTTTAAAGGAACTTTTTCTTGCTTTATCTCTTCGTATGCTATTTTGAGTGAACTATCGCACGTTGTTTTTATTGTTGCATATGCTCCATCTGAAATTTGTAAACTTCTCGCTCCAAGTATTCTCGCAATTTCAAACTTGGTTAGTCGCAAAACAACCACCTCAGAAGAAACTTCAACTTTTAAAGCATAAAAATCTATTTATGTAAAATAATTGGTGGGGCCGCCGGGACTTGAACCCGGGTCGCACGCCCCCCAAGCGCACAGGATAACCAGGCTACCCCACGGCCCCTCATTAAAAGTTAATAGATTATGCATTGCTTACTTTGATTTGAAGTTATAAATATCTTTCGTCATGGGCTATAATCTCATCTATAATTTCTCTTCCACCTTCTCCTATCCTATAGGAAACAAACATTCTTCTACAACAGTATTTTTTTATTCCCAAGTCATCAAGAACTTTTTTTGGATCTTCTCCTTTTAAAACTCTTTCTTTATATTCTTCGAAAACTTCGGCAATAACATTTCCACAAGAAAAGCATCTAATGGGAAACATCATATTATTTCACCTCAAAAAAACCAAATCCAAAACATTCAATAAAATTCAATACAAAAAGATAAAAGAACGCGAAATGTAAGCAAATTATCTGTATGATTTTTGTCTTTTTGCTCTTGGACCTTTTGTAGATCTACTTGGTTTGTGTGGTTCTGTTCTCCTTGCATCGCTAACTAACAATGTTCTATCATAAGCCAAGAACTTATCTCTCAACTCTTTACTTCCTGTAAATTCAACAATTGCCTTTCCTATCGCGGTTCTTACCGCATCCATCTGACCCATTATTCCTCCGCCTTTAACTGTAACGTCAATGTCTATCTGATCAATGTATCCTTCAGCAAGGAAAATCGGCTCCATTAATTTCATTCTTTTATATTTTGGCTCTATCAACTCAATTGGTATTTTATTTACTCTAATTCTTCCTTTACCTTCTCTTGCTACCGCTCTCGCAATTGCTCTCTTTCTTTTACCAACTGTTATAACAATTTTTCCCATTTAATCACCTCAGAATTTCGCTCCCAAGTGTTTACTTAACTCAGCTAAGGTCATATACTTGGTTGTGTTTAAGTTGTGGTTTATTTTTTCATCCACAGTTAAATTCTTTGGATTACCAACATAGACCTTAACTCTTTTAAATGCTTCTCTTCCTTTTGCCTTTTTGTATGGAAGCATTTTTCTGATTGTTCTTCTCAGTATGTCATCAGGTCTTCTTGGAAATTTTGGCCCGAATCTTCTTGGATTTGCTACGTTTTTCTTTTCTCTTTCTTCTCGATAGGTTTTTATAATCCAGTCCTTATTACCTGAGATAATAACTTTTTCTGCATTTACTATTATCAACTCTTCTCCTCTTAAAGCTCTTTTAGCAACCTCAGAAGCCAATCTTCCCAAAACCGCTCCTTCTGCATCTATTACTACCATAACCTATCACCGTGTTTATGCCATAATTTTTACGTTAGATCCTTTTGGATTTTTCTTTATTAATTCTTCAATGGTTATTGCCTCTCCTCCTTTCTCTTCAATTAATTTTTTAGCTGTTTCACTGAATGAGAAAGCAGCAACAACAACTTTATGGTCTAATTTTCCAGCACCTAAAACCTTTCCTGGAACCAAAACAACATCCCCTTCTTTTGTATATCTGTTTATTTTACTTAAATTAACTTCTGCTCTCCTTCTTCTTGGTTTTGCTAATCTTCTTGCAATATCTTTCCAAATCTTTACTTGATTCTTGTAGCTTTCTTGCTTTAACGTTTCAATTAACTTAACCAATCTTGGATTTGTGGCCATTATCTTTTTCATCACTCTCACCGTGTTTTTTAAGTTTTAAAATTTTTATTGCTCTATCGTTTCCAGTTGTTGTAAGAAAGAATCTGCCTTATCCCTAAGTATTTTGACTGCCTCTTTTAATATCTGCTCTGCATCAATCTGCCCAAAGGTCTCTACAAAAAACTCAACCTCATCTTCACTCAACTGTTTATAGACAGCATTACATGGTTGCCATTTAGCGTGAACCTTCCCAATACCTGGAACTGCTTCACATTCAATTTTTATTCTCTGCCCTTTTCCTAATTTGACTATTGGTATATTTTTAAAGGCAACTTCTCCGTTTTCGGATTTTAAATCGGATGAATAGACCGTGCAAGGACCTTCTTTTTCTAAGGTAAATGTTATAATTTCAGTATCAAGCAGGGGTTTACCTTTAATTGGAATTAAACCCAATCTATGAGCTAAAATTTCATCGTCCATTGATGATGAGTTTTCATATATATAAACATCTTCAATTGCAAAGGTTGGGACTTCAGAAATCATTATTCTCCTAATAGCATTAGAAAAGGATATGGGGGCTTTTAAAGAAAAAATAAATTCCTCCCCTATTCTTGTTTTTTTCTTCTCTTTGATTGTAATCAAAGATTATCACCGCTTACTTTTTAAATCTCTTCTTTGGCGTAGTTCCATCATGTGGAACTGGAGTTACGTCTTCTATTCTTCCTATTCTCAATCCAGCTCTTGCCAATGCCCTAATAGCTGCCTGAGCCCCAGGTCCTGGGTTTTTCTGTCCACTCCCTCCGGGAGCTCTAACTTTGATGTGTATGTTTTCAATCCCCCTCTCTTTTAAAACTTCTGCCAATTTGAAAGCTGCCTGCATTGCTGCGTAAGGAGATCCTTCATCCCTCTGGTTTCTTGTAACCATACCTCCTGAGATTCTTGCAATTGTTTCTGCTCCTGTTATATCTGTTGCGTGAATTATCGTGTTGTTATATGATGAATAAATGTGAATTATTCCCCATTTTTCTTTTTTCTGCTCTGCCATGTAATTTCACCTTTCTATTGTTTGTATGCCCTCTCTTTTTCAGAGAAATTAGTTTTCGGCCTCTTGTGTTTCTGTCTCTATTAATCCTATAATTTTAGAGCTTTCGGGATGATTGTTATCATTAAATGGAGAGTTTTTAGCATAACCTATTTTATCTTCTTCTTCAACACTTACCATATAACTTGGAGAGGTAACTACTCTTCCATCAACTGCAATATGTCTATGAATTATTAACTGTCTTGCTTGTCTTGGTGTTCTTGCTAATCCTTTTCTAAATACAAGTGTTTGTAATCTTCTCTCTAAAATGTCCTCAACTGTTAAAGATAAAACATCATCAAGAGTAGGATCTTCTATTTTTAATATACCATATTTTCTCAGAACGTTGAAGAGCTGAACTGCCTCTTTAGCTCCCTGTTCTGTTCTATCACTAATTAATCTTCTTGCCTGTCTTCTATATTTTCTTAAAATTGTTTCTGCCTTCCAGACCTCTCTTTTCCTTCTTAAACCATATTTTTTACATAACTCTTTTTCTCTTTCTATTCTATCTTTGATCCATGGGTGGTTAGGTGTTTCATAACTCTTCTTAAATCTTCTTCTTGGATCTCCCATCTAATCACCTTATTATGTTTTTAATTCGCTTTTAATTACGTTTAATTATAAATCAGAATTTTAAATTATTACATAAGAATCTACGTAGTTAAAATTAACTAATTGTAAAAAATTATATGGGTTTAAGTTTATTTGTTTATTTTTTCCTTCTTGAGACCCCAACTGTTGGACCTCTTCTAAATGTACTCTTTGTTCTCTGTCCTCTACATGGTAATCCAAGTTCGTGCCTAATTCCTCTATAACATCTAATTCTCTTCAATCTGTTTATATCTTCTTGTTTTATAATCATCAGATCGCTTTCTATTACGTGTTTATCTTCTCCAGTGATGTAATCCTTCCTTCTGTTGAACATCCATGAAGGAATTCCAAATTTTGCAGGATCTATCAAAACCTCTTCGATTTTTTTGATTTCTTCCTCTGTTAAATACCCTGCCAATTTATCAGGATCTAATTTTGCAACTCTTACTATTGCCCTTGCCATTGCCTCTCCAACACCATAAATATCTTGGAGAGCCATTATCAACTTCTTGTTTCCATCAATATCTGTTCTTGAAACTCTAACTAAATATTTAAATTCAGTATTTTGGATATTCTCTGTCAAGGTTGCACCTCCATAATCTTCGTGTTTTGCAGAATTTAAATTGAAATAAATAAAATAATAAAAAGAACTGACGCGGAGGGGGGGATTTGAACCCCCGCGGGGCAAAGCCCCATGGGATTTCCAGTCCCACGCCGTAGCCGGGCTTGGCTACCTCCGCTCCAAATATTACAACCTACCAAATCATGACGTTATAGTTTTTGTTTTATTATTTATTATTTTTTATTTTTATTCTTTCTATGTATTTTTAATTATCATAGACAGATTGTGTTTTCTGCGATTTATAACTTTTTATTAAATTTTTTTGGGTGTTTTCTATTTTTTAATATATATTCATGTTTTAAGTGGACAAACCTCTCAAACATTTTCAATGATATGGTTAATGTAGGAATAGTTATATATTG
Source organism: Methanocaldococcus vulcanius M7 (assembly GCF_000024625.1). NCBI lineage: Archaea > Methanobacteriati > Methanobacteriota > Methanococci > Methanococcales > Methanocaldococcaceae > Methanocaldococcus > Methanocaldococcus vulcanius. Next base: position 1,639,907 of record NC_013407.1, read on the forward strand.
TTTTCGGTTTTTATTAGTTTGGAAGATCTACGTAATGTTCTTTATGAGGAGGTATTTATAGTTTTGCAGTTAATTATAATTATTTACAATATATTTTATTATAATTTATTATTATATCTTAAAGACCATAAGGGATACATATGTCAGTAAAAGTAGCAGAATACATGACAAAAAATGTAATAACAGTATCAAAAGATAATACAGTCAGAGATGTAATAAAACTATTGAAAGAGACGGGGCATAATTCATTCCCAGTCGTGGAAAATGGAAAGCTGATTGGAATTGTCTCTGTTCATGATATTGTGGGAAGAGATGATAATGAAAAGGTAGAAAATGTAATGACAAAAAGGGAGGATATGGTTGTTACAACTCCTGATGCCAATATAATGGATGTTGGTAGAGTAATGTTCAGAACAGGATTTTCAAAACTGCCGGTTGTTGATGAAGAGAACAATTTAGTGGGAATCATATCAAACATGGATGTTATAAGATCCCAGATAGAAAAAACAACACCTAAAAAGTTAGAAAACATCATAAAAACATATAAAAGTTTAGGATATAACTTAAAAGTTGAAAAAGAAGAAGTAGATGTAAAAAAACTTAGGCCAACGCAAAATAAGATTCACGCTGATGAATTGATCGGTAGAATGTATGAACTAAAAAAGGGCTTAGCAGAGCCAATAATTGCTATAAAAACAAAAAGAGGGGACTATTATATATTGGTGGATGGGCATCACAGGGCAGTTGCTGCCTACAAGATGGGAGTGCCGAAGTTAGATGCCTATGTGATTTATTTAGACACTGATAAAAAGCTTGGTATAGAAAAGACAGCTGAGATTATGAATTTAAAGTCATTAGCAGATGTTAAAGTTGTAGAGAGTGATGATGAAAACAGTGCAAAGGTAATCACCTACAAGAAAAATGAAATGGGATAAATTATGATAATTAGAGGAATAAGAGGAGCTAAAATAAAAAATGAGATATTTAGTTTGGATTTAAATTTTCAAATTTTAAATGCTGATGTTATAGCCACAGAAAAACATATTTTACATGCAATAAACCAAGCAAGAACAAAAAAACCGATAGCAAAGAGTTTCTGGATGGAAATTTTAGTTAGGGCTTCCGGACAGAGACAGATACAGGAGGCAATAAAGATCATTGGGGCTAAGGATGGGAATGTGTGCTTAATCTGTGAAGATGAAGAGACATTTAAAAAAGTTCATGAGCTAATTGGTGGAGAGATAGATAATTCGGTTTTAGATATTAACGAAGAGAAAGAAAAATTGATAAGAGAGGTTTTTAAGATTAAAGGTTTCGGGAACGTTATTGAGAGAGTTTTGGAGAAGATAGCCCTAATTGAATTAAAAAAGGAATAATTTTGAACATTATAATGATATTTTTTGCGAGGATGCAGTTCTTTTTCAAATAGGGAATCTTTCAAATAAACATCTAAAACCAAATGAAAATCTTGTCTAACCACTCTCAAAGACGTCCGTGTTCATTTAACTGAATTAATAAATAGAAATAGCCAAAACTCTAAAAAATTAAAATAATAATTTAAAAAATAAATTTAAGGTTGGAATCTTTCAAAACATAGGGAAAACTCTTAATCTGGTGATAAAAATGAGAGTTATAGAAGGAGGAGTTGTGTCTCCAAAAGGATTTAAAGCCAATGGATACAAAGAGGGAAAATATGGAGTTGCCATAATTATCTCTGAAAAAGAGGCGGTTGGAGCTGGAACATTTACAACAAATAAAGTTGTAGCACACCCAGTAATCTTATCAAGGGAACTAATAAAAAATAAGGATAAATTTAGGGCAATAGTTGCAAACAGTGGGAACGCTAACTGCTTCACAAAAGATGGGATGAGAGATGCCAAAGAAATGCAAAAATTAATAGCAGATCTTTTTAATATTAGAGAGGATGATGTCTTAGTTGCCTCAACAGGAGTTATTGGAAGAAAGATGAATATGGACATTATAAAAGATAGAATAAATAAGGTCTATAATTTGATAAAAGAGGGGAATAGTTCAATAAACGCTGCCAAGGCAATAATGACAACAGATACAAAACCAAAAGAGATAGCTGTGGAGTTTGAGGTTAATGGAAAAGTTGTTAGAGTTGGAGGAATAGCAAAAGGGGCAGGAATGATAGCTCCAAATATGATACATGCCACTATGCTCTGCTTTATAACAACTGATATAGAGATTGATAAAGAAAGTTTAACAAACGTTTTGCAGAGGGTTGTGGATAAAACATTCAACAACATATCCGTCGATGGAGACACTTCAACAAATGATACTGTCTTCATTTTAGCCAATGGGCTGAGTGGAGTTAATTATAATGAGTGTAGGGAAGAGTTTGAAAATGCCTTGTTGTATGTTTGCAGAGAGCTTGCGAAGATGATTGTTAAGGATGGTGAAGGAGCAACTAAGTTTATGGAGGTTGTTGTTAAAGGGTCTAAAACTAAGGAGGATGCGATTAAAGCTTCAAAGGCCGTTGTTAATTCTTTGTTAGTCAAGACAGCAGTATTTGGTGGAGATCCAAATTGGGGAAGAATTGTTGCTGCTGTTGGTTATAGCGGAGCTGATTTCAATCCAGAGATTGTTGATGTTATATTGAGCAACTATAAAGATGAGGTTTATTTGGTTAAAGATGGAACTCCATTGGCTGATGAAGGAACTGAAGAGTTAAAGAAAGCAGAAGAATTAATGAAATCTGATGAAATAAAGATAGTTGTTGATTTGAAGATGGGAGAGTTTGAAAATGTTTGTTATGGGTGTGATTTGAGCTATGAGTATGTTAGAATAAATGCTGAATACACAACTTAAATTATTTTAATTTTTGTTTTATTATTTTTATTTTTATTAACTTATTTATTCAAATTAAAGAATAATTAAAATTTTTATAAATCAATTTTTATAAATAAAATTTACTTAAAAAGTATTATAGATTTTTTGTAATATTAAGTATCCGTATCATTTTCCGTTTATATTGACTTCTGATTTTATTCATCAATACCTTGCATTAGATAAGTAAATAAAATTATCGATTATTTTTTCACTATTTTAAAGAGGGATATTGATGAACCAAATAATTAAAAAACTCATTATAGAACCGTTAATCTATCCATTTTATAAAGGAAACTATAAGAATTTTATTATTTTGGGATTAATCTTAACTATACTCGTAGCATTTGTTATGTCCTATCTACTTCAAATTTTAGCTGGAATATATATGCCGTCAGATATATTTGTTTTTTATATGATTTTATTACCATATTTTATTCCGTTTATTATTATGTTGGGATATATACTTATGGTTTTTGAGAGTTCTATCTATGGAAAGGATGATTTACCTAATTTAGATGCTAAAAAGCTAATTCTATATGGATTTAAGGCATTTGGCTATATATTGTTGTTATTGTTAATAATTACATTAGTTTTTTTAATATGGATAATATTATATGAAACGATAAAATATGGTAATTCTCCTCTATATTCTCGTGCTTTTGGATTATTTCCACCATTTTCATATATTGCAGGAATAATATTTTTAATACTGGTCATATTTATGGCAAATCTCATAATTCTATGTTCAGTCTTGTCTATGCCCTCGTATGAATGCTTTACGTTAATACCCTGGAGTTTTATTGGTAGAAATATGAGCGACTATTTAATAATAGCAATAGTTTGGTTCTTCTTTCCCATTATACTTTTTAAACTCTATAATAGAAATATTAATCTAAAAAAATTGGTAAGATTTACATTTTTCCTAAGATATTTTCTAATTTTCGTAATTTCTGGAATTTATCTGTTATTGATTTTTAAGATAGTGCTTTTTGTAGATTATTTTAAAACTCTTATAATCTTTTACCTTCTCATAGTTATTGCAAGGATGTTCGGAGTGTATTTTAGAGAGGTAGAGAACAATTATAAAAAGGTGAGATTATGAAAAAACTTCTATCTTTTATATTTTTAATTTTTCTTATTTACTCTTTTGGAGTTTCTTCAGCTGAAGTTTGTCCATTTAAGGATGGATTTATAATAATTTATCATGATATTGGTTATGATAAGCTTTTTGGATATACTTACAACGATTCTAAGATTTTGTATTTTAACAACTCAAAAACTTTAATGGACATAACTCCTATTTCTGACTATTACTTTCCTGAGTTGTATCATAATATACCATATTATTATTGTGGCTCAACTAATAATTTAACTATATTATCTTTTGGATATTTTTATTTCCCAAAAAATGGTGACGGAATAGTTTTTTTAGGTGTTTTAGTATACACAACAAAGGACAATAAAATAAACTACACTGAGAAAATATTGTGGGCTGATGTTTTTTATTCAGTTGATGATTTTGATATATCTCCTCCTGCATGTTCTTCTAATGAGGCATTACTTGTTTATTGTTATAAAATGAAAGCAGATTATCCAGAAAATATTCTTGTGTTAATAAATAACACCAACATAACCGAATTAAAGAAGTTTGAGGATGACAACTATTATACTACGTTCCAACATTACATATATCAACCTATATTCATCTTTACAATCTACGATTCGAAGGCAAAGAAGTTTTATATCTTAGATGGGCGTTTATCAAATACTTCATTTCCTTTGTATTCTTATTACGGTGGAAAAATCCATTTCGAAGATAACATAACTCTTCCAAAATATGAAAATATTTCTTGGGAGTGTATAGATTTTTACAGCATAAATGGGACTTTATATATTGTTATGAAGGAATATAACTATTCTTTTGGGAGTTATATAGATAAAAAACCCTACCTTTTACTTTGGAGAAATAAAACCATAAAAATCATAAGTAATTATTCAAATCCATATTATTTTGCTAAAATCAAAGGAGGAGAAATTCCAATAGAAAAGAGTTATCTAAAAAGAATCTTTAGAGACAAGTATGAAAATATAAGAATTACTGACTTAGCATACAATAACGGGATGCTATTAATAGAAACAGAAGAAAATCACAAATTGCACTATTATATCATAAAAAACAACTCAATAGAAGAGATAAAACTAAAAAATATTATAAAATTGTATAAAACAAAACATACCTTATGGGATGATATTAAAAAGACATTAGAGCCAAAAATTTATTGGATAATTCATAATTGGTATGTAATTGTCTTAGTTATTGCTGGATTGTTATGGAGTTTGGTGTTGTTTTATGGAAAAAGATGAATAATCACCATATATAAAATATATTAAGCTTACCAGGGGAAATTATGAAAAAGATACACTTAACTTTAATTATACTCTTTGTTGCTTTATCATTGTTATTTATTTTTAATAATACCCAGCATGTCAAACCAACTTACATAAACAAATTTCCTTACATAATTAATAGCCCAGGATATTATGTTATAAACACTACTGCAACTTTAAATGAAACTGCTATTATCATAAATTCAGATAATGTTGTTTTAGATGGAAATGGATGTGTTTTAAAAGGAATGGGAAATTATTGTGGAATAAAGATAGATAACGGCATAGATATAAAAATTAAAAATTTAGTTGTAAATGACTGGAAATATGGAGTATTTGCTAATGGTTATCAAATAACATTAGAAAATATCTCTGCCTATGGAAATAAATATGGGATATATGCTTTAAATCATAATGGAATCATCATTTTAAATGGTAAGATTTATAATGCAGGCATAAAAATGAGAAATTGTAAGATGTTTAACAATACTTACAACTTTGCTCTAAAAAATTACGATTTGGATTGGGATAAAAATTCTAACAATATTGACATGTCCAATACTGTTAATGGGAAGCCAATATACTATTTAATAAACAAAAGAAATATTGTTATAAGTAAGTCATCAAATATAGGAGCTTTATATTTAATTAACTGCGAGAATATTAGCATAGAAGGGCTAAATTTAACAAATAACGTTTATGGTGTCTTTATTTATGGTGGAAAAAACATATCCATTAAAAACTCAGTAGTATGTTTTAACCAGTGGGGAATCTATGCATATAAAGTTGATAACTTAAACTTGGAAAATATATCTTCATACTCAAACATCGTTGGAATGCATTTTGAGTTTTCAAATAAACATATAGAAAACTGCAAAATGTTTGATAATACATTTAATCTTGTAATCATTGATTCGATAGGCCAAGATTTTGGTTATATAAAAAATACAACAGTAAATAATAGGTTAGTGTATTATTTGATTAATAAAAGCAGTTTAATCATTGATAAACACTCAAATGCTGGAACTATATATTTAATAAACTGCAACAACATCACTGTCAAAAATTTAAACCTAACCAATAATGGGTTTGGTGTCTATTTAATTAATACTTCAAACTCAAAATTTGAAAATTTAAGAATATCTAATAATTGGTGGGGGGTATATCTAACATTATCATACAATAATACCTTTAAAAATATATCTCTAATTTCAAATATTCATAATATTTCCGGCTCTAAAGGAAATAACTTTATAAATGTAGTTAATGTCCCAATATCAAATGAATCCCGTATTTTAAAAAAGTATTATGAGTTATGGGAATAAGACATGAAAAGATTTGATTATTATTTAAAGAAATCTAAGAAAATTGATAAGATTTAGATGTTTATTTTTTCATATTTTATATCCATATTTTTAATACTTTCGATTTATAAAGTGTCATAATAATTATGATGAACGATAAAAATTATCAAAAAACATAATTTTTATGTTTAGATAAGAATCAAATTTAAATATAATGAGATGGAATATAGCGAGAATGTTTGGATTGTATTTCGGAGAGATAAAGGAAAATTTTTTTTATAAAAAGTATTAAACTGACGGTTTAATGTTAGTTCCGACATAATGTGGGGTGGAATAATGAAAAAAGTTATCCTCTTTTTAATTTTAATATTTATATATTTATTTCATCCATTATTTGCAGATGAAAATATCTCAATTGAAGGCATGGCTACAAATGGAACGGATGTAATGATCAGTGTTTATGATAAAATCAACTCAAAGATGTATGAAATATTATATAATGGAAAAAATTTTGAAGTTATTTTAAAATTTCCAATAAATGAATCTGAATTATTCAACAACTCAAAGATAAACTTTGAGCCAAAGGATTGGAATTTTTATAATTATTTTAAACATCCTATTGTGGTTGGTTATTTTAAAGGAAAATGGATATTTTATAGCCCAGAAATGTTGGGATTTTTTGATGGGAGGGCTTTTACAACCACAATAAGCGGACTTTATTCTGGATGTTCAACTGCAAGCATCTCAAAGTTTAAAAGTAGCGATGATGTAGCGTTTATTGTTTGGAGTGGCTCAACAACATCGTGTAGTGGAGAGTGGTTATGTGCTTACTACAATCTCCCAGGAAAAAATATCTTCCCATATCGTCAAGGATACTACGGCATAGCTTATAATTCAAAAAATGATTTTTGGTATATATATTATTTTAACAATTTCACAAATAACTCCATTTATATTTGGAAGAATGAAAAAATAATAAGATCATTTAATCTACCTAATGACAAAATTGAAGTATTTCATTTATACCACCTTAATTACCAACCTATGGAATGCGATAACAATGGAAATTTATTAATCCCATTAACTTCCCCTCCAAAATACTCTAAAGGACTTTATCTATACAATGGAAAAAACCTAACAAAAATATCGAACATAACTCCATATGTTATGTGCAGAGGAGATAAAGGAGTTTTAATGGCTACAAATGATGGGCTTTATATGTATAAGGATGGAACAATAACAGATCTCTCTGATTTTGGATTTAAAAGAGTTGATTATATCATTTATGTTAATAAAAAGGGCTATTGGTTAATAGCTGGAATGGACAAAAATAATACTACAAAATTGATTAAATTCAATGAAAACAGCAGTATAGAAGATTTAACTCAACAATTGGCAAATACAACAAACTACAACAAGAAAATTGAAGAAATAGATAAAGAGATTGACGAAATTACCAGTAAATTAAAGGAATTAGAGAGTGAAAATCCAAATGATGAAAGGATTAAAATATATAAACAGAAATTAGAACAATTAATAGAAAAACGACATGAATTAAAATCTAAAAACCCAAAATACAATGAAACTTTAAATTATATTCAAAGTGAAGAGTATTGGAAAATGCAGGAAGAGATTTGGGAGTATAACAATAGGATTATGAAATGGTTTATTGCTATCTCCATATTAATTTTGGGAATGATTCTATCTACTCTATATATCCTTAGAAAAGATAAGTTTTTGTTATTCTTAGCAGTATTTGGCTTGATAGTTCCATTTTTACAATTTGAGATTCCAAATTGGCTATTTAATATCTTGGCATTGCCTTTATTTGTCTATGTTAAATTCTTCATTCCCAAATATGCGGGAGGAAGCTTTTATTATAGTCCTTTAATAATCATTCCAATCTCAATGTATGGGTGGATATTAATTGGATTAGCAGTTAAATTTGTGATAAAAAAGCTAAAAAAGTTTAAGGAGGAATAAATGATGAAGAATACTTCATTTATAATTATTTTAAGTTTTCTTATATTCATATTAACCTTAATTAGTCCAACAAACGCATTAGGTAGTGAATGGATTTCTATCCAGCCAACATCAAAAGATTGGATTGTAGTCAATAACAATAACATTTACCTATATAATGGAACTCTCAAAAATATAACTCCAAAATATATTCTCTATCTGAACAAAACATACACCAATGATGAGATTAATAAGCGTTATGGATACTTTTATTATGTAGATGGTTTTTGCTTAGGAAATGAAACTTATGTTGTGTGTAATGCCTGGGATGGATGTCATATAGGCAAATTGGACATTAATGACAAAATCTTATATTTATACAGCAAGAGTTTTGGACAATACTACAACTTAAAAAGCAATAACAAAGAGATTTTAGCATGTTTTGATAATAAAGAGGGGATGGGAGCAGAGCCGATATTTGTTGAGTTAAAATATAATAGATCCTCTAATGAACTAATATGGGTTGGGAATGATTTTTATGGGTTAAATAAACGTTTAGAAATGTTTTTAATTGATTATCTAAATAACTATACAAATTATAGGATTGATGATTTCTTCTTTGCTCCGTTCAGTTTTGACTACGACTCAGCAGATAAATATTGGCTTATATACGTTAAGGGAGTTTATTTTATATCAAACGGAAATAAATCAGAAGGGTATAAAAATATTTCTGGATTTGTAAAATATAATGGCACTTTTCACGATTTTAAGAGATTTGAGCTAAATAACTCGAAGTTGTATTGTCTATATATCCCATTTATTAATAGAATATCTTATGATAAATATATCAATCAATGGATTGTTTTAAATGGGATAGGAAATCGTGAGTTGTTATTTTTAAATAGCGATTTAAAGTTAGTTAAATCAATAAAAACAGACAAGTATATTTTTAAAGTTTATCCAATCAATAGGGATGAAATATACCTCATTACTATTAAAAAAATTGTATGTATTGGTAAAAATGGAGAGGTTGAAAAGATAAACGTCTATAACGACTCAATCAACAAAATTTATAAGAAGATAACGTATGGAAATTATACCAATATATTTAAAATTTTATCCATACAAAAAATAAACATAAACAACAATTCTATTTCAGAAATAAAATTAAACAATATAAATCCAATTAAAATAGGTTATAATGGGAGAGAAATGCTTATAATTGGAATTAATTTTTCAAATAATTGTTCAAAGGTCTTATATCGTTTTGATGGAAAGGGTGTTAAAAAGATCGCTGATCTTAGTCAGTTAACTTCTAAAAAGGAAAATCCATCTAATATACAAAATTGGAATCTGAATTTGAGTAAATCTACGTCCATAATTTTATTTATCATAGTAATCTTTATTTGTTATTTCTTATATCGTCGCTATTTTTAAGCATATTTTATTTTTAAATATTTTAGTCAAAAATAAAACTGAAAATAAAATAAAACAAAGAATATTACATATTAATATTAGTCCAATATAGTTAATCCGTCCAAGATTGCCTTTTTGTGTATATTTAATGCTTTTTGCTTTTTACAATCTCCTCTAAAAATTTTTATCTTTCCAGCAACGCAGGGGTATCTTTGAATTAACATAGCAGAGTTTCTTGCAAATTCTTCTAAATCGTTAACTTTCATACCTCTCATTAATTTAGCCATAAAAAGCGTTGATCCGCAGATAGACGTTCTTAAAACGTCCACATCTTTAACTTCTCCATTTTTAACATATACCCTAACTTTTGGAGTTCCAAACTCTTCTAAAAACTCTTTTAATTTTGGATATTTATCAATTATCCCTCTAACTTCTTCTTCATCTAATAAACACATCTCTTCCGGGCATATTGCATCAAATTTAGATAGTTCTTTTTTTGCACCCTCTCCGCTCCACGTTGCCACAATGATGGCAATATCTTTATTCAACCTTCTTGCTTCGTAGCAGAGGTAGTAAGTGTTATCTGGGTGTTGCGTATACAGCAACAAAATATCTGCTTCTTTTATTTTTTCAAGCAACTCTTCAGGAAATTCTATATTATCAACGAGCAAATCATCTGGTCTATCAATTTTGTAGATGCCAAGAAATTTATTTTTCTTTCCAAATGAATTTACCGTCCCTTGAACTCTATACCCATATGCTCCATCACTAACCACTAAAATCTTTGCCATTTTATCCCTTTTTATTTATTTTCTATATTATCTAATTTTTTAGTTAAGATACAACCGGGATCTTCTCTTAAATAATCCTTGTAGTATGAATAAGCTCTTGCTCTACAACCTCCGCAAATGTATCTATATTTGCATTTTCCACATATTTTTAATTTTTCCCTATCTCTGAGTTCATTCAATATCTTATTATTTTTCCAAAAATTTAAAAAATCCTCTTCATCTTTAAAGTTTCTAATGTTTTCAAGCTTTAAAGGAAAGAAGACACAGGGTTGAATATCTCCGTTAGCTCTTAAACTTAAATAAAATCTTCCACACCCACATCCTCCAATAAAGTTAGCCAAATTTTTTAATCTCTCATTTTCATCTAAATCAACGTTTGCAAAGTGTGTAGCAAGGTAGTATCTGTTATGTTCTATTGCAGTTCTTGAATAATATGGAGCCGTGGATAGAAATGCAGTTTTGCATTTTTTTCCTGTTTCTGTATTTAATTTTTCCCAGAGTAGATTTAATAGCTCCTCTCTTTCTTCTGGAGAGAGATCTATTTCATAATCTCCAACTCCCACAGGAATATAGTTGTAAAGCATAAAATAATCAACATTGAGCTCTTCTGCCAAGTCAATAACTTTTAAAACATCTTTATAGTTTAATTTAGTGGCGGTCATTGCAATTGCACAGCATATATTTTCTTCTACAACATTTTTAATTCCAGAAATCGTCTTTTCATATATTCCTTTTATTCCTCTGAATTTTTCGTGCGTTTCTTTTGTTCCATCCAAGCTTATCTGTATAAAATCAACCTTGTGCTCTTTTAGTTTTTTAACATTTTCTTTTGTTAATAGCGTTCCATTTGTAGCTATAGAAACCTGCATATCCTTCTCTTTAACCTTATCAATGAGTTTAAAAATATCTTTTCTCATAAGTGGTTCTCCACCTGAAAATGCGATTGCCACAACCCCAGCGTCTCCTAATATATCTATGACTTTTTCAGCTTCTTCTGTTGTTAATTCATCTTCTAACGGCCTACCTGCGTTTGCGTAGCAGTGTTTGCATCTTAAATTGCATCGATAGGTTATGTCCCAAACCACTAAAAATGGAGCCCCAGCAACAAATGGCTTTTTAACTCCGAAGTAATATAACCCCCTAACAACATTTATAAGTCCTTTTTTGAAATAAGGATCTTTTAAGTAGTTTTTAAAGTCCTCTTTGTATTTTTCTCCTGCAAATGTTTTTAAGCCCCCGTCTATAATTTCTTTTAATATTTTGTATTTTAGAGAGGGTAGTTTCTTTCCTTCTACGTATGCATCAATATAATTCTCTATAATTAATTTATTATTTTCGTCTTTTTTAAAAAGGGAGCTCATCTGGCTTTTTACGATTGGATTTAAGATCAGTTTTGAGAAGACAATTGCCATGTCATCAGTTTTCATAATATCCACCAAAATAAAATAATTTGGGGAGGGGATTAATAATTGGGTTTTGAAAATTTTTATTTGCCATTAAATAGTTTTGGATCTTCAGTAATATAAATTTAAAATGTTCAATAAATTTAAAACTTTAAAATTTAGAATTTCAAAATTAAATAAGTTATATTTATGAAAAATTAAAATTAATTAAGAAAAATACATTTAAAATAATTCCACATACTTATTTTTCTTGAATTATAACGTTCTTCTCTATTTCACAGTTTAAAGTATTACTTATTAAACATTTTTTAGATCCTTCTAATATCATTTCTTTTAGTTTGTCCTCTTCATAATCTCCTGAAACTTCCACAAAAATATTTAAAATAACTTTTTTTATTTTTCCTTCTTCAAACGATTTTTCAACTTTTCCATCAACTTTTATCTCCGCCTCTATGGCGTTATCTTTTAATGTATTTCCGACCGCTATACAGATACACCCACAAAGTCCCCCTAAAAACAAGTCCATTGGCGATATTTTTTCTTTTGTTGAACCTTTTCCTCCTCGTGAGTGAATTTTTAATCCTTTAACGTCCACCAATGTTTCAAACATATCTAAATATTCAGCGTATATCTCTTTTTTCTCATCTTTGCTTACTATTATATCAACAAGTTTAGCAATAAATTCCTTCCTCTCTTTTTCTGGGATATATTGTAAAAACTTCTCCAATGCTAAGGGCATCATCTTTGGCATCATTTTAGGAGCCATCTCCTTAGCAATATCAGAATCCATCATCTCCATTATCATTTCTGGGTTCATAACTCTCTACCCTCTTTTTTAAGTTAATTTAAGCTAATATGGTTGTTTAGATTAAATCATGCTTTTTTAAGATCTCCTTAGCTTTTACCAAAATTTTATGTTCTTTTATTATCTTTTCCATGTATTCTTTATCTGGAAATTCTAATGCATCTACTGGGCATAGCATCTTACAAGTTGTGCATGCAACGACACAGTTGTAAGGTCTTGCAACTACTGGTTTCTTCTTTTCTTTATCCCAATCAAAAACAACCCTGTTGGCACAAGTTATATAACAAACTCCACATCCAATACATTTATCATAGTTAACTTTTGGATACCACTCGATCTTTTTTCTATCAATACCCCACCATGGTTTTACACTCCAATCTCTAATAATTCTTCCCAAAGGATCTTTTCCAATTATTGGAAGTTCTTCACTCATCTTTTCACCTTTTTAAATTATTGCTTTATTATTTTTTAATTTTTTAATTAATTTTTTAATTTGGAGCACGTTAATTATTGGGTAGGTTAATGCCCAAATTAAGAATATTATTGAAGTTATATTTATAATTTTCGATTAATCGATTCATTTTAATACTTTTTAAAATAATTTAATTATATTAATTTACATGTATGTGGAAGGTATAAAAAGCGATAAGGATTAGAGTAATTATATCAACCTATATGGTGATTAAATGCTATCTGACCACGAAGAGTTATTGAGAATAAAAAAGGCAAGAGAGATCATATTGAAGATTCTAAAAGAAAAAGGCAGAGATAGTTTATATGACCTAAGTGGCCTCTCTGGTGGTTTTTTAATAAAAGAAGAAGATAAAGACCTATTAAATACATATATTGGATCATCCTACTTTGCAGAAAAAGTTAATGAGTGGGGTTTAAAGCATTTAGGTGGAGAAAGATGTGTAGGTTTTAATAGAACATCATCTGCTATCTTAGCAACGATCTTGGCTTTAAAACCTGAGAGGGTTGTTCACTATTTACCAGAGCTTCCAGGACATCCATCCATTGAGAGAAGTTGCAAATTAATAAATGTCGATTATTTTGAATCTGATAATATAAATGAGGTTTTAAAGAGAATTGATGAAAAAACTCTTGTGATTATAACAGGATCTACTATGGATCTAAAAGTAATAGATATTGAGAACTTTAAAAAAGTTATTGATACATCTAAAAAAAGGAAGGCAATAACATTTGTCGATGATGCCTCTGGAGCAAGAGTCAGATTGTTGTTTGGACAACCTCCTGCCTTGGAATTAGGAGCTGATTTAGTTGCCACGAGCACAGATAAACTTATGGAAGGGCCAAGGGGTGGATTACTTGCTGGAAAAAGAGAATTGGTAGAAAAAATATATTTAGAAGGAACGAAGTTTGGTTTAGAAGCACAACCTCCAATATTAGCAGGAATGTATAGGGCTTTGGAGTGTTTTAATTTAGAAAGAATAAAAGATGCATTTGAAAGGGCTAAAAGATTTGATCTGTCTAAAATAACGTTATTAAATAGCGAACTTAAAAAGTTAGATGGGAAGATAGATATAGTGTGTGAAAAAACACCGACAGGATTTGTTATAAAGAGAGTTCATAAAGATGATCATATAAACATTAAAAAACTTGTAGAAATTGGATTTAATCTTCTAAAAGATTATGGAATAATTACAATAACCGTTGCAGGAATGCCGGGGGCAAGTAAAAGTTTGCGGATCGATCTAACATCAAGAGATGCTGAGCGATTGAGTGATGAAGATATAGTTAACGCGGTTGTAAACTCGATAATATCTGCTTTTTCCTAAAATATGTTTTTATAAATCTTTATAAGATATTAGATCAGAAAACTTCACTACTTCATGCATTGCTCTCAGATTTACTGGAATTTCATTCTCTTTTAACAAAACTAACGGGTTTATTCCACCCATTGTCACCAATCCACACATGTCTTTATTTACATTTATTCCATAAAGTTCATTGTTCGGTTCTCCTATCGCTTTAACCCCTCTCCAATTTAGCTTTTTCAAAACATTTTCTAAGTCCTCTCTTGCTACTCTATGTATCTCCCTAAAACCTGCTAAGAATGTCTTCTCACAATCAACAAAGTTGAAAAACACCTCATGAGGATCCAATGATGAACCTTCATAGCCAATTATATCTATAAACCTTTCTTTATCTTCCGTGATCTCTAAAATCCCTCCATATCTTGGAATCACAGGAATTGAATTCCTTAAAAATATACCATCCAAGGTTACGGCACATATTGTCTGAATCTTTATTTTATCCTGTTCTTCAACAATACCAAATCTATCTGAAATACCCAAATACTGTTTATATGCTTCTTTCAATAACTCTACTGCCTCGTCATAATATTGTTTTTCAATATAGGCAGTGTTTACAATAACATTCCCATCACTCTCATCTATATCATATGACACCTTTGCCATTGCGTTAAACATTTTCGATAAAGCAGTTTTTATCCTTATATTTGCTTTTTTCGTTATTATCTCTCTTGGATTTTTCTTAACCTTGTGTAGTGATTCTAACCTAACAGTGGATGTCATAGGAGAGATCTCTACAAAGCAGTCGTTTTCTACAAATGGGGCTATTGGTGTTAATCCTCCAATTAATGCAACCCCAACTTTATCTTCCCCTATATCTAATCCTAAAACGTTTTCAGTTCCATAGCTAATAATGCATTTTAATTCATCTTTCTCTAAAACCCCTTTGAATTTTTCTAAAAATTCAACTCCAAAGTATCTAAAATTAGCTGGAAGAAAACCCTCCCCATTCTCTATAATCCCTATTACATCTGTTTCTTTTTTCTCGATAAAAGCCCTTAGAGGATCTATTGATGTGGACTTATAATCAATGATCTCTTTGAATTCAACTGGTTTTCCATCTTCGTATTTTACAATTCCTGCACAAACTTGAAGTGGGAATATTCCATTTTGTAATAAGACGTTGTCAAAATTTAGCGAGCAGAGAGTATTTATCTCAACAAACTTTTCTCTGTCTATGATTCCAACTCGATCTCCTACTGCAAGTCCGTTTTCATAAACTCCCTTTATTGTCTTCAGGACCTCGTTGAAATCGGCATAAACATGACATCTATTAATAACCACATATCCAAATCTGTAATTTGCAGATATTGTCTTTTCTAAGATATTTGAGTATATACTTCCCAATCTATAAGAAATATTTGCCTTCTCTAACTCCTCCAACCCTCTCTCCGTTATAACTCTCCCTGCATATCCTAATTTTTTTGTTAATTTCATTCCATCCAACAGTTTCAGATGGTATCTAACTGCTCGTTCTCCTATCTTATATCCTCGTCTATTAAGTTCTCTTGCTATAATTTTAGCCCCTACGGGCTCTTTTGATTTTGACAGTATATCTAAGATCTCTATTAATTTCCTATCTAAGTCAGCCATATATTCCACCTTGGCTCTTAAAAAGTGCATTATTAAATATTTTTATTATTATAATCAAAATTTAATCTATTTTTCTATCATTTATCATCGTTAAATTTTATGGAAATTAAAAATTAAAAAGTCAATCTGAACTCTAATTATTTATTTTTATTCGATGATTTATTATATAAGAATTTATTATGAATCAAATTTGTTATACGGTTTATTTTTGTTATTTAAATAATTCGTTTAATGATTTACTTATCGAGTTTCTCCTTTAACAATTCAACAACTCGTTTAGGATCTGCTCTTCCTCTTGTTAGTCGCATAACTTGCCCCATTAAAAAGTTCAACGCCTCTTTTTTACCATTTAAATAATCCTCAACTGCCTTTTGGTTGTTTTTTATCGCTTCTTCAACTGCTTTTATCAATTCACTCTCATCTTTAATGACCGTCAACCCAAGTTCTTCAACGATCTCTTTTGGTTTTTTCTTTCCTCTGTTTATTACCAATAGATCAATAACCTCTTTTGCAATTTTTTGTGAAATAGTTCCATTTTTAATTAATTTTATTAATTCAACTATATGTTCGGGCTTTATACCGCTTTCATATAGATCAACTTTGTGATACTGCAAAGACCTCTTTAACTCGTTCCTTATCCACACAACGGCTAAGTCGATATTTTCTTTACTTTTTCCAAGTGATTTAACAACGTTTTCAAACATCTCAGCCATATCTAAATCAGTAACAAGAACTTTTGCATCTTCTTCACTTATTTTGTATTCTTCAACAAATCTCTTCTTCTTAGCAAGAGGTGTTTCAGGCATTTTTTCCTCTATCTCCTTAACCCACTTTTCGGAAATAACTATCGGCTGAATATCAGGATCTGGGATGTATCTATAATCTTCTGCTGTTTCTTTGCTTCTCATTGCCTTTGTTATCATTTGACTTTCTAAAAATGCCCTTGTTTCTCTTTTAACTTCTCCTCCTCTTTTTATAATATTCTTTTGCCTAATTAACTCATATTTTAAAACCTTATAAACCCCTCTTATCGAGTTAACATTTTTAACTTCAACCCTATTTCCTTGAACACCCATATAATTTATGGAAATATTAACATCTGCTCTCATCGTTCCCTCTCCCCTCAAACATCCGAGGTATCTAAATAGGGTCATCAATTGTTTTAAAAATTCTCTTGCCTCTTCTGGACTTTTTATGTCTGGTTCAGTAACGATCTCTATCAGAGGAGTTCCACTTCTATTATAATCAACGATTCCAAAACTTGGATTGTATTGTCCAGGATCTTCCTCTAAGTGGACTTCGTGAATTCCTATTCCTAAAAACTCCCCATTAACTCCTATTGGCGTTGATGTTCTCTGATAACCACTTGGTAAATCGGGATAATCATAATGCTTTCTTTGGAAGTATATATCCTTATCAACAACAATCTCACATCCAAGCATTTTCGCAACCATTATCGCGACTTCTACTGCCTTTTTATTTGGTGGAAATGGCTTAGCCCCCGGCAAACCTAAACAGACAGGACATACGTTAGTGTTTGGTTCAGCATCCAAATAGTTAGTTGAACAGTTGCAGAATAATTTTGATTTAGTATCTATCTGAACGTGTATTTCTAACCCACATTTCATTTTAACATCTTCACTCATCTTTCCACCTATTAACTTTTTCAGTTTAAATCCAACGTTCCAAAATATCCAATAAATCTATTAAAGTCAATACTGATTTATTTAATTTAATTTTTTGATAGTTAATATTGCTTTGATATTAATTTGCGCTTTAATTAAAATTATAATAAAAACTATTCAAACAAAACTACTTTGCAATGTGGTTATTGTAAATTGTTCATTTATTTGGTTTTAAGATCTTTGGCCCCCTTGCTAATGCAGTTATTCCAGTTCTTGCCATTTCTTTTATACCGAGGGGTTTAACTAACTCAATAAACGCATTTATCTTATCTTCTCCTCCTGTTATCTCCACGATTAAAGATTCGGGACTTAGATCTACAACATTTCCTCTGAATATACTTGTATATTGTATAATTTGGGATTTTGCACTTTCCGTTGGGGCATAAACTTTTATTAAACATAGTTCTCTCTGAACTGACTTTTTTTCTTCCAGTTCGCTAACTTTTATAACATCTATTAACTTATTTAATTGTTTAATTACTTGTTCTAAGATTCTATCGTCTCCGTTAACCTCTATCGTCACTCTTGAAACTTGAGGATTCTCTGTAGTTCCAACAGTAATACTTGAAATATTAAATCCTCTCCTTGTAAATAATCCAGAAATTCTTTGTAATACACCTGGCTTGTTTAAAACCAGTGCAGATATAACATGTCTATGCTCCATTCTATTCACCAACTATGTGTGTTTATCTTTTTTTATTGTTTTTGTCTTTTTTATTTTTATAGTAAGATTTAAAAATGATAAAATAGATCAGTTATTGAGTCCCTTGGTATAATTAAACTCTTTCTATAATAAGGTTTTTAAGTATTTTAATGTTTTTAAGTAATTTTTAGTGAAAAAATTTAATCGTAAGTTTAATATCAAACACACTACTGATTCACATACGTTGATATAACTTAATAATTAATAACTTACTGATAAGTCATTTATTCAAATTATTGGTAAATTAATTTTTGATCAATTTTAATATGTTAACGTTTTATAATTCATTTAATTTATTCAACTCTCTATTTATCGAATTTAGATATAGAAGATTTTAAAAAGATGTTAAATAATACTTAGATGTTGAAGATCCAATGTTGATTTTTTAGTAATAATTTGTTGTATTATAGTTCTATTTCCATTTTGATCCCTAATTTCAAATTCTACTTCTGATTTTGATGTTTTGATTTTTATATCTGTAATTATTGATAAACGATTTGTTGAAATTACCAATTTAACAATTAAGATTACGCTTGATTTGAAATTTGCGATTTTGAATTTGGATGAATAGGCATTATTTAAACGAGTGTATATAAATTTTTTGGAGAGTGGATAAAATGGTTTTATTGAAATTTCATGGAGGATGTCAGCAAATAGGAATGAGTTGCGTAGAAGTTGAATCGCAGAAAGGGAAGATATTGTTAGATTGTGGATTATCTCCAGATACCGGGGAGATTCCAAAGGTTGATGATAAAAGTATAGATGCAGTTATTATTTCTCATGCTCACTTAGATCACTGTGGGGCTCTACCATTTTACAAATTTAAAAAGATATACTGCACTCATCCAACAGCAGATCTGATGTTTATCACATGGAGAGATACGCTAAACTTAAAAAAGGCATTTGGAGAAGAGGACATTCAAAATGCTATGAGTAGTGTTGAATGTTTAAACTACTATGAGGAAAGAAGCATAAATGACAATATTAAATTCAAATTTTATAATGCAGGGCATATCTTAGGAAGTGCATCCATATACTTAGAAGTGGACGGTAAAAAAATACTCTACACCGGAGATATAAATGAAAATGTTTCAAGAACTCTACTTTCAGCTGACACTGACTTTGATGAAATAGATGTTTTGATAGTGGAGTCAACCTATGGATCACCCTTGGATGTAAAGCCCGCAAGAAAAACCTTAGAAAGACAGCTAATAGAGGAGATCGCCGAAACCATAGAAAATGGAGGAAAAGTTATAATTCCTGTCTTTGCAATAGGCAGAGCTCAGGAAATTTTATTAATATTAAATAACTACATGAGGAGTGGTAATTTAACAGAAGTGCCTATTTATACGGATGGATCTCTGATTCACGCTACTGCTGTTTATATGAGTTATACTAACTGGCTGAATCCAAAAATAAAGAATATGATAGAAAATGGGATAAATCCATTTGGAGAAATAAAAAAAGCGGATGATAATTTAGTTTTTAATAAAGAACCATGTATTATCGTTTCTACATCAGGAATGGTTCAGGGTGGACCTATTTTAAAGTATTTAAAACTACTAAAAGATCCTAAGAACAAGCTTATATTAACGGGTTATCAGGCAGAAGGAACTATTGGTAGAGAGTTAGAAGAAGGAGCAGAAGAAATCCAGCCATTTAAAAATAAAATACCAATAAACGGTAAAGTTGTTAAAATTGAGTTTTCTGCACATGGGGATTATAATTCATTGGTTCGATATATAAAAAAGATTCCAAAACCAGAAAAAGCGATTGTTATGCATGGGGAGAGGTATCAAGCGCTCTCTTTCGCTATGACAATTTGGAAAACATTAAAGATTCCAACTTTTGTTCCTGTTAAGGGAACTGTATTGCCCATTTAAATTAAAATATTTTTTTATTTTTATTTTTTTAATATATTTTTTATTAATTTAATTCAATTACACTGCTAAAATTCCTTCCTCTGGAATTTCTTGCTCTATTGTCTTAATAGCAGAGAAATACTTCTTAAGAACTCCTGTTATCTTTTTCATTATTTCTTTCTCTTCAATTACATCAAGTGAGATTTTTGACTCAATTATCACATATAAGTTTTCTCCATACAAGTTTAAAGGATATATGTATAGATAACTGTCATCTTTATATATCACAACTTTTTTAACGTTTCCACACATCTTTTTTATGTATTCAAAGATCCCTGAGGCAGTTGCTCCTACTTCCTCAGCATCTTTTAATGTCGTAGCAATAACCAGCCCCTCATCGTTAACAACAATAATATCCTCAATATCATAAGATAATGCGATTTCAACCAAGTCAAATTCTTTTGTATATTCTTTATCTTCATCAGGGGCAACATATGGCTTTAATTCCTTTAAGTTTTCTATAATTTCCATTTCTATCAATTTATAGGTTTTTTTCTGTTCTCTCTCTTTATAGTAGTAAGCTCCAACTCCAATTCCTACTCCCACTATAAAAAGGATTAGAAAGGCAATTATCGCATTCATAGTTAAACCTCTTCACACGTTTTTCCTTACTCAACGTATTATCGTTATTTTTAATTTTTATTAAAGGTTTTTAATTTAATAATTTTCATAATTTGATTTTATATAATTTTTTATTTAACTTTTTTGTGAGGTTTAAAATGAATCAATAACAATTAGATTCCACTTAATAATAATTTAATCTACATTTATTGAAATTCTCGATGTGTATTTTGAGAGATGCTTTCTAATTATCTTATCTATTTCAAACTTAACCACAGATGGATCAACATCTTTTTTAATTATTCCCAATATTCTTTTCCTCTTCACATGAATATCTCCAAACAAATAGTATCTTCCATTTTCCCATTTTATTTTTAACTCTGGCTTTACATCTTCAATTCCATCCATCATCTTAATTCTCTCTACGATCTCTTTACAGAGTTTCTCTTTTAATTCTTCTAACTCTTCCTCAGAGGGACTAAACACTTCTTCAAGTATTGTTTCTACCCAATCTTCATCCGGCTCTTTTATTCCAAGTTTTTTTAGTAGTTCCTCTCTTGAAACCTCATTTATTGGCATTTGTTCTTCTTGAAGTTCTTTATTTTCTTCTTTCTCTTTCTCATCTTCACTAACCAATCTCATCTCTGGGTATAACTCTAAAATAATATTTGCCTTTCTTTCATTGTATTCATAAACATCAATGATAGAATCCTCATCAGAGAGTAGTTGTTCCAATTTTTTTAAAGCGGTCTCTCCAAGTAAAACTCCCAAATTGCACTCGTAAGCGGCACCTATTGGTTCCCTTCCTTTAAATATTATATATCCATTTTCATAGCCATTAGAAGATTTTTTATAGACGTTTATAACAATATACTTCCCATCTTCCAAATATTTCTCAAAATCTCGCACGTTTGTGGCTATTAATTTATCAAGAGGGATGTCTAATTTAATATTAAGATAATTTTCTTTACTATCTGGCTTTTCTTCTTTTTCTGTTTCCGTTTCTTCTTGGATTTTTACTGTAAAGATCTCAGGATACAACCACTTCATCAGATTTATCTTATCTCTATTGTATTTGTAAATTTCAATTGACTTATCTTCTTCATTCAACAGTTCTACTATTCCCTCAAGGTTTCCATACTCTTCAACCATATCATTATCGGTGTAATAAACCCCAATAACCTTTCCATTCTCAACAAAAATGTATCCTTCCCATAATTTCCCATCTTTTTTCGCTAAAACAAGTATATAACCAATATCAATTTTGTTTATAAGATCATCTAACTGTCCTTCATTTAATTTTTCAACTAACTCTCCTTCAACTACCTTTATCATAACCATTCCCTCATCTAATATTATTCAAAATTGTTTAATCCGTATATTCTCACGTCGCAATGTTAGAATATACGACTTGATAGCTTTCTATTATTCACCTATCGTTATGGGTTATTATATTTTAGTTAATTTAATTATTTAATATTATTTGACACCGTGAGATCTATAACATCTTCTCACGATCAAGCCAGCAAAAACGCCTGCTCCAAATCCGTTATCTATGTTAACAACTGCAATCCCAGGGGAGCAGGAGTGCAACATTGTCAAAAGGGGGGTGATCTTTATTCCATAAGATGTTGATGTCGGCACACCAATAACTGGCACATCAATCATAGAAGCTACAACCGAGGGGAGGGTTCCTTCCATTCCTGCAACAACTATCACACAGGAAACATCCTTCTCTATCATAGTTTTTAAAGCAGGAAAAAGTCGATGTATCCCTGCCACTCCAACATCATAAGATGTTATTGTCTCAACTCCCATCACTTCCAAAGTATCTTTTGCCTCTTCTGCTACTGCAATATCGGAAGTTCCCGCAGTTAATATTCCCACTTTACCTATTTTTTTTATTTTATAGTTTTTATTTTTTATTATTAATGTTTTCGCCCTTTTATTAATCTTTACCTCATAGTTTTTTAGATCCATCTTCCTAATTTCGTCGCAAAGTTTTTCGATATTTTCTATCTTTGTGGCAAGAGCAACTCCATTATTCTCTGCAAGTTTCAACGTTGAGTTAATTATCTCATCTATACTTTTTCCTCTGCCATAAACAACTTCTGGAACGCCCGTTCTAAACTCTCTATTTATATCAAGTTTTAATTCAGTCCCAATCTCCTCAAAATAGTTTAGTTTTATTAATTTTTCAATTTCATTAATATCAAGTTCTCCATTTTTAAATGCTAAAAGTAGTTCTCTCAAATCTTTTCCCATTTAATTCCCTCCTTTTCAAAAAATTTTACATATCTTTTCTTATCCTCTCCTTTACAACCTTTCCAATCAATAAGAGCAATATCCACATCTGTTTTTTCGAAAAGTTGAGTTAGAACATCTTCATCAACTGAGCAGTATTTTGGAATAAGATAACTAAAATAGTAATCTCCGCTTAATGCAAGTTTTGTGAATTTTGGAGCATAATGTCCTCCTCCAAACCCTACCGCTTTAATTTTTTTATCGTAATTTTTTGATTTAATCATCTCTATGGTATCCAAAACAGATTTTGCAATTACCTCTCCCGCTTCTTTTAAACGCCACTCTTTTTCTGTGCTTCCAATCTCAACAAAGACAGTTGGGGCTTTTAAATCTGTTGGAGAGTGATGAACAACCTCAAAAGACACGTCAAAGTTTCCTATTTTTCCGAGTTTGTGGAATTCCACGTATGTATTGTAGATGTTTTTTAATAGAAGGGTGTTTAAAATAGCATCACTCGGACATACTTCTTTTGGATTTCCTCCGAATTCGTTATTTTCTGTTAAATTTCCTGGAGTGTGAACGGTTAAGGAAGGTTTTCCTGCTTTACTTCTGTGTTTTGACAAAAATATGTAATAATGTGCAGTTTCTAAATCATCTGACGTTATAGATAAAAGTTCCTTCTCAACTTCAAATACATCCACTCCAAATTCCTCTCTTATGCATTTAGCAATGTTTTTACTTGCAGGATCTCTATTTGATGCTATTAGTAAAAATTTCATAGTTTATCTCCCCAAATGTCCCAATATATGCCCAGTTTCTTTTTTAATTATTTTTAAAGCTGTCTTACATGCATTTACAGAGCCAGGAATTGAGTATATTACTTTATCCTTATAAATTCCAGCCATAGCTCTTGATAGTATTGCAGAGAACCCAACTTCCTCATAACTCATATGTTGAAAGATAATTTTAAAACCATCCAGTTCTTTCTCTATCAGATCTTTAAGTGCCTCAACAGTGTTATCTCTTTTTGAGATACCAGTTCCTCCTGTTAAGACAATACAATCAACATCAAAGTGATCTGCTATATGCTCAACCACACCTTTTATCATCTCTTTATTATCAGGAACTATGGTATAAACCTTGGCATCTAACTCTTTCGTTAGAAGTGTTCCTGACTCATCGTTTATATTTTTTAGGTCTTTTCTGTCCTCTATATTAATTAGCATATTATATCTACTATCGCTTACTGTTATTACTGCATATTTTATATCCTTTACTACTTTATGCATTGATTCCACCGCAAATAAAATTTTAATATATATTTTAATAGATTTTAATAAATTTTGTTCATTTTAATTTTATTATTTTATTTTTTATTTCATTTCGATTTTTATTTTTGTTGTTATTTGCATCTCTCCCATTATAGGTTCCAACAGTGTAAACAACTAATTGATATATTAGGTTATGATTATGTGCATATACATAAGATAAATGTTATTCTCAAAATCCTATTAAATCAATAAAAAATTAGACCTAATAACAAAACAATATAACAAAACAATAAAATCTAATAAAATCAAATAATAAATCTCTCAAAAAATAAAATAGGGTTATAAAATAACTGCAACATTCTAAATTAAACAGTCGTTTTTTGTTTGTCTTTTAACTGTTTTGTGTTATTTTCAATTATCTTACTTTTTTAAAGCTAATTTTATGTCTTCGACTTTTACTGTTTTTCTTTTTGCGTGCTTAGCTAATTCAACTGCTTCTTTTGCAATCTCTAATGCGATTTCTTCAACTGCCTCTGCTAAGTATTCAGCAGCAGCTCTACTAACTCTCTCTGCTCCTGCCTTTTTCAAGATTCTTTCAAATGGTGCAACTGGAAGCTCAGCCATAATATCACCTCACAAAAGATTTTCAATAAATGTTCTTAGAAAATACAGTATTTAAAATTTTCGGTTATATTTCAGTTATTGCTGTAAAAAGATCTCAGCGGAGATAATAATCGTTAAAAAGAATAACCCTCATAAAGTTATATGATACGATCGCTCCACTTTCTATATATTACATATTGGAGTTGATTAGTAATATTAATTCAAAAACCCAAATATTTTTAAATTGTTTTTGATATAAAGTAATAGAGTAATTAAAATTTGAGAATAATTATATGATACCTAAAGGATTAAGGATTAAAAGTTAATTAAATATTAAATTTTTAATAACAGGATAAAATAATTAAATCAAAAATGTCAATTAATAACATAAATGAGCTTAAAAAGGACTAATTGGGATATTATGATTATAACCATTGCATCAGGAAAAGGAGGAGTTGGAAAAACCACTACATCTGCCTCTTTGGCAGTATCTCTCGCAAAATTAGGAAAAAAGGTTTTAACAATAGATGGAGATATATCAATGGCAAATTTAGGGGTCTTATTTAACTTAGAAAGAAAAAAGCCCTCATTACACGAAGTATTAAGTGGAGAGGCAGATGTCAGAGAAGCGATCTATAAACACAAAACAGGAGTTTATGTTCTTCCCACAAGTTTATCTCTCGAAGGGTATAAAAAATCAGATATTGATTTACTTCCAGATGTTGTAAATGAAGTAGTGGATGATTTCGACTATATAGTGATCGATGCCCCTGCGGGATTAAATAGAGAGATGGCAACACACCTGGCAATTGCAGATAAACTACTTCTTGTTGTTACTCCTGAGATGTTTTCAATCATTGACGCTGTTAGGTTAAAAGAGAGTGCAGAAATGGCAGGAACCCCTCTTCTTGGCATTGTGTTGAATAGAGTTGGAAGGGATTTTGGGGAGATGAGAAGGGATGAGATAGAGATGATCATAAAGGGAAAGGTGTTAGTTGAAGTTCCGGAAGATGAGAGTGTTAGGGCAGCAGCACTAAAAAAAATGTGTGTTATTGAATACAAAAAAAATTCTCCTGCTTCTTTGGCATATATGAAATTGGCTTCAATAATATCAGGGGTTCCTATTTACATTGAAGAAGATGTTGGAACTAAACATCATAACTTAACCATAATTGACAAAATTAAGAGATATTTAAAATTAAAACTTTAAAAAATAAAAAATAGGAAATTTCATTGCTTTAATTGTCCCTATTCAAATAAACCGTATATGTTGGAAACGCCATTTCTATTCCTTCCTTCTCAAATTCCTTTTTTATTTTTAAATTTATCTCATCAATTGCATTTAAATAGTAATCAAACCCTACATTTCTTACAAAATACTCAACTCTCAAATTTAGAGACCAGTCCCCGTACTCTTTGAAATGAACCCTATATGGAGGAAGAGTAGCAGGATGTTCTTCCAGTATTGCTTTCACAATTTCTTTTGCTTTTTCTATTTTTTCTACTGGTGTGTCGTATGTTAAGCCAATAGTCGTTAAAACTCTTCTTCTATCCCTAACTGTTAAATTTTCAATTGCTGAATCTAAAAGTTCAGAGTTTGGAATTGTTATTAGGGTATGATCAAACGTTCTTATTCTTGTGCTTCTAATACCAATCTCTTCCACTATCCCTTCTGCTCCTTTAACCTTTACCCAGTGCCCTAAACTAAACGGCTTATCTATTAATATTAAAATGCCCGCAATAAAATTTTTTATTGTATCTTGCATTGCCAGAGCAACTGCTAAACCACCAACACCCAAACCTGCCAATAAAGCGGTAATGTCATAACCAACTGAGCTTAAAGCAGTTAACAACCCGAGAATAATTGTTAAGATCTTTACAACTTTTTTGAGTGGTTTTATTATATGTTCATCTAACTCTGTTTCTGTTCTCTCTGTCAAGGGGATGAGGTAGTGCTCAAATACCCCATCTAAAAATTTAACTGCAAAATATGTTGCACATAGAATAACCACTACTTTAACTGATTCGTTTATTATTTTAAATAGATAATCTGGCAACGTTAAAAATCTTAAACCAAAATAAAAAAATATCGTAACAACCAATACAATTATTGGCAGATCAATAGCATCTAACAATATATCGTCAAATTTTGTTTTAGTTTTGTTTATTATGCGTTTTAAGTAGTTTCTTATAATCCTATCAACGATTTTTCCAACCAATACACCAAACACCGCTATTAGTATAAAAATTATTATGTTGTATAGATCGTTTCCAAAGACCTCCATTTCCTCTCCCCCCTAAAAATATCTCACTTTCTACCTCTCTGTATCTCATAAATTCTTTCCACATCTTTTACAGTGTTTATATCATCCTTTCCCTTATCAAATCTAAATCTTACAACCCTTGGAAACCTTAGGGCATAACCACATGGATACTTATCTGATTTCTGAATTTCTTCATAAGCAACTTCAATAACAATTTTTGGTTCAACTTCAACCTCCTCTCCGAGATCTCTTTTTATTATTTTGTCAATTTCCTCTTTTAACATTTCCAAATCCGCTTCACTTAATCCAGTTCCAACATAACCTATCGGATATAAATTCCCTTCTTCATCTTTAACGCATATTTCAAACGATCCATACCAATCTTTCCTCTTTCCCATTCCTCTCTTTGCCTTTGTTATAACAACATCCAAACTTTCAAGAGTTGGTTTAAATTTATACATTGTTCTAACTCTACTACCTGGAGTGTAAGGGGCTTTTAAGTTTTTTATCATAACTCCCTCATGTCCGATTGATAAACTCCAATTGTAAAACTCTCTTGCTTCCTTTGGATCATCACTAACTAATTTGTAGGAAATATCCACAATCTTGTCAGATTTTAACTCTCGTTCTATTCTTTCCCGTTCTGTCCTCCAATCGTTTTCATAACCTACAATATCTTCTAATTCTTTTCTTCTTTTTTCAAATTCCTCATCTATCAAAGATGTTCCGTTTTTATAGAGAATATCAAATAAATAAACTCTCAAATTTATTTCTTTCATCATCTTTCCAATGTCATATTTCCTTCTAAATCTCCTAAGAATGTCTTGGAAAGGCCTTGGTTTTCCTGTTTGTTTATCTATTGCAACACACTCCCCTTCTACTATCAATTCCTCAACATTTATCTTTTTGATTGCATCCACAATTTCTGGAAGAGCATTTGTAACATCTTCCAATCTTCTACTGTATATCTTAACTTTATCCCCTCCTTTGTGAATTTGAACTCTCGCTCCATCATATTTCGTCTCAAATTGGGCTTTTCCCATCTCCAATAATGCCTCCTCAATTGAAGGGGCTAATTGTGCCAGCATTGGTTTTATCGGCCTAAATAGTTTTAACTTCAAGTCCTCACTTTCTAACTCATTTTTAATTAATTTTTCAGCCAATAGTCCAATGTCATTCGTTATAGCATATATCTTCTCCAACTTTTCCTTTGGAACGTTGAAGTAAACGGATAGGGCATCAAGTATCGTAGGAACATTCATACCGAGTCGCATATCTTCTAAAATCAATCTCGCTAAGTATCTACACTCTATTGGAGAGGCCCTCATAAACAAACTACTTATTAATCTTAATTTCTTCTTTTGAGAGCCCTCTCCTTCAATTTCTCCAACTCTTTTTAAGGTTTCATAAACGTCATCCACAGTTAAAGGAGATAGAAGCAAAGATAACTGTTTTGTTTTTGATTTTAACTGTTCTACTGCAAACCCAATATCTCCTGTCTCTTTAATTTTTTCTAATAATTCCTCTTTTTTAATTCCCATCGAAGTTATTGCATTTATTAGTAGTTTTTCTCCAATGCCAAGTTCCCTTTCGTCATATTCAGGATATACTCTTCCAATGGCCATATAACATATTTTCTTTAAATCTTCTGGTTTTCCTTTTTCTTTAACAAGATCTATTAATTTAATGAAATAATCTCTTTTCTCTAACCGTTTTGTTGTATTTTCTATTTTATCAAATATCTCACAAACATCTTTCCAAAGCATTATTTCACCAAAAAGGTTGATTTTTTAAGTCAGATCATTATTAAGGAAACCCTTCTTTACCAATTAAAGGAACAAAAGCCACTTCTCCATAGTCCTTCATAATCAGTTCATCCCCTCTCTTTTCTACTAAAATCAACTTCTGTAAATATTTTCCAACGGGCATTAACAACTTTCCACCATCTTTCAGTTGCTCTATTAACGCCTTTGGAATCTTTGGACCGGCTGCGGTAACGTAGATCCTGTCGTAAGGGGCTAACGGTTTATATCCAAGTGTTCCATCCCCTACAACTACAATCACGTTATCGTATCCTAACTTTCTTAAAGTTTTTTCAGCTTTTTCTGCCAACTCGGGAATTCTCTCAATACTAACAACTAACCCATCTTTTCCAACAATCTCAGCAGTTATCGCTGCGTGATAACCGCAACCTGTTCCAATTTCTAACACTTTCATCCCTGGTTTCAAGTCCAAAAGTTCACTCATCAATCCAACCATGTGAATTGCTGAGATCGTTTGTCCATGGCCAATATCCAAGGGAGTGTCTACATAGGCATATTTTCTCAGATGTTCTGGAATAAACTCCTCCCTTGGAACCTTCATCAGTGCATCTATAACCCTCTTACTTTTAATATATCCCTCTCTTATAAGTTTTTCAATAACTCTTCTTTTTTCCTCGTCAAGATCCATAATCTTCCCCTCTTTCTAATCTCTTATTTCTATCATTTCCATTTTTTATCTTTTATTATTTTATTGCTTTATTTTTATTCTTTGTTTTTGATAGGGTTTTTATATCATATAGCATAGCAAAATAATTATAATCAGTATTGATTAACATTAATTCTATAAAATTAACAAAGGTTCACTTAAACAATCTAAATAATTGACAATTTAAATAATCATTAATTAAGTTTTATTTATATAGATATTTAGTTTGAAACAATAACATAGATAACAAAACAGACAACAATTTAGGTGTCTATTATGGTAGAAAACTCGTTTTTAACTGAGACACAAATAAAGGTATTAAAATTAAGAAAAAAAGGCCTCACTCAGGAAGAAATTGCAAAAATACTCGGGACAAGTAGAGCAAACATAAGTATGATAGAAAAAAGAGCGAGAGAAAATGTAAAAAAAGCCAAAAACACTTTAAGAATTTATAACAAAATAATGGCCCCGATCTTTCTCGATATTGAAGAGGGAACTGACGTCCTTAAAATACCCGAAGTTGTTTTTAAAGAAGCAGATACTGCGGGAATAAAAGTAAAATATAACACCTTAGAACTTTTAGATGTTTTAAAAAATTCTGCCTCAGAATTTATTGAGAAAAGAACAGTTAAGAAGAAATTTAGAATATATGTCCTTGAAAATGGAGATATTGATGTAGGGCAGATTTAAATTATATTTAAATCCAGATAAGGAGGTGTGTAAATGAAGATAATAAAAGAAATTCCTCAAAAGCAGACAATAAAACTCATGCCTGAAAATTTAGACGATCTTTGGGTTATCTACAACATAATAGAAGAAGGGGATAAAATATTTGCAATAACTGAAAGGAGAGTTCAAGATAAAGGGGATATGATAAGAGCAGATAGGGGAGCTAAGAAAAAAATGTTTTTGGGAATTGAGACAAAGAACGTTGAATTCGATGAAAACACAAAACGAGTTAGAATTCTTGGAACTATAATTAGCGGACCTGAGGATGTTCCTCTTGGAAGTCATCACACAATAGAGGTTAAGCCCTACGATGAAATCTCAATACAAAAGGAATGGAAAAAATGGCAAATAGAAAGAATAAAAGATGCAATTAATTCCTCAAAAAGACCAAAAGTTTTGGTTGTAATAATGGATGATGAAGAGGCAGAAATATTCGAAATCAGGGATTACAATATAAAAGAGATCTGCTCAATAAAATCCCACTCATCAAAAAAACTTGACTACAAGATAAATGAAGAGTTAAAAAAAGAGTATTATCATGAGATAGCGAAGGTTTTATCGGAGTATGATGTTGACAACATCCTTGTAGCAGGCCCTGGATTTGCAAAAAATAGTTTTTACAACTTTATTTCCTCTCAATACCCTGAGTTAAAAAGAAAAATAGTAGTTGAAAGTATTTCAACAACATCAAGAGCAGGAATGAATGAAGTTATTAAAAGGGGAATAATAAACAGAATCTATAAAGAATCAAGGGTTGCAAAAGAAACACAACTGATAGAAAAACTATTAGAAGAGATAGCAAAAAAAGGATTAGCTGTTTACGGAATTGATGAAGTAAAAAAAGCGTTAGAGTATTCTGCAATAGATACCTTACTGGTTTCGGATAGTTTTGTTCGGAATAGAGAAATTGAAGAAATAATAAGTCGTGTAGAGGAGATGGGTGGAAAAGTTGTAATCGTCTCATCAGAACACGATTCTGGAAAGCAATTAAAGGCATTAGGGGGAATAGCAGGGTTATTGAGATTTCCTATTGAATAAAACTTTAAGAAAGTTTCATCAAAATAAATATGAATTAAGGATTTTGCACTCTCTTTAACTCCTCTCTAAGTTTGAGATTTTGAATAAAATTAACAATATCTCCATGAGTTCTCTCTAAGATTCCCCTACAAATATCCTGTTTTCTCCTCAAATTATCAACTACGTGGTAATAATCAAAATTCATTAAAAACTCATAAATATCTTCCATAAATCTAAAAAATCTATCCACATTTTCTAAGTTATCATCTTTCATTGCTTCCAAAACCTCCCTCCTCAACTCTCCAACTACATCTGCTAAGCCCAATATGTAATTTTCCTTTCTAACAAATTCAACATCTTTGTATCTTGGAATTTTATTGTTAAATTTTATCTCATAAAGAGATAGTGCCTCTACAAACTCCTGCTGAGGTGTAGATAGATAATTGACAAATTCTGGGAAAGTTGCTAACGAATTCAAGTTTTTAATCTTTTCAGCGATTTTATTTAACTCTTCTTCAAACTCTCTGCCATCATTCTCCTTATGGATTCTCCTTATCAGCATTGCACAATCTCTCGTTATCTCCCTCGATAACTTTAACACCTCCTCTCTAACCTCATCTTTATTTGCAAGATAATCCACAAGATAACCTACATCTTCCACACTGATCACCAAAAATTTTATATACCTATTGTGTTGTATTTGATTATACACTCCTCCTTTTCTTTTTGATCATATTTAATTTTAAGTTTATATAATGCAAACCTGAAAAGCCCACATGGGCAATGACAGGTTTGCGGAATCGAGCAAACCCTATAATAATGCTAAATAATATCTAATATCTTATACCATAAATATCTTAATCAGTAAAAAACTAAAAAATCGAAAACACTTGAATTTTAAAGAACATCAAAATGTATTCGGGAGGTTAGATTATGGGATTGAGTATTAATAGACCAAGAAGAGGATCGTTAGCATTTAGTCCGAGAAAAAGAGCAAAAAGACCAGTTCCAAGAATTAGAAGCTGGCCAGATGAAGAGGCAGTAAGATTACAGGCATTTCCAGTTTATAAAGCAGGAATGAGCCATGCATTCATAAAAGAAGATAATCAAAAAAGTCCAAAAGCAGGGCAAGAAGTGTTTACTCCAATCACAATATTAGAAGCACCACCAATCAACGTATGTGCAATAAGGGTCTACGGAAGAAATGAAAGAAACTATTTAACAACATTAACAGAGGTCTGGGCAGACAACTTAGACAAGGAATTGGAAAGAAAAATAAATCTTCCAAAAAAAGAAGAAAGAAAGACAGTTGATGATTTAGAGGCAATAAAAGATAAAATAGAGGACGTTAGAGTTCTCGTCCATACAAATCCAAAACTAACTTGCTTGCCAAAGAAAAAACCAGAGATCTTGGAGATTAGAATTGGAGGAAAAGACATTGAGGAGAGATTAAACTACGCTAAAGAGATTTTAGGTAAGCAGTTAAACATTACAGATGTATTCCAAGAAGGAGAATTAGCAGACACAATTGGAATTACAAAAGGTAAGGGCTTCCAAGGGCAAGTTAAAAGATGGGGAGTTAAAATACAATTTGGAAAGCATGCAAGAAAAGGAGTAGGAAGACACGTTGGTTCTATTGGGCCATGGCAACCAAAGATGATCATGTGGACAGTTCCAATGCCAGGACAAATGGGTTATCATCAAAGAACAGAATACAACAAAAGAATATTAAAAATTGGGAACAATGGAGAAGAGATAACTCCAAAAGGTGGATTCCTACACTACGGAGTTATAAAAAACAACTATGTTGTATTAAAAGGTTCAGTTCAAGGGCCTGCAAAAAGATTAATTGTATTAAGAAGGGCTATAAGACCAGAAGAGCCATTGATAAAAGTTCCAGAAATAACATACATAAGCACAACATCAAAACAAGGAAAATAAGTAAGAAACCATGAAAAATAATAAATGATTAAAACACTTAAAATTAAAAGTAAAAAATAATGTAAAATAAGTAAAATAAAAATTAATAAAAATTAAAATCAGAAAAAACAGATGATTTAACGATATTCAATAATGGAGAGAGAAGGTGGATAGTAATGAAGGCAGTTGTTTATAACCTCAACGGAGAAGAAATAAAAGAAATCGACCTACCCTCAATATTTGAAGAAGAATACAGACCTGATTTAATAAAAAGAGCATTTTTATCTGCATTCACGGCAAGATTACAGCCAAAAGGATCTGACGTGTTAGCAGGTTTAAGGACAAGTGCCAAAAACATTGGTAAAGGGCATGGTAGAGCAAGAGTAGATAGAGTTCCACAAGGATGGGCTGCAAGAGTTCCTCAGGCAGTTGGTGGAAGAAGAGCTCACCCTCCAAAAGTTGAAAAGAAATTATGGGAAAGAGTAAATAAAAAAGAAAGAATTAAAGCAATAAAAAGTGCTATTGCAGCAACAGCGAATCCTGAATTAGTTAAAGAAAGAGGACATGTGTTTGAATCTGAAAATTTACCTATCGTTGTAGAGGACTCATTTGAAAATCTACAAAAAACAAAAGATGTATTTGCTGTCTTTGAAAAGTTGGGAATTGATAAAGATGTTATAAGGGCAAAGAATGGAATTAAAATTAGAGCTGGAAAAGGTAAAATGAGAGGAAGAAGATACAGAAAACCAAGAAGTGTTTTAGTTGTTGTTGGAGATAAATGCGAAGCAATTTTAGCTTCAAGAAACCTACCAGGAGTTGATGTTATAACCGCAAAGGACTTGGGAATAATACACTTAGCACCTGGAGGAGTTGCTGGACGATTAACTGTTTGGACAGAAAAAGCACTTGAAAAACTAAAAGAGAGATTTGAATAATTTCAATTTTCTAATCTTTGGTAAATCGAAAAATCGTAAAGATGGTAAACATCAATAAAAAAATAACCACTATAACACAACAATAAAAGAAAATATCGAAACAAGGGGATGAAAATGGACGCCTTTGATGTAATAAAAATGCCAGTGGTAACTGAAAAAACAGTTAAAATGATTGAAGAGGAAAATAAATTAGTATTCTATGTAGATAAAAAAGCCACAAAAGAGGATATAAAAAAAGCAATGAAAGAGTTGTTTGATGTGGAAGTTGAAAAAGTAAACACACTAATAACTCCAAAAGGAGAGAAGAAAGCATATGTTAAATTAAAACCAAAATACGATGCAACCAAAATTGCAGCAAGCTTAGGAATCTACTAAAATAGATAAACAGTGAAAATAGTCGAGAAAATATTAACTAAATATCAGGAGTTGTAAAAATT
The DNA here is from genome assembly GCF_000024625.1 of Methanocaldococcus vulcanius M7. Lineage (NCBI taxonomy): Archaea > Methanobacteriati > Methanobacteriota > Methanococci > Methanococcales > Methanocaldococcaceae > Methanocaldococcus > Methanocaldococcus vulcanius. The sequence continues at coordinate 1,675,017 of NC_013407.1, forward strand.
GAAATAAAACTAAAAATTGCAAATTTAACATTAATTAAATATAATAACTAAAAACACTCAACACATAAAAATTTACCTCAAGTGGTGGTGAAAATGGGAAAAAGATTGATCTCTCAAAGAAGAGGTAGAGGATCTTCAGTGTATGCTTGTCCTTCACACAAAAGAAGAGGGGAAGCAAGATACAGAAAATTTGACGAGTTAGAAAAAGGAGGAAAAGTTATTGGAAAAATCGTTGATATACTCCACGATCCTGGAAGAAGTGCTCCTGTTGCAAAAGTTGAGTATGAAACAGGAGAAGAAGGATTATTGGTTGTGCCAGAAGGAGTAAAAGTTGGAGATATTATTGAATGTGGTGTCTCTGCAGAGATAAAACCCGGAAACATTCTACCATTAGGATCAATTCCAGAGGGGATCCCTGTCTTTAACATAGAATCAATTCCAGGAGATGGAGGAAAATTAGTAAGAGCAGGGGGATGCTACGCTCATATCTTAACCCACGATGGAGAAAGAACCTACGTTAAACTACCTTCAGGACATATTAAAGCACTCCACTCCATGTGTAGAGCAACAATAGGTGTTGTCGCAGGAGGAGGTAGAAAGGAGAAACCATTAGTTAAGGCAGGAAAGAAATACTATGCAATGAAAGCAAAAGCAGTTAAATGGCCAAGAGTTAGAGGAGTTGCAATGAACGCTGTCGATCACCCATTCGGTGGAGGAAGACATCAACACACTGGAAAACCAACAACCGTTTCAAGGAAAAAAGTTCCACCAGGAAGAAAAGTTGGACATATATCTGCAAGAAGAACAGGAGTTAGAAAATAATTTAAATTTTATTTTTTTAAGGAAATAATAAATAAAAAAGAAACTTACTAAGGTGGATAATAATGGCATCTGTAAAAAGAAGAAGAATCAAAAAGAAAAAACAAGTAATTTCAAGAAAGATTGAATTTAAGTATAGAGGATACACGTTAGAGGAGTTGCAACAAATGCCTTTAAGAGAGTTTGCAAAGTTGTTGCCTGCAAGACAGAGAAGAACATTATTAAGAGGATTAACTCCACAACAGAAAAAATTGGCAATGAAAATCAAAAAAGCGAGAAGATTATTAAATAAAGGTAAAGAACCAAGAACCATAAGGACACATTGTAGGGACTTTGTTATAACTCCGGATATGGTTGGAATAACCTTTGGAATTTACAACGGAAAAGAGTTTGTAGAAGTGAAGATCTCTCCTGAGATGATTGGGCATTATTTAGGAGAGTTTGCGTTAACAAGAAAACCAGTTCAGCATGGAAGCCCAGGTATGGGAGCTACAAGAAGTTCAATGTTCGTTCCAATCAAATAATCCCGCAATTGTTTCTTTTTTATTTTTATTTTTTTATTTAATTGTCTATTGATATATGCGGATGAACTGTTGACTATTAAATTCGTCAATCCATTAAAATTTATTTAGATATTTTTTAAAAATATTGAAATACATTTGTTAATCAAAAACTATAAATATAAGTGTAAATATTTAATGCGTTAAAGCAGATAACCAAACTACAAAAACAAATTTGGAAGCAGAATTAAATAATTAAAAATAAAACTACATTATAAAAAATAAAAAACAGAGATTTTAGGTGAAAATAATGTTCGAAGCATGCGAATCCAAATTAGATATAATAAAAAATTTTATTCCCTCATGGTTTGCAGCAGTAATGGGAACAGGAATCTTAGCAATAGACAGCTTACTTTATTCAACCTATTTCCCAATATTGAAGAGTTTGGCATATTTACTATTTTATTTTAATATAGGAATGTTTTTTATATTTATAATTCCATGGACATTAAGATGGATAATGTTTCCAAAAAATGCATTTGCTGATTTAAAACATCCAATATTAAGTTCTTTCTATCCGACAGTTGCAGTTGCATGCCTTGTATTGGCCTCCGACTTTATAATGATTGGAAATAACATGTTTATCGGAGAGATCTTCTGGTGGTTAGGAGTTGTTGGAATGCTCATATTCAGCACAATAGTAACGTTTTACATGTTTAAATCTGAACACATAAAATTAGATCACGTAAATCCTGGGTGGTATATTCCTCCAGTAGGTTTACTCGTTATGGCAATCGCTGGCAGTTTATTAATGCCACACTCCTCAGGACTTCTCTACGAGTTAATCACTCTTGTAAACTACTATGGATTAGGATCTGGGTTGTTTGCATATTTAGCACTACTGGCGATAGTCATGTATAGGTTTATATTACACAACCCCCTTCCCTCTGCATTAGCCCCTACAATATGGATAAATCTCGGTCCAATAGGGGCAGGGATCATTGCAATAATAAATTTGGTTAACAACTCTCCGCTTGTCTCAGTTAAAAATCCCTTCTATATATTTTCATTTTTATTCTGGGGTTTTGGACTTTGGTGGACTATAATGGCAATTATAATGACAATCTACTATATAAAAAACCTAAAACTACCCTACGGAATGCCATGGTGGGCTTTTATCTTCCCTCTCGGAGCGTATGTTGCTTCATCTCATTTAATATTTAACTTATTTAAACTGAATATTGTAGATTATATTGGCTTTGCACTCTACTGGCTACTACTCTTCCTGTGGACGATAACTTTAATAAAAACAATAAACAAAGTTTATACGGGAGAGTTATTCAAAGGTTAACTGGTGATGAAAATGTGCAGAAAATATGAAAAGATCCTCTATCCAACAGATTTCTCTGAGACCGCTGAACTTGCCCTAAATCATGTAAAAGCATTTAAAAAACTTAAATCAGAAGAAGTTGTAATACTACACGTTATAGATGAAAGAGAAATAAAAAAGAAAGATATATTATCTTTACTTTTAGGTGTAGCTGGGCTAAATAAATCAGTTGAGGAATTTGAAAAGGAATTAAAAGATAAACTAATGAAAGAGGCAGAAAGTAAAATAGAACCAATTAAAAAAGAACTTGAAGAATTAGGTTTTAAAGTTAAAGATCTTATAGTTGTTGGCGTTCCACACAAAGAGATCGTAAAAGTGGCAGAAGAAGAGCAGGTAGATATTATAATAATGGGATCCCACGGTAAAACCAATCTAAAAGAAATACTCCTCGGCTCCGTTACAGAAAACGTGATTAAAAAATCAAAAAAACCTGTTTTAATAGTTAAAAGGAAAAAAGTTGAATAAAATAAAATTAGCCAATATTAGACCTAAATAATTATTTTTTAAGAAAAGGTGGGAGTTATGGACATCAACCTAATGAAAAAAACACCATTATACAGTGGAAAGGCAAAGTCAATTTACGAAATTGACGATGAAAAGGTATTAATAGAGTTTAGAGACGACATAACTGCTGGAAATGGAGCTAAGCATGATGTTAAAGAAGGAAAGGGGTATTTAAACGCTTTAATCTCCTCAAAATTATTCGAGGTTTTAGAAAACAACGGAATTAAAACCCATTACATAAAATACATAGAACCAAGATACATGATTGCTAAAAAAGTTGAGATAATCCCAATAGAAGTGATCGTGAGAAATATCGCAGCAGGAAGCTTATGCAAAAAATATCCCTTTAAAGAAGGGGAAGAACTACCCTTTCCAATTGTTCAATTTGATTATAAAAACGATGAATACGGAGATCCAATGTTAAATGATGATATTGCATTGGCTTTAAACTTAGCAACAAAAGAAGAATTAGAAGAAATCAAAAAAATTGCATTAAAGGTTAATGAAGCATTAAAAAAATACTTTGATGAAAAAGGGATTTTATTGGTGGATTTCAAAATTGAAATAGGAAGAGATAAAGATGGAAATCTCTTAGTGGCTGATGAAATAAGTCCCGACACTATGAGATTGTGGGATAAAGAAACAAGAGATGTATTGGATAAAGATGTATTTAGAAAGGATTTAGGGGATGTTATAGCAAAATATAAGGTAGTTGCTGAGAGATTGGGCTTATTAAATAGAGGGTAAAATATATAGCGTCTTATTAAAAAGAATTGGTGAGTTTTCATGTATAAGGCAACAGTTATAATAAAACTAAAAAAAGGTGTCTTAAATCCAGAAGGAAGAACAATAAACAGGGCATTAAACTTTTTAGGATTCAATAACGTTAAAGATGTCCAAACATACAAGATGATCGATATGATTATAGAAGGAGATAGCAAAGAAGAGATCGAGAAAGAAGTTGAAGAGATGTGCAAAAAGTTATTAGCAAACCCGGTTATTCACGATTATGAGATAAAAATTGAGAAGATTGAATAACTCTTTTTTAATTTTTTGTGAAATTCATGCCAAATAAACAAAATAGAAGATTAACAAGTTGTTATCTTAAATCATAAGTAGGTGTCCTTCATTTATATTATTATATTTATTAAAAAAATTTATACTATATCAAATTCGAATGACGTTGATAATCTTCAATCTATTGTCCAAAAATTGATATTTAAGGTTGAGATTATGAGAGTTATTGATGAAAACGATTTATTAAATAACTTTATATATTTTGTAATAAATGGAAATCATAAGGAACAGATTATTATTTTAAAGACCAGAGGATACAACAGAGAAGATAAAATTATCTATTTTTCTAAGAGTCCATTTAAAAGTTTAAAGATGTTCAAAACAAACAAAAACATGAATTTTATAAATCCAGACATAAACATTAACTCTAAAATCATATAAGTTAAAAGAAAAACATTAATTGAAAATGCAGAATTAATAATTTAAAAACTCACTTGAATCTAAATTTATAATAGGTAATTAAAGAATTGGAGAGCGGTGATTAAATGGAAAAAAAGAAACTTATTTTATTTGATTTCGATAGCACGTTGGTTAATAATGAAACAATAGATGAGATCGCAAAAGAAGCAGGAGTTGAAGAAGAGGTTAAAAAAATCACAAAAGAAGCGATGGAAGGAAAATTAAACTTTGAGCAGTCGTTAAAAAAGAGAGTAAACTTACTAAAAGATCTCCCAGTCGAAAAAGTAGAAAATGCTATGAAGAGGATAACGTTAACAGAAGGAGCCGAAGAGACCATTAAAGAGTTAAAAAATAGAGGATATATTGTTGCTGTTGTTAGCGGTGGATTTGATATTGCAGTTAATAGGATTAAAGAAAAATTGGGATTGGATTATGCTTTTGCAAATCGGCTAATAGTTAAAGATGGCAAACTAACAGGAGAAGTTGAAGGAGAGGTTTTAAAAGAAGATGCAAAAGGGGAGATATTGCAAAAAATAGCCGAAATTGAAGGAATAAAATTAGAAGATACTGTGGTTGTGGGAGATGGGGCTAATGATATAAGTATGTTTAAAAAAGCAGGTTTTAAAATAGCTTTTTGTGCTAAACCAGTATTAAAAGAAAAAGCAGATGTTTGTGTAGAAAAAAGGGATTTAAGGGAGATTTTAAAATATTTAAAAAGAGAGGAGGGATAACATGATTGAAAATGCCATAAAAAAAATAGTAGAGTTTAAAGATTTAGATAAAAAAGAAGCAGAAGAAGTTATGGAAGAAATCATGGGCGGGTATGCAAAACCCACACAAATTGCCTCACTATTAACTGCTTTAAGAATGAAAGGGGAAACAATAGACGAAATAACTGCTTTTGCCGAAGTTATGAGGAAACATTCAATAAAAATACATCCAAATGTTCCTAAGCTTTTAGATACCTGCGGAACCGGGGGAGATAACTTAAACACATTCAATATAAGCACTGCCACTGCCTTCGTCGTTTCAACCTACGTTCCAGTAGCAAAACATGGAAATAAAGCAGTTAGTAGTAAAAGTGGTAGTGCAGACGTTTTAGAAGCTCTGGGCGTTAACTTAAATGTATCTATTGAAAAAATAAAAAGATCCATTGAAGAATTAGGAATTGGATTTTTATTTGCCCCCCAATTTCATCCAGCAATGAAGTATGCAACACCCGTTAGGAGAGATTTAGGAATTAGAACTGTTTTTAATGTTTTAGGTCCTTTAACTAATCCCGCCAATGCCAATTATCAACTAATGGGCGTTTATGATGAAAAATTAACTGAAAAATTAGCAAATGTATTAAAAAATCTCGGATTAAAAGGAGCACTTGTAGTTCATGGGAGTGGAATGGACGAAATAACAACAATTGGAAAAACAAAAATCTCAGAAATGAAAAACGGAGAAATAAAAACATACTATATTGATCCAGAAGATTTCGGGATTAAAAAAGCTAAATTGGATGAAATTAAAGGAGGAAACTCCGAAGAAAACGCAAAGATAATTAGAGGAATATTCGAAGGAGAAGAAGTGGGTGCTAAGAGAGATATTGTCGTTTTAAATTCTGCCTTTGCCCTATATATTGCAGATGAAACCAAAAATGTAGAAGAAGGAATTAAATTAGCCGAAAAATCTATTGATAGCGGAAAAGCATTGAAAAAATTAGAAGATCTAATTGACTTTTATAGAGAGGGTTAACTATGGAAAAAGTAATCATAAATTCAATGAAAAAAGTATTTTCAGATGAGATAAGAGATATTGAAATAGAAATAAACAATATTCTCGAAAAATATGGAGTTAAAACAAAAAAAGAATTAAAAGAAAAAATTTCTAATGGAGAAATTGACAGAAAAGAAGCAGAAGAAGATTTAGAAAAAATAGAGCTCTTAGAAAAAAACCTTAATAGAATTATGGAATGTTTAAGAGAAATAAATGTAAAATCATTATAAATACTTCAATCATACCAGATTAAAACCTAACTGGTGATTTCATGGTTATTTTAGCAATAGGAGGTTATGATCCCACAGGTGGAGCTGGTATCTCTGCAGATATGAAAACAGCCCATACGTTAAATGTTTACTGCCCAACAATAACAACCTCAATAATTCCACAAAATAATAAAATGGTTTATGAAAAGTTCGATTTATCAGAAAATAATATCAAAAATCAGTTTAAAGCGGTCTTTGAGGAGTTTGATATTGAATATGTTAAAACGGGTGTTTTAACAACAACTGCCATCAACGTTTTATTAAAATACATTGACAAATATGAATTAAAAGTTATCTGCGATCCAGTTTTAGCATCAACAACAAAATTTCCATTCGCTAATAAAGAACTACTTGCAGAGTATATTAAGCTCTTTAACAAAAGCTTTTTGATAACCCCAAATCGACAGGAATATAATGAAATAATCAACTTTACCAAAAATAACAAATTAAAAATAAAAGACGATTTAAATATTCTAATTACAGGCATTAATGACATCTTATTAAAAAACTCAAAAATCATAAAAACATTTAAAGGATTCAGAATTAACAGAGAAGTTCATGGAACTGGATGCGTTTATTCAACAGCCATAACCGCGTTTCTTTCCAAAGGTAGAAATTTGGAAGAAGCCATTAAAGAAGCAAAAAAATTTACACTATCCTCAATCATCTACTCAAAAAAATCAAAACTTGGATATAACAGCAACCCCACATATATCAGTAAAGAAACAGTTATTAAAAATCTCAACTATGCATTATATCTTCTAAAACATATGAATTTCAACTTAATCCCAGAAGTAGGTAGTAATATTGCTGAATCTCTTCCAATTCCAAAAGATTTTAGAGATGTTGCGGGATTAACTGGAAGAATAATAAAAAATAAACTTGGAGGTTTTTATATCGTTGGAGATGTAGAGTTTGGAGCTTCTGAGCATATTGCAAAGATAATTTTATCTGCAAGTAAATTTAACCCAGAAATAAGATCTTGTATGAACATAAAATATGATGAGGAGTTAATAAAAATATTACAAGATAAATTTACCGTATCTTCATTTGACCGAAAAGATGAACCGCCAGATGTTTCAACTATGGAATGGGGAACAACACTTGCCTGTGAAAAGTTTGGAGGAGTTCCAGACCTTATTTATGATAAAGGAGGAGAAGGAAAAGAGCCGATGATTAGAGTTTTAGGTAGAGATGCAGTTGAAGTTATTAAAAAAGTTGAAGTTATTCAAAAGATCTATAATTCTTTAAGATAACACTTAAAAAACGTTAATTAAAAAATTTATGGGTTAATTGATTTAAACGTGCTGATTTTAACATTATAACTTATCATAGTCATTATTCAAAATTACAAAAATAAAATGGTGGACTGGGCGGGATTTGAACCCGCGGCCTCCGCACAGCCAATGCGGCGCTCTCCCATGCTGAGCTACCAGCCCATAAAAATCACAGTTGTTAATATTAATCCCTAATATATAAAATTTTCTATTTTCAGAGACATATTTAAATTTGTAGATTAAGATGAAGGTATTTAAAGAAATCCTGCAATTTTTAAAATTAAAGTAAACAACATAAAAATAAAATAAAAATAAAAAGTAAAAAATTAAAAGAATAAAACAGAAGGGGAAAAAATGGACGTTAAAGAGAAGATAATCAAAGCATTGAAAGATACAATTAAAGGAGATATTGGAGAAGAGATAAGTATAAAATTAGAAAAACCTCCAAATACAGAGTTAGGAGATTACTCGGTAAATATTTGCTTCAAATTAGCAAAACTGCTGAAAAAAAGCCCGAAGATGATCGCAGAGGATATTGTTAAGAAACTAAAAGAAAAAAATATAGAAGGAATTAAAGAAATTAAAGCGATTAATGGTTATATAAACTTTTATATAGACAACAATGCTTTTGCTAAATACCTAACTGAAAAAATTTGCGAAGAAAAAAGCAACTATGGAAGAGGGCATAAAAAAAGCGTGAAAATCATATTAGAGCATACATCAGCAAATCCTAACGGTCCTTTACATATTGGTCATTTGAGAAATGCGATTATTGGAGATTGCTTAAAAAGAATTTTAGAATTTTACGGTTATGATGTTGAAACCCACTACTACGTAAATGATATGGGAAGACAGATGGCATTAGTTGTTTATGGAATTGAATTATTCGGCTTAGACAGAAACAAAAAGAAAGATCATGCGATAGCTGAAACATATATTAAAGTAAACAAATACTTAGAAGAAAACCCAGAAGAGGAAGAAAAGATTTTAGAATTAATGAGAAAATATGAAGATGCATTAGAAAAAAACAAAGACACTGAAATAACTAAAAAATTTGAGTTTGCTGTTAATTACGCCTTAGATGGGATAAAAGAAACATTAAATAATCTAAACATTAAGCATGATACCTTTGTTTGGGAAAGTTCCTATGTAAGAAACGGATTAGTTAAAGAAGTTATAAAAAAATTAATGGAGACAGGAAAGATAATCAAAGAAGAAACCTATATGCTTGATCTCTCTGATTTTGGCATTGAAAAGAAGATGGTTTTAGCGAGAGCCAATGGAACAAGCTTGTATTCAACAAGAGATATTGCCTACCATTTAGATAAATTATCAAAATGCGATATAGGAATAGATGTCTTAGGAGCAGATCATAAATTAACAGCAGAAATGGTTAAAGCTGCCTTAAAATTGCTCGGAAGTAAAGTGCCAGAAATAATATTTTATGAATTTATCTCTCTTCCAGAGGGCTCAATGAGCACAAGAAGAGGAAGATTCATAAGTGCTGATGAGTTGTTGGAGGAAGCGATAAAAAGAGCCAAAGAAGAATGCAATAAAAGAGATGTTGAAGAAAATATTGCCTACGATATTGGTTTAGGAGCTGTGAGATACAATATAGCAAGAATTTCACCAGAAAAACCAATGGTATTTAAATGGGAAGAGGCATTGGATTTTGAAAAAGTTGGATGTCCGTTTATACAGTATGCTCATGCAAGATGTTGCAGTATCTTAAAAGAGGCAGAAAATAAAGGAATTGAAGATGAAGCGATATTCAATTATGAATTAACAAAGGAAGAAAAAGAGTTAATTAAAAAATTAGATGAATTTAAAGACATAATTAAGGAGAGTGCTGAAAATAGGAAAGTGCATATATTAGCCAACTACCTATTAGAGCTTGCTAAGATATTTAATAGATTCTACGCAAACTGTCCGATTCTATTGGAAAAAGTTAATGATGATGTTAAAAAATCAAGATTAAAGTTAGTCAAAAGCACTAAAATAGTTTTAGAGATTGGCTTGGGCTTGTTGGGAATAAATTGTCCAGGAAGGATGTGAATTATTAATTTTAAAATTAATTTTTATTTGGTGATTATTATGAAAAATGAAAATTATGAATTATTAACCATCAAAGTTAAGGATTTTGGCGTAATTAAAGAAGGAGAGGTTAAATTAAAACCTCTAACCATATTTTTTGGAAAGAATAACACTGGAAAGACATATATGGGATATTTGATTTGGGGGATTTTTGAAAATTTCGCATACCCCAGTTTCCTTAAATTTAAAATAATTGATAACAGCAATAATTTGAATCATGTTATATCAAAATTAAAATCAATAATAGCTAATCAAACGTCTGGAGAAATTCATTTTGATAAAATTAAATTATGTATGGAAAAAAATTACATTAAAAGGGTCTTTAATTATGGGGAAATAGATTTTAGAGAATTGGAGATTACTTTAAATAAAAAATTTAAGTATGAGATTATAACAAAATATTTTGGAATTATAGATGAAAAATATATTGATAAAATATTAATTGATTTCCTAAAAGAAGAGGATGTAAATGATAAAAAAACAAATAAATTATGTGTTGGTATTTTTGAAAATCCACCATGGACTGCATCTTTTAGACCCGTAGAGGGAAATATAGTAGTAGGTATAAAAAATAATATAATAAAAAGACAAAGAGAATTAGGGAAAATATTAAAAGATATGATAATGCTAGATGTATTTGAAATCTTATTAGAAAATACTGTTAAAAATGTTATATATCTTCCAGCATCAAAAAGTGGTCTTATTTTGTCTTCAGGTTTGTTTATAGACAAAGTCTTTGATAGTTCCACCATATTCAGAATATATGGCGAATCAGAAGCTTCAGAAGAAGAAAAATTAGAATTTCCAGAACCAGTAAAAGATTTTATGAGAATTTATCTCAAACCAAGCATTTACAATCTAGATATTAATCAAGAATATCAAGATATTGCATTATTATTTGAAAATAACATTATAAAAGGAAAATTGATTTATGATAAAGATGCAAATAAGCTTAGCTATATCACAAAAAATGGAAAACCAATTCCATTTCATTGTGCATCTTCATCAGTAGTTGAGACGATTCCTTTATTAAAGTTATTAAAATATTCAAAACTTATTAAAAAAGGCACACTCCTAATCATTGAAGAGCCAGAAGCTCATCTCCATCCAGATGCACAGAGAATTTTTGCAAGGGCAATAGTTAAACTAATTAACAAAGGAGTTTATGTTTTATTAATAACACACAGTCCAGACATATTACAACAGATAAACAATAACATAAAACTCTACTATTTAGAAAAAATGGGCAAAAATAAAGAATTAGAAACGTTCTTAAAAAAGTATAATTATGGAGAGAATGAGATTTTAAATCCAGAAAAAGTAGCACCGTATTTATTTGTTGATGAGGGGGACGGGGTTAAGATAAAGGAGCTGGAAATAATTGAAGGAGAAGGGATATCTTATGAAGCATTCTACCAAACATTATATGAGTTGCATACTGAAACAGAGGAGTTGAGAGACTTAATTGAGGGGGAAGATGGAGATATTGAAGAATGAAATAGTGAAAATATTTAGAGACGATTTAATATATAAACCTCAAAGAGCAGAAATCGAAATAAATGATAGTTATATAATAGCTAAAATTAAAGAAAATGACCATAATGCATATTTTAAAGAATTAAAAATTATATTTTCAAGGAATATTGAAATTTTGCCCTTAATAATCGACAAAGATAAATATTACACTGTCTTTAAAATAAATGGAAATAAAAAATGCGAATGTGCAATTTTGGTAAAAGAAGATGATGACTATTTTTTACTTCTTGTGGAAATGAAATCTACCCTTAGAAATCTTAGGGCTAAAAATTTAAAAAAGATTAAGGAAAAATTTAAATGTTCTCTTTATGTATCTTTAATTATACTAAAAATATTTAACATAATTCCAAAGGAATTTTATGGATTAGTCCCATATCCTAAAAAAGAAACAATATCTCCACAAACCTTTAGAATGGCAAATATGGGTGATAAGGAGAGTAGAGAATTTTTAAAAGAATGGGAGTCTTCAAAATTAGAATTTGAATGGATATATAACAGTAAAATAATTGTATATAAAAAAGAATTTGATAAGGATACTGTAGCTTGGGAAGAAATAAAACTGGTGTGAAACCATGAAGGTTTTAGTTATCGATAATATCGACTCCTTTGTTTGGAATTTAGTCCAATATGTAGGAACTTTGGGGTATAAAGTTAAGTTAGTAGATAATAAGATCACATTGGAAGAGGTTAAAAAAATAGATCCTGATAGAATAATTATAAGTCCCGGGCCAAAAACCCCAAAAGAGGCAGGAAATTGCATAAAGATTATTCAGGAGATAGATATTCCTATATTGGGTGTTTGTTTAGGTCATCAGTGTATTGTCGAGGCATTTGGCGGAGAGGTTGGAAGAGCAGAGAGGGTTATGCATGGAAAAGCAAGTTTAATTGAACATGATGGTAAGGGGATCTTTAAGGATCTTCCAAATCAATTTTATGGTGGGAGGTATCATTCTTTAATAGCTAAAGAAGTTCCAAAAGAACTTAAAATAACTGCTAAGAGTTTAGACGATAATTATATTATGGGGGTTAGACATAAAAAACTACCAATTGAAGGAGTGCAATTCCATCCGGAGAGTATCTTAACGGAATCAAATAACTTAAAATTTCCACATTTGGGCTTAAAACTAATTAAAAATTTCGTTGAGAATGAGTATTAAAAAGTGAAAAATATGGACGTTTATGAAACTCTGTATCAATTTTGTTTAGAATATGAAGTATTGTTAGATGATAAGAAAGTCCCATTATGGAAATTAAAAAAAGAAGATTTAGATAGTGTTGATTTAGATCTACCCTGGAATTCGATCAGAGATTTAGCAATCTATTTATATGAACTGAAAAAGAAGCAACAAAATTCCAAAGAACTTGTTAAGTGCGACATAGTCGAGATTTTGGTTGGAATTGCTTTGTTAAAGGCAGAAGAGGACTACATGAGACATGTTCATGAAGATACATGCCTAAGATATTTAAGCGAATTAATAACTGCAAGAATTAACTGTATCGCAAAATATTATTACATGATGAAAAAGCCCCACAATACTGATATATTTGACGAGATAATTCTAAAATTTCCACAAAAAAAGGATTTAAGAGCATCAAACATAAATGACCTAAGGTTGCTTATTGATAGGATCAGAGGTTATTTTGAATAACTTTTTTTACCTCTAAAATTATCTAAAAAATTATAAACTATTAAAATAAATTATTAAAAATATTTTGTATTTTTGTATTAAAAATAAGATTAGGGGTAAAATGAAAAAAATCAGCATATTAAAAAATTGCGTTGGCTGTGGAACGTGTGTGGTATTTTGTCCTAAAAAAGCAATAAAAACATATGGAGTTGCAATAATAAATAAAGAAAAGTGTGTGAATTGTGGAATTTGCGTAAAATATTGTCCAATTGACGCAATAAAAGTCGATACTACATTAACCAATGATCAATATTAATTCAATTTCAATATTTAAATGATCAATATTTAACAAGTGAAGTAAATAAAATAAAAAAGAGGTGAATTTAATGTATATTGGAAGATTTTTAGTCGTTGGAAAAACAAAGGAAGGAAAAGTTTTTGGAGCATATCGGGTCTCAAGCAGAAGTTTTCCAAATCGAGAAGCAAGAAAATTAAATGAAAACACAATTGCAATACTCCCAAAGGACTTAAATGAAATGTTTAAAAACCCATATATTACCTACAACTGCATAAAAGTCGTAAATAAGACAGTTGTTGTCTCTAATGGAATACATACTGATTTTATCGCTGAAAAACTACATTTTGGGAAAAGAGATGCTCTAACTTATGTATTGGCAGTTATGGATTATGAAAAAGATGAGTATAATACTCCAAGAATCGGAGCAGTTTTAGATAAAGAGGAATGTTATTTAGGATACGTCTCTTGTGAAGATATTCGAGTAAAAAAAGTAAATTTAAAAAACGGAAAGGGATATTATTTAGGAGTTTATAACGCATGCAGTATAGATGAAAGCCAGGAAATTGAAATTGAAGGAGAAACTGCTGAAGAGATAGCAGATTACATACTAAATTATAAAGAATTTGAGTATCCAGTAGCATGTGCAGTTGCAATTATTGAAGATGAAGACATCTCTTTGGCTATAAAAAATAAGAATTAGAAAGTGATAATTAAAAAATAATAAAATAATATCTTCTATGGATAAATCTATCTAAAAACATCCTCTTCCTTTGGTCTAATTAAATCTTTTCCATTTCCTTGTCCAAAAGGAACTCTCGAACCTCTAATTATCACAACTGGGATTCCTTCATCTGCCTCTCCCATTACAACATTTGCCATACTCGCCAGTTCATCTGCTATTGCAACCTCTGTTGTTTTTAAGTCCCTGCCAAATAGGTCTTTCTCCCCCTTTCTATCCCATAAAGCAATGATTCCGCTAACACCTATTGCGATTCCAACAGCTCCCTTTCTAAATGGTCTACCTACACTATCTGATATTATCACTCCAATTTTCTTTCCGGTTAGTTTTTCAATTTCTTTTCTAATTTTTTCAGCACTTTTATCTGGGTCTCTTGGTAGAACTTTTATACCCCCATACACGTTGCTCTCATCTACACCACTGTTAGCACATACAAAGCCATGTTTTGTTTCAGTTATAATAAAGTTTTTTCCAACTTTAACTATCTCCTTTGCTTCATCTAAAATAACCTGCACAACTTTAGGATCTTTTCCCGTCTTTTTAGCCAATTCAATGGCCTTCTGCGATGGAATAATCTTATCCCTATCTACAACCCCTCCCTCTAATTTTGAGACCAATGTCTCTGCAATAACAATCACATCTCCGTCTTTAATTGGATACTGGGCAATTAACTCAGATAAGTTTATCTTTTCATTACCTTTAAAGATTGGGAGTTCTAATCCAATAACTTCAACCTTTTTCTTTTCTTTTATGCCGATTGATGACAATTTCATCACCTAAAAACTTTTTTTACTTTTAATATTTTTTAGATAATCTTACATTTATTTTTATTTTTTAATTTTATAGTGTTTCTAATTATTAACAATACTTCCAAAAATATATATTTATAGATATAAAACGTCTCGAAAAAATTAGAAAAATTTATTTATTATGTTGAAGAAAGTAAACTTTTAAAATCCAGAAAATTTTAATAATCTGTAAAAATTGTGTAATAATGATGATTAAATTGTTCTTAATAATTTGATATTTTTGTTATTTTAGATCGGTGGGACTATGGTTAATGTTGAAAGAATAAGCATATCTTTTCCAAAATTTTTATTAAAAGAGATCGATGAAGTCGTTAATAAAAAAGGATATTCAAGTAGAAGTGAGCTCATTAGAGATGCAGTTAG
Source organism: Methanocaldococcus vulcanius M7 (assembly GCF_000024625.1). Taxonomy (NCBI): domain Archaea; kingdom Methanobacteriati; phylum Methanobacteriota; class Methanococci; order Methanococcales; family Methanocaldococcaceae; genus Methanocaldococcus; species Methanocaldococcus vulcanius. The sequence goes on from NC_013407.1 coordinate 1,690,483, forward strand.
GAAACATATCCTCGAAAACAACCCATTAAATAAGAACGAAAAAGTTAGTGGAATTATAATTGTAGTTTATGATCCAACAAAAGAGGCCTTAGAAAAAATGAGTAAACTTTATTTTGAATACAACCATATTGTAAAATCCCTAAATCAGGCCTACGTAACAACATCGTGCGGAAAAAACGCAAAAGTTGAGATTTTTGTAGTAGAAGGACACTCTTCAGATATTTCAAATTTTTACGAAGAGATAGAAAAAATAAATGGGAAAATATACGATAAAGTTATTATCTTTTAAACTTTTAAAAATTTTAAAAAATTTTAAATACAAGTTTATAAATAAAATTATTTTAAATAAATAAAATAAATAAAATAAATAGAAGCGTTGTATAGTTAAGGGGATAAAATGCTCTCAAAACTTCTAAAAATTATTAAAGGGGAGAAAGATAAGCCATTGGGTAAAAATGTCGAAGATACTTGGGGACCTACAATAGATTATGACCGATGCAAAAACTGTGCAAGTTGCTATAATTTTTGTAAATATGGTGTTTATGCAATAGAAAACGGAAGGGTTGTTGTAAAAAACAAATCAAACTGTATCGAAGGATGTTCTCTATGCTTAGATGTGTGTAGATACGGTGCATTATCATTTCCGGATCATAAAACATAATATAAAGCAACCAAATATATAAATATAATAACAAAATAGAAACTAAATATTACTCATAATAAATTTTTCATAAAAATTATATCAACAACATACAAATGTGGGGGCAAATTTTGATCGCATCCAAAATCCAGAGATCTCAAAAACCTATATATACTTCAAAAAATAAATCAAGTAAATGTTAAAAATGTCAAAATAAAAAAATCAAGGGTGAAATAATGAAATTTGAACCAAGACCTACAAAAATGTTCTGCTTCCAATGTCAAGAGGCAGCAAGAAACGAAGGTTGTACTGTAAAAGGTGTCTGTGGAAAAGATGATATTGTAGCAAACCTCCAAGATCTATTAATTTATACTATAAAAGGTTTATGCTACGTCTGTGATAAAGGCAATTACTTAGATGATGAAGTTATGGACTACATTCCAAAGGCATTATTTGTAACAATAACTAACGTCAATTTTGATGATAAAGATGTAATCGACTGGATAAAGAAAGGAGTCGCTTTAAGAGAGAAAATTATAGAAAAAACTAATTTAAATAAAGAAGAACTTCCTCACTGTGCTACTTGGACTTACGAAACCGACGAAGATTTAATAAATTTAGCTAATACAAAGGAAGTTAGCGTCTTAGCAGAGGATAATGAGGACATAAGATCTTTAAAAGAACTTATAACCTATGGAATTAAGGGAATAGGAGCTTATCTAAGCCATGCCATGCATCTCGGCTACAACAATGAAGAAATCCATAAATTTATAGTTAAAGCATTCACTAAAATCGTTGATAGCAAAGATGCTGATGAATTATTTAATTTAGCAATGGAGACAGGAAAACATGCTGTTGAGACATTGGCATTATTAGATAAGGCAAACACTGAAACCTATGGACATCCAGAGATAACAGAGGTTAATTTGGGAGTTAGAGATAGGCCAGGAATTTTAATAAGTGGGCATGATTTAAAGGACTTGGAGGAGTTGTTAGAGCAAAGTAAAGATGCAGGAGTTGATATTTACACCCATTGTGAGATGTTGCCAGCCCACTACTATCCATTCTTTAAAAAGTATGATCACTTTGTAGGAAACTATGGTGGCTCATGGCCATTCCAAAGAGAGGAGTTTGAGAAATTCAACGGCCCAATAGTGATGACAACAAACTGTTTAGTCCCACCAAAGGACTCATACAAGGATAGGGTTTATGTAACCAACGAAGTTGGCTATCCTGGCTTAAAGAGAATCCCTGTAAAAGAGGATGGAACTAAGGACTTTTCAGAGGTTATAGAGCACGCTAAAAAATGCAAGCCACCAACACCACTCGAAAATGGAAAGATCGTTGGAGGATTCGCTCACAACCAAGTTTTAGCACTGGCGGATAAAGTAATTGAGGCAGTTAAAAGTGGAAAAATAAGAAAATTCGTTGTAATGGCTGGATGTGATGGAAGGCATAAAACAAGAGAGTACTATACTGAATTTGCCAAGAAACTTCCTAAAGATACAGTTATATTAACATGTGGATGTGCAAAATATAGATTTATCAAATTAGGGCTTGGAGACATTGATGGAATTCCAAGAGTGTTAGATGCTGGGCAGTGTAATGATAGTTATTCATTAGTTAAAATTGCATTGGCTTTAAAAGATGCATTTGGCTTAAATGATGTAAATGAGCTTCCAATCGCTTATAATATCTCCTGGTATGAGCAAAAAGCAGTTACCGTATTATTGGCCTTGCTTTACTTAGGAGTTAAGGATATTGTATTAGGTCCAACATTACCAGCATTCTTATCTCCAAATGTAGCAAAGGTCTTGGTTGAGAAGTTTGGAATCTCAACGATCTCAACAGTTGATGAAGATATTAAGAGATTAGTTGGGTAAATATAATATAAAATCAAAGATAACCTTTAATTTTTAAATTTTTAATTTTATCTTTTATATTTTGGATTTTTTTATTTTTTATAAGATTATAAATCAGCAAAATTAATTAATTGGATTAGTAAATTAAGTTAAAATTCAATTGCACTTGTATATAGGTGATTAGATGATAGAAAAGGTTTATGAGTTTAAAAAAGATGCTAAAACAAAGGTTGTTGAAAAAATTGTCAATACTGAACATGTTCAGATCAATCATATTGTCTTACCAAAAGGAGAGCAGATGCCAAAGCATTACTCAAACTCCTACGTTCATTTAATAATAATTAAAGGAGAAATGACTCTAACCTTAGAAGATCAAGAACCACACAACTACAAAGAAGGAAATATTGTTTATGTTCCATTTAATGTAAAGATGTTGATCCAAAACTTAAATTCAGATGTTTTAGAATTTTTTGTTATAAAAGCCCCTCATCCAAGAAAGTTAAATGCTCCAGAAGAGGCAATTAAATGTGAATAGGTGAAATTATGAAGGAAGCAAAGAAAGATGTTGATATAAAAGAGAATCTAACTAAAATATTGGAGAACAAGATAAAAATAATGATACTTTCTAAATTTAGGTCTATTGATGAGTATAATAAAGAGATCTTTAAAGATCTATCGGATGAGGAGATGAAAAACTTAGAAATCTTGTATGAGAAATATCTTATCCACTTTAATGAGAAACCAAACATAAAGACAGAAGTTAATATAGATGAAGATATTCTCAAACTACTAAAAGAAACCATAGATATGGAGAGATCATTGGCTAAGAAATTGGGACCCAATTTTGGTATTAGACAAGCGGTTATTCATGCGTTATCTGATGATGAGAGATTATACTACTATTTAAACAAAGAAAAATAAAAATTATAAAAGCATTGAAATGTAAAGGATAATGAATATTAAAAAACTTTTTTAAGTAATTTTCAATTATAACTTTTATCGATTAACCAAAATAATAATTTAAACCAAAACAATTTAAACCATACATGGAAATATCAAATATTAAAAATTAAAAACTAAACATACAAAAATATAAAAATGAAGATATTTAAGCGATAGGGGAAAGTATGATAGATGCTCACACTCACTTGGATGTTAGGAGCTTTGAAGATTTGGAGAAGATGGCTTTGAGTGGCATTGAGACGATTATAACCTGCGCTCACGATCCATACAAGATGAGTGTTCCAGAGGTGTATTTAGATCACTGGGATCGGTTGATTAATTTAGAGGTTAAAAGAGGAAAAATGGCTAATGTTGAAGTTAAAGTGGCAGTTGGAGTTCATCCTATGGGTTATCCAAAGAATTGGAATGTTTTAATAAAAAAACTGCCTGAATTTTTGGAAAATGAGAATGTTGTAGCTATCGGAGAGACGGGATTGCATTATCTAAATGAAGATGAAAAAAATCTTTTAAAAGAGCAGTTATACTTAGCAAAAGATCTCAATATGCCTATTATAGTTCATACTCCTGAGAAGAACAAAAAAGAGGCATTAATTGAAATTTTAAAAATTTTAGATGAAGTTAAAATAAAGGATGAGTTGGTTATGATCGATCACATAAATAAAGAGACAGTTGATTTAATCGATAGGGATGTTTATATCGGCTTAACTGTTCAACCATCAATGAAATTAACTCATGAAGAGGCAGGAGAAATAATTAAAAATTATGACAAAAAATTTATTTTAAGCAGTGATTTAGGAAGTTTGAAGGCGGATATATATGCTTTACCAAGAACTAAGTTGTATATGAAAAAGATCGGCGTTGATGAAGATAAAATTATTGCCTCAACATATAAAAATGCAAAAATGTTTTATAAACTCTAACTCTTTCCAGTAATGTAGTTGAATATTTTGTCAGTATCTATATTTTCATCATCTCTGTCTATCTTGTATTTTTTAAAGTATCGAATTACATTTTCAATATCTCTTTTTAAGTAAAATTCTGCCTCAGGATGGAATTTAGAAACCGCCTGTGGCCAATCTATTATCACAAAGTCCTCTCCATCAAAGAGTATATTAAATTCACTTAAATCTCCATGGATATACCCTAATTCATAAGCTTTTTTAACTTCATCTATTATCTTCCAAAATAGTTCTTTTATTTCATCTCTACTCATGAATTTAGATAAGTCGATTCGCTTTAACTCCTCTCCCACGACTTTTCCCATAATTATCGCATGTCTATTCCAGTGTATTGGCTCTGGAACTTTAACTATTGGAAAAAGTTCATTCAAAATTTCAAACTCTCTTTCGGCACTTAACCGCGAAACATAGAGCCAACTTATATGATGTTTATCCGCTATGTACTCCCTATATCTCTTTCCTCTTGTAAAACACGTCCTTCCATGCTTATGGAATTTTAACACTGCTTCTCTTCCATCTTCTAACAATACACTATATACATCTCCTTCTTTTCCAACCCCTAATTTATTCCCTACTGCTTTTAAAATTCCTTTTTTAACAAATGCATTTATTGCAAGGGCATCATAACCCCCCATTGAAACGGCATAACCATACGTACTCCTAACTACAAATTCAAATTTATTTAATCGCTTTAATCTATATAAAACATCTTTTTCTGGCATTTTTGCCTTTCTAACAATCTCCTCCAGAGGAACCCATTCATAATGCCTCATGGATATTTCTATTATTTTCAATATCTTAAAATCATCATCCTGAGCTTCTTTTAATCTCTCAATTAGTTTTTTAATTATGGTAATCCCCTCCATCTTTAAACTATTTGTATATTTTATTTTTTATGTTTATATTATAAAGGTTGTTTGTTATAAATGGATTTATTGTTTTTATATTTTGTTTTTATATTATTTTTTATACCTTACAATCTGTTGGGCTATTTTTTAGTGTTAGTTATTGCTCTTATGCGTATTATTTTTTATTTTTTTATTTTTGTTTATTTTGTCCAAGTTTTTACTAAATTTTAAGATCATTCAAAATCATGAAAAACCTCACTATTCTCATTAATAATTAGAATATCCTTAATAGAAATAATAAGAAATCTATAAAAATTAGGGAAATAATAAGAAATCTATAAAAATTAGGGAAATAAAATGATATGAGGTTGCATAGAATGCCTCCAAAAATCATAAAAATATACGATCTTGATAAAGAAAAACGAAAAAAGGTGTTAAACTTTTTAAAAAAAGAAATCTTAGATGGAAAAATAATAATTTGTGGAACTGATACTCTATATGGTATCTCGGCAAATGCTTTAAATGAAAATGCAGTTAAAAAAATATATCAAATAAAAAAAAGGGACTATAACAAACCATTATCAATATGTTTAAAAGATATTAATGAAATTAAAAAATATGCATATGTTAATGAATTGGCAGAGAAAATTATTAAACATTTTCTTCCTGGACCAATAACGATAATATTGAAAAAGAAATCAAATATTCCTAATCTTGTTTCTAAAGAATATATTGGGATTAGAATTCCAGATGAGGAGATTATTAGAGAGTTAGCAATAGTTCCATTAACAACCACTTCTGCAAATATTTCAGGAGGAAAAGACCCTACCTGTGTGGAAGAGATCGATGGAGAAATAATAAAAAATGTTGATTATGTTATAGACATTGGAAAATGTAAGTATTCAAAACCATCTACAATAATTAAGATAAAAGACAGTTCTATAACCCTCATAAGAGAAGGGGCAGTTCCATTTTCAGAGATCTTGGCTTCGATCGAAAATAAAAAAATATAAAAAAATGAAATAAAAAAATAGATAATAATTTTGGAATCATAACAACACCAAAAAGCAAACACATCAAATTGTGGGGGAGGGGTATGAAAGACAAAAGTGGAAATTGGATAAACAATATAATAGACGATTTAAACAATCGTAAATTATTGGAAACTGAGTTGATATTAAACGAAGTTGTAAATAAAATCAACGATCTTGTATTGGAAATAAATAATTACGTTTCAGAGATTCACTATGGATTAAAACTAACTAACGAAAAAATAAACCTCTCAATTTCTGAATTAAACGAACTTGAAAATAAATTAAGAGAATATCTTCTGTTTGTGGAAGAGATGAGGAGATCTATGGATCACACCAATGAAGAACTTAACAATGTAAAAAATGAGATGATGGAATTAAAACATTCGTTAGAAGAGTCGACATTTAGAATAAACAACAGATACAACATATTAGAACATGCATTAAATCAAAATAACAAGAAGATTGAAGGAATTATATCAAATATTCGATCTCTGTCTAAAACTCACGAAGAGGTTATAAACTCAATAAACTCAACAAAACGTCTTTTGTATATTGCAATTGCAATCTCTCTACTAAATATTATCATATTTTCTGTAAAAAGTTCTGGCTTTCTTTAAATTTCTGTAAAACTAACTCCTTTTTCTAAAAATATCTTTTTAATTTCATCTAAAAGTTCATCATAACTGTATACTTTATCTAAATTTAGATTTTCTTCAAGTAATTTTCCTGCATCATCATCTCTCATATTTTCTATTTGAAAAATCACAGATCCATCCAAAATCATAGGATTTTTGAGTATTTCATCCTCATCTCCATCTACAATACCCACCACTCTTATTCCAAACCTTGCTAAAATATCTCCGCAGATCGTTGTAGTGTCATCTCCGATAGTTATTACTGCAACAATATCCTTATCTTTTATTTTCTCAATAACGTCCTCTCCTGCATGATTTATTAAAATTACATTTCCATTTTCAACTTTTCTATTTTTAAATTTGGGTTTTGTTGGATGTCTTCTTAAAATTCCTGTCTTTATAACTGCCTTTTTTAGATCCACATTTTCCAGTTTTTCAACACCGCCCTCTTTTAACTTTCCTCCCAAAATATCAACTAATTTTCCGTTTTCAGCTACTAAAATAACATCTTTACTTTCTGATTTCCCAACAACTACTCCGTTAACCAATATTGCCTCTCCAACATCAACCCCATGAACTTTTCTAAAAATCTTTCCATTTTCTTCCCAAACATCCAATCCATTACTTATGCATCTCTCAATTTTTAAATTCAATTTTTCAGAGAGAAATTTAGCAATCTTTTCAACATTTTTCGAACTTTTATTCCAAATTATAATTGTTCCATCTTTATCTCCAGGTCTTTCAATCTGTATTATTGGTCTGTCTATCTCCGCTCGTTCAACCACTATTCTTCCAAACGTATGTCCTGTAATTTTTGATTTTCCATAATTAGCCAGCACTAAAACATCACAGTTCGAAAGTTTTTTTAATGATTGGGAAGGCATTAACTTCTCGGATATATCAATAACATCTTGCAAATCATTATCTATAACCGCAACTCTTCCCATGGTGCCTCCCAACTTAGCCCTAACTTCTCCAAAATTTTTTAGCAAATTTATAATTTTTATAGCGTATCCACTATCTACAATCTCAGGGCCGTGAATAACAACGCCAATTTTCATAATATCCCACTAACACTTTGTATTCAAAAATGTGGACTGAATCGTCATTTCTCATTTAGTATTTTATTATTTATCCCCTAAGATCTTTTTTAAGTTAATTGAAAGGAGAGAACAGATTTTATTTATCTGTTCTTCTGATATTTCAATCTTTTTCTGTAAAAGTTTAGAGACATCTATCTCCACATATTCTCCTACATCTCTTGGGTGGATGGGAGACACTTCGTTGAATACAGAAAATACTGGACAAAAATCATGACAATATAAGCAATAAACGCATTTCTCTGCATTGATTTTTGGAATTTTATCTTTTACATAGTTTTCAGTTATTTTAATTGGCTCTATTGGGATCATCTCTATCGCTTTGGTTGGGCAAACATTAGCACATCCTTCACATCCAATACATAACTCTTCAATAACTGTTTTTGGTAATTTAATAGTTCCGCTCAGTATTGCGTTTCTTAACTCTATATCCGTGTATCTTCCACTCCCAAATATTATTCTTTCTAAGTTCTCATATATTCCAGTTAAAAATATCTTAGCAAAACTTCTTAGTTCTTCCAATGTGATCCCCCTTCGTCAGTTTTCCAAACTCTATGGATGTATATTGCCTTAGTCGGGCATATATTATAACAAGCCGAGCAAAATTCACACTTCTCAACATCTATAACTCCAAAATCTATACAACTGTTTGGACATACCTTATTACACAAACCACACTTTATACAGAAGTCCATATCTGTCCTAATAAATGAATTTTCCCTATCCACAACTTTTTTATATCCGGTTGTATTTGGAATAACATCTCTTGGGCAGTGGATTGCACAGTTTTCACACGCTATACACTCATCAGTAAATATAATCTCTTTATTACTCCTATCAATAATTATTGCATCTTTTGGACATACGTTTGAGCAAGTTCCACATAAAATACAGTCCTCATCTTTTATTTTTTCAAATCTAACGTTAATTATTTCAATTGCATTTTTTGGACATGAAGATATGCAGATCTCACATAAAGAGCAACCACCTACAATTTGGTCTTTGTTGTTTTTTCTATCTTTATCTTTTCTTCTAACATCATTTGGACATATTTTAACACACTCCATACAACTCCAACATACATCTGGACTGAAATATAATTTTCCATTTTCAAATCTTAACGCACCGCTTGGGCATACTAAGGCACATAAACCACAATTTATACAGTAGTTTTTTGGTTTAACAGATTTGTCTTCTTTAATTTTTTTAATTTTGAAATTTTCAACTTTTAACGCATCATTTGGGCAAACCTCAACACATTTCAAACATAATACGCATTGATCAGATATAATGTTTCCGTTTTCAATGGCATTTTTTGGACATGCTTCTCCACATAAATTACAAGATGTGCATGCTTCAACATTATTAGGAAGTATAGTATCTCTTGGACATAGGTAGGCGCATCTTAAACATCCAACACATTTATCCTTGTCAATTTTTATAGAGGTTCTCTCAACTACTTCAACAACGTTTTTACTTTTTTCCTCTTTAAAAACTTTGATTTTCATTAGATTTTCTAAAACTTTTAAATATCTATCTGCTAATCCTTCTCTTTTCGTGTTTAATAGCTCATAGGAACTAACTCTTGCTCCGTAAGGGCAAACTTCAACACAGACACCACACATTGAACAAATTCCCATTGGAAATTTTTTTCCATCCCTTTCAACTATTCTTATAATATTTATCGGGCATACGTTTGCACAGATACCACAACCATTACATCTTCTCCTGTCTACGTAATAACCTCCAAATTTATTTTTTTTGATTGCTTTATTTGGACAGTTTCTTGCACATTCTCCACAAGTGAGACAAGAAAAGCTTTTATTATTTAGAAGAAATATTGCATCAGTTGGACATGCCTCCATACATTTAGATGTTTGAGAAAACGGGCATGTTTGACATTTTTCTTCAACTCTACACTTGTCCAATATGGTTATAATCATTTTTTCCCCTCTTTAACGTTAATTTAAACATTTAACATTTTTAGTTTAAGAAGGCATTTTATTTTAAATATAACTTCTTAATAACCCCAATCATTCATACATCAAGCTCTCTTACCCACAAATCTTTTTTCCAAATAATCTATTTCCTATTATAATACCAACTACTGCTGATACATAGGAGAATGAGATCGGCAGATTGTAATAAGGAAATGCTTTTAAAAAGTATGCAATAATAAGTGCTAAAACTAAATATGAAAGAAGATGTGTTATTTTGCCCCTAAATTTAGAACCCATCAAAATTCCAAAGAGGAGAGCAAGAATAGCAGGGTAGTAAGAAACAATTACCTCCATCATAGCCCGATCACCATAAAAACTATTTACAAATTTTAAAGTTAAAGATAAATTATAATCTTAAAACTTTTAAAAAACTTTAATTATAAATTATAAGTGTAATTATTCTAACTTCTCTTCTGATTTGCTAATCTTTTCTATAATAACCTTTTCACATGACAGAAGGAATGCAGCAGTTGATAAACCAGCTAAAACTTTTAACCCAACCACAATATTTAAATAAGGGATAATTCCAGCTGTAATAATATCCTTCGGAGCTGGAAATACTGGAATCCCATTTATTTGAGTAAAGTTAAAGAGATAATAACCTCCCATAAACATACCAGCAACACCGAGAAGCAAATAACCAAGAGCTCCTAATGCCTCCATTCTCTCTAAAAATTTGTGATCAAACCAGAGAGGGCTCTTAGATCCAAAGGCAATAATTGAAAGTATAAATCCTGAGGCAATTAATGCTCCTCCCTGAAATCCTCCTCCAGGAGTTATATGCCCTCCTAAAACTGTAAGAATCCCTAAAGCAACCATTAAAATACTCATAGGGTATGCTAAAAACTTGATAATTGGGGTATAATCCCCCCATCTCTGTAAGGTTATATAATCATCTGACTCAGGAGCGTGAAAGACCTCTTTTAGATAACTGTTATCATATAACGATTTTCCAAACACAATCCACGAAACCATAACCGCTACCACTAACACTAAACACTCTCCTAAGGTATCATATGCCCTCCAATCAAATATTATTGCACAAACATAATTCGGGACTATATAATGATTTAAATAAACAATATTAACTCCAGGATTAACGTGCATATTTGCCAAACTGTATAAAATGCTTGCTCCAAATATAAAGAATGAGATTGCCACTACTAAATCTCTCTTAGAACTCATACTACCACCTTGCTGTTAGATAAACGCAGAATGCAATTGCACCTAAAAACACAGATAGCCAGAAGAGTTGGTAATTTATCGCATTTGAATTTTCTTTCTTAAATTGGAATATTATTGGAAAAGTCGATAAAGAGAAAGCTAATGCAGATAATCCGAACAATGTCATTAACGTTTTTCCATAAACCCTTCCAATAATTAACGCTCCAAATATAAAGAGAAGATAAAGAGTAAATTCTCCTGTAAAAAATGCTCCAACAGTGATTCCATCCCCATGACCTTCTTTTTCTAAATCCTTCTGAAATTTGTTGTAATCCATAATTACCACCAGCATTTAAAGTTTAAGTAAAGTTTAATTTAATCTAACAATTGATTACAATTTAATTACGATTTATGTATAGATGAGATTTATTGCTTTGTTTATTGTCTCTAATTATCATTCATCTACTTTAAGCAGTAGTTAACTCCAATCTCTCTCGCATAATCCCAAAGATAATTAGTTATTAAACTTGGATCAAGACCAATTATAATACAGAGAGCAGTTAGCACAAACAAACTGAAAACGGCTAATTTTGGAACTTCTTTTCCTTGATATTCTTTTAAAGTTTCCTCATCCACCGGTTTCAAGTATATAAGGTAGAATGCCTTCATCATAGATACAAACGTTCCAATACTAACAATAATCATTATTATTGCAATTTCTGGCATGTTAACTTGCATAGCTGCCTCAGCTAACATCCATTTGCTTTGAAATCCGTTAAATGGAGGAACCCCACTTATAGCGAGTTTTGCACACAATACCATAAATGCAACATAAGGCATTAGTGGCAATAGCCCCCCCAATTTATGGAGATTACTTCCTCTTTTACAACTAACTATATACGCTCCTAAAAACAGAGCAGATTTATAAATAACGTGATTTATAGCGTGAAAGATACCTGCAACAATTCCCAAAGGAGTTCCGAGTGCTAAACCAGTGGCTACATATCCACCTTGGCTTATTGCGTGATATGCTAAAAGTTTCTTATAATCACTCTGCAACAATGCCATCACAACACCAAATACCATCGCTAAAACTCCCAGTGCAATTAAAACTGCATGTGCACTTGAAAAGTAGCTAAGCCCGTTAAATAATTTTAATATTATTAACATCAACCCAACTAAAACGAATTTTGAATACGTTTGGAGCATTGCTGAAATAAAACCCTTAGATCTTGCATAGAGATCGGCTTTAATATTGTGAAACGGTGGAAGACCAGAACCGTATGCCAATCCAACTATTAGAAGTAATAATCCTCCGTATACCATTGGATTGTCAGTTAATAAATGATGTTTCATATCTGAAATATTTAAAGTCCCTGTTGATGCCAACAAAAATGTTATTCCTAAAAGCATCAATGCCGCTGCTACACTACCAATTATCATATACCTCAAACCGGCCTTATATGCCTCCTCTGTTCCGGATAAAAATACTAACCCTGCTTGAACGATTGAAATAATCTCAAAAAAAACGTAAAGGTTGAATATATCATCCGCCAATACAATTGCTGAAATACTCGCAAAACCCATTAAAGAGAGAGTAACAAACATGTTATTCTTTAATTTCTCCCCCATTCCAGTGATCAATACGAGAGAGGCAATAAGAGATAGTGTAATTATAACTGCCTGTTTTGCAGGGTTGTATAGGTAGGCAATTCCAGAGATCCATCCATCAACAACACCATGCCCGCTAAAATAATAATAACCATACTCTCCTATAAAGGGTAGAGCAATTAAAATAATGGCTGTTGCAAAAGTTAAATATTTAACCGCCTTCTCTTTTCCATGAAGTAGGTTCATAATTATTGCCATGATCAGAGGAAACACTATTATCATCGGTAGAAAATTCATTGTCCCACCTAAATTACTTGATTAACAGGAATTGATATAGCAAGAAAAAATGTGTTTTTTTAGTCCTCTTTCAATATGACAGACCCTTTAAGTGTTTTATATTTTTTATACAGTATTATAGAGACACCAAGCATTACAGCAAGCATAGACGCTTCTATAACGATATTTGTTAAGACGAGTGCATGTGTTAGAGGATAAGCCGACTCCTTAGCAAAAACATTTAAAGGAACATTAGGAAGTTTTATTGGAATTGTTCCTCCATTGTATCCAATTGCTATTAAAGCTAAATTTACACCACTACCTAAGATCTCCAATGCAATGATTTTTTTTAAAACATTATCAACAAAAAATACCCCATATAATCCAATCACAACTAAAAGTCCAGAAGTTATGAAAGAGGCCATTTGAAAATCCATCCAACTCACCGATAATCTATCATTATCATTAATGACAAATTAGGATTAAAAGTATATAAACATTGCGTTGAAGAATACAAAACAATAATCAAACAAAAATCAGTGAAAAATGATCCACTTGCATACATAAACTATAACTACTTAAAAACAATAAAAATCTAAAAATAATAAAATTGATATTTATCCCTAAATTAATAATTTTAATCTAAATAACAATTAAAAGTTAAAAGTAATAATTTAAATTAAAATATTAAATTAAAATAAACAAAATCACAAAATTGAAGAATTAAAAAATAAAAAAAGAGAAGATTAAAAAAGATAAGTGGTGTGAAAATGAAGTTCGGAGTTTCATCGTTAGTTTTTTTACCAGAAAGCTTATCATCCTCATTAGAAAAAATAGCAGAACATAACTTTGATGTATGGGAAATCGTCTGTGAGGGAACCCACTACCTATCTCCTAAAAATATAAAGTATCTTTTAGAGGTAAAAGACAAGTACGATGTTGACGTTGTAGTTCATGCTCCATTTTCTGACTTAAATCCTGCATCTATGAACGAAAAAGTTAGAAAACTTACAATAGAGTGTATAAGAGATGCTATAGAAGGAGCTTTTGAACTCGATGCTGAAATTGTTGTAGTTCATCCCGGCTATATCCCAGAACTTTGGAGCAACTACAAAAGCGAAATATTGGACAACAACTTCTCAACTCTATCGGAAATAGTAGAGATAGCTGAGGATTATGGAATAAAAATTGGTTTAGAAAATATGCCAAATTTCAGAGGAGTTTTAGGGACAACTCCTGAATCACTACTTGACATTATAAAAGATATTGACTCCAAAAACTTAGGGATAACATTTGATATAGGACATGCAAACACAGTTGCCAATCCGTCTGAATTCGTCGAAAAACTCCACAAAATTGGAATTGGAATTATACACGTCCATATTCATGACAACAACGGCTATGAAGACGAACATTTAAGAATAGGAGAGGGGAATATAAACTTTATATCCGTTCTTGAAAAGCTAAAAGAAATTGACTATAAAGGAGTTTTAAGTATTGAAAATAAAAACATCAGAGATGCTGTAAAGAGCAAGGAGATTTTAAAGGAATATTTAGAAATTGTTAATGAAAAAGTGGCTGAGAAAAAGAAAATAGAGGGATAACATTTATAATAACCAATTTTATTAATTTTTATTTTTTATTCATTTATTTTTGGTGGTTTTATGACCATAGCTTTTGGGCCAGTTCCATCAAGAAGATTAGGAAAGAGTTTAGGTATAAATAACATTCCATGCAAGTTTTGCAGTTATGATTGCATATACTGCCAAGTTGGGAAAACAATAAATAAAACGACTGAAAGACGCAATTTTTATAATCCATATGATATATTCTCCTCTGTAAAGGAGAAAATAAACAAAATAATAAGTGAAAATGGGAAAAACAGTTTTGATTATCTTACATTTGTTGCTGATGGAGAACCCACCTTAGATATAAATATTACAAAAGAAGTAGAACTACTAAGAGAATTCGATATTCCAATAGCGATAATATCAAATTCCTCACTAATATGGAGAGAAGATGTAAAAAACGACTTATTAAATTTTGATTTAGTTTCTTTAAAAATCGACTCTACAGATTGTTCATTGTGGAAAAGAATAAACCGCCCTCATGAAAAACTATCATTGGAAACCATACTAAACGGAATACTTGAATTTAGAGATGATTATAGAGGAAAATTAATAACTGAAACCATGATCGTAGATATACAATATCCAGAAGAAGCGATAGAAAAAACAGCAGAATTTTTAAAAGAAGTTAACCCAGACAAATGTTATATAAATACTCCAATAAGGCCACCATCAGAAAAGATAACACCTCCAAAAAAAGAAATTCTATTAAAAATTATAGATGTATTTTCTAAAATAATTGGAAAAGAGAAAGTAATTCCACTAAGAGCATTTGAAGGAAGCGAATTTATACTATCAACAACCAATATAGAAGAAGAAATATTGGCAATAACATCAGTTCATCCAATAAGAGAAAAAGTTATTAAAGAACTTCTAACTAAAAAAAATATAACATATGAAACTATCGAAAAAATGGTAAAAGAAGGAAAGTTGATAAAACTAAACCACTGTGGAGAAACATTCTATATGAAAAATATTAAAAGTAGAAAACAATTCTAAAAACTTCTCTGGTGGACAATATGATTGTTGAAAAAGCAGAACACTACTTAGAACGAATAGAAAAAATTAATAAAAAAATAAATGCCCTTATAGAAGTAAACGCTGAAAGAGTATTAGAGGAAGCAAAAAAATTGGAAAAAGACGAAAAAGCTAAGAAAAAACCTCTATACGGAAAAGTTGTTGTAGTGAAAGCAAATATAAACGTTGATGGATACACAATCTCCTGCGCTTCAAAAACATTGGAAAACTATATCGCTCCTTACGATGCCACAGTTGTGCAGAAAATTAAAGAAAACGGAGGATTAATAATAGGAATTGCAAACATGGACGAATTTGCCTGTGGAAGTAGTGGAGAAACCTCCTACTATGGTGCTACAAAAAATCCAAAAGCAGAAGATAGGATCCCAGGAGGTAGTTCATCAGGAAGTGCAGCAGCCGTCTCCGCAGATCTATGCGACCTTGCATTAGGAAGCGACACAGGAGGAAGTATAAGAAACCCTGCCTCACACTGCGGAGTTGTTGGATTCAAGCCAAGCTATGGAGTTGTAAGTAGATACGGACTCTGCGATTTAGCAATGAGTTTTGATCAAATTGGGCCATTAACAAAAACAGCCGAAGATGCTTTACTATTAACAAATATCATCAAAGGAAAAGACCTAAAAGATACAACAACAGTAGAAACAAAGCCATTTGAAAAAAAAGACATTAAAGGATTTAAAGTAGGAGTTATCAAAGAATTTATGGACGTTGTGGATAAAAAAATAAGAGACAAGATTGAAACATCTATTGAGGTTTTTAAAGACATAGGTTGCGAGATCGTTGAATTAAACTACAAATACGTTGATTTAGCACTACCAACCTACTATCTAATCAACTACGTTGAGTTCTTCTCATCTACAAGAAGATACGATGGAAGAAGATATGGTTATAAAATAGAAGACGTTTGCGGAGAAGAAGTTTTAAGAAGAATAATGATCGGATCAATGATCAGTCAAAAAGAATACAGCGGAAAATATTACAAAAATGCTCTAAGAGCAAGAAATCTAATGAGAAACGAAATGATAAAAATTATGAAAGACGTTGACATTATTGTAGGAGCCACAGTTCCCAAACTACCGCACAAGTTAGGAGAGAAATTAACACCAATGGAAATGTATAGTTATGACGTTTTAACAGTTCCAGCAAACATTTGCGGTTTATGTGCAGGAGTTGTTCCTTGTGGAGAGATAAATGGAATCCCTATCGGACTACAAATCCAAGGAAAGCCATTTGACGATGAAAAAGTTCTAAATGCAATGATTGCATTCGAAAAAGCAGTAGAGTAATATTTATTAACACTAGTTACTTTGATGAATTTTTATTATTTTAATATTTTTAAGTATTAAGTTTTTAATCAGAATGAAAACATTTTTAAATTAGTAGTTAATTAAATAATTTATTATTTTCTATCCCAAAATAAAATAGGTGGGAATATGAGATATAATATACTTAGGATTAATAAAAAGATAATATACTTAGGATTAATTCTATTAGCAATGTTTTTATGTCAGAACGTTTTTGCAGAGGATAATAATGCTATAGAAATAACTGTAAAGAATATTAGTAGTGGGGAGATACTTTATCAAAAAATATTCCCAAAAGATGAAGCTTTTAGTGACTATCAAGTTATAAATGGATTTACAGTAAGCATACATTACAATCCAGATTATCCAGGCATGATATATAATGTACATCAAGGTAATAACTATTTTATTTTTAATGTATCTGGTGAGTTAAATTGGGGTTCTTATCAACAAAGTGGTGATATTGCATGTATTGTTGATGTAATACACTATGATTTCCCGCCACCATCAAATATAACCTCAAATACAACTACAACATCAACAACTTCAACAAAAGCCCCAATACCTTTAAATGTTTATTTAATCATAACTGCTTTCTTTACTTATATTTTATATAAAAAGTCAAAAACTTAATTTTTTATTTTAAAATCCAATTTAAAATCTTCTAAAATAACCATATCCTTTGTTGTAGTATAAAATAGAGTTATATTACTAATAAAATAAACCTATTCTAACAAATTCAATATTTCCATAAATTGATATATCACAGATGCATTAAGTTATGCAATTAATATCCAAGATCTGATTTTAATAAGTATAAAATTTAATATTTAAAAATTATAACTTTTTTCCTGATTCTATCACAAAACGTAGGTTATTTTACCTCTGAAACAGAAGTTGAGTTTATACCAGTAAAATTCTTTCCATCACAACCTGTGCTGATTTTAATTTATTCGAACCCCAACCAAATGGATCGTTTATTTTAAGTTTCCATCACGATCCGTGCTGATTTTAATGCTGTTGTCTCCAACGACTTTGACGGGGAACCCTTGTTTCCATCACGATCCGTGCTGATTTTAATCTTCCTTTTTAAATCACTTATTTTAATCTGTTCTATGTGTTTCCATCACGATCCGTGCTGATTTTAATCATTGTGGTATTACTCCCTGGACCATAGCAGTGGCATGGTTCCGTTTCCATCACGACCCGTGCTGATTTTAATTTATTAATGTGTTCCAAGAATTTACATACTACAAACGTTTCCATCACGACCCGTGCTGATTTTAATTATTTGGAACTACATTAAAGGAGCAAATGTAATCTTGTTTCCATCACGATCCGTGCTGATTTTAATTAGAACTTTTACAAGATATAAAACCATATAAGCATCAGTTTCCATCACGATCCGTGCTGATTTTAATTAATAGGGAAGTACCGTGAGGGAACGGGTGGGGCTGGTTTCCATCACGATCCGTGCTGATTTTAATATAAAACAATCGAATACAACAAATTGATAAGAGAAATAGGTTTCCATCACGATCCGTGCTGATTTTAATTGAAAACTGTGTAGCAAAAGAAAAAAGCTTTAATGAATTTGATAAGTTTCCATCACGATCCGTGCTGATTTTAATTTGGAAATTTAACGCCACATAGTATAAATATTTTGGTGTTTCCATCACGATCCGTGCTGATTTTAATTGTGGAGATTAAACACACTTGTGAATATTATCATGAGTGTTTCCATCACGATCCGTGCTGATTTTAATTTTTAATAATAAATTCCTCTGTATAAATAATCTTTTTCTAACGTTTCCATCACGATCCGTGCTGATTTTAATTAAAATAAAAAAAATAAAAAGGTGGTAGAATGAATAGTTTCCATCACGATCCGTGCTGATTTTAATAGGATAATTTTTCTTATTTTGTTATAATATTTTTACTAATATTTATATTTTTCTACACTATAAGATTTCTACCCATAGATAACCTCTTTTCTTTATAAACCCTATAACAAAACAATCCAAACTTTTATTTAAAAAACAACAACTAAAAACAAATAAAAACAAAAAACACACTTAATCAACCATGGATTTCTAAAAACAACTTCAATAAATTAAAAACTCTAAAAAAACTCCATAATCAAATACATCCAAATATGCAAAATAATTAAACAAACCACCCCTTAGAAACCAACAAAAACCAAATAAAAAACAAAAATCTAAACTAAAAACTCAAAACACAAAAAAATAAAAACAAACAACAAGATAAATAACTAATAAACGTCAAACAACTCTCCTAATGTTATTTTTTTATTGGTTCTTATTAATTCTGGAATTTTTCCTTTTATTCCAACCTTATCTTTTACAACAATAAAGATTCCATCTACTTTCTCAATTTCATCTGCTTTTTCTAAGGCATTATTTATCATCTCATCTATATCGTTTCCCTTTGAAGCATTACATATCGCTGTCGCTGCGGCATCTGCTATTGCCGAACTTTTAGCAAAGACGGTAACCGCATCTGCCTCCCCGAAACTTACGGAGTGGCCAACGGTCGAAGACGATGTGCAAACCCCATATATCCTTTTAATTTTTTCTTTTTTTAACTTAAATCCTATCTCTCCAGAAATATTCGAATTTCCTGCATATAATCCAACAACAACATCTTTTTCAGATCTTAAACAAATATCCCCCCCATTTTCTGCAATGATATTTTTTGCAGTAATATTCTTAACCAATAATTCTGATATTGCCCCTGCAACACTTGCCATTGGCCCAACATTTGCTATTTTTCCAGCAGTTGCCATTAACCTTACGATCTCTGGGACGTTTTCCTCAACATCAATGGGATCGTAAGAGAGGAGAAACATTGGATTTGTGCGAATATATCCTTCTAAATCATGCCTTAATTTATAAACTACACTTTCAGCTTTTTTAAAATATCTTTTATCATCTATTTTCAATAGTAAATTGGTTTCTTTTATTGTAATCCTTTTTTTAAACCACTGCATAGCAAACCCTTTTTACTACCTAATTTAGTTAATCTAAATTATTTAAAGGTTTTAAAGTTTTAGATTAAGAATTTATTGTAATACTTTTCAGCAATATCTCCAAATATTGGAAATTTAAATTTCTCATTGTTATATGCTTTAATCATTCCAACAACCCAAAACACTAACATCAATATATTTATTAAAGCTGAAATTATAATTCCGATTATTGGAATTGACGAAAATATAACTGCCAATATATTCAAACTTAAAAATGTTATAAAGGACTGCATTGCATGAAATCGGATAAAATCGTCATCTCTCTCTAAAAGCAAGAAGATCAATCCGCTAATCCAAAATAATAAATAACATAACGCCCCTTCAATATTCCTATCCAATCCTAATGCCATAGATTCCACCTTAATAAAAAACGTTTTATATTTTGTTATTATTTTGTTATATTTATTACAAAATTTTATATTTTAATTATAACTGTTTTCTATTTATTTACCCGCTTATACATCCAAGTAATATTTTCAATTACTCACATCTCTTTTTAAAACTGAAAAAAAGTTAAATAAGGAAAATTGGGATACAAGAAAAATATTTAAAGTGGAACATATTATTTAAACAATTTATTTGAACAATATTTATCTCAAATTATTATAATGAGATGAGACATTAAAGATATTTAATTAACTCTCTTATTGCCTCCTCTACATTCTTCGCCTTAACTACTCCAGAGGCCAATAAAACACCCTCTGCTCCTAAATCCAGAGCAGCTTTAACATCTTCTCCTTTGGATATTCCAGCTCCACAGAGCACTTTAACATCTTTATTTATCTCTTTAACTGCCCTAACTGTTCCCTCTACAATTTCAGGATTTGCCTTTGAAACAGGAATTCCAGTTCCTATAAGCTCTGGAGGTTCCACAGCAATATAATCAGGACTTAAAGTTGAAACTGCCTTGGATGTATTTACATTGTTAGTGCAAACGATTGTTTCTAATTCCAGATTTTTGCATTTGTTTATAACTGCTTCAATATCTGCCAATAACATCCTTCTCTCTGAGTGATTTATTAAAGTCCCTGTGCAACCGCAATCTTTAACTGCTTCTGGAAGTATATGTCCTGTATGACTTCCCGGAGAGATATTATCAATATGTTGCGAGTATACAGGAATCTCTACACTTTCAACTATCGACCTTAGATCAACAAATTGAGGTGCTACCCCTATTACAATTCCGCTTTCTTCACTTATTTTTTCTGCAATTTTTGCTATTTCTAACCCTTTCTTTCCAATACTCTCTGCGTATGTCTTGTAGTTAATAACGATCAACATAAATAATCACCGTGATAACATGATTGTTCAGATAAATGATTATTTCATAGGGATGATATTTAAAGGTAATCGATTAGTTAGGAATACAATTCCTTTAAGAGAGGAGGAGATATTTAGATTTTATAATGGAAAGATTTTAGATGAGCCAAATAAGATGTGTATGAAAGTTGGAAAGATCATTTTGAAACTGTATTTTGCTGATTTAGACGATAAAATCGCAAGGGATCTTATCGATTACGAATTAAATGTATCATCGTTTACAAAAAAGGTATTGGATGAAGTTAAAAAAATAAAATTTGGAGAAACAGTTAGTTATGGAGATATTGCAAAAAAATTAAACACCTCTCCGAGGGCTGTTGGAGTTGCTCTAAGTAAAAATCCTCTTCCGTTAATAATTCCCTGTCATCGGGTTGTTGCTAAAAATTCACTGGGAGGATACTCATATGGCATAGAGAAGAAAAAATTTATATTAGAAATGGAGCAAATTAAAAAAAGGTTGAAATAAGCGTGGAAAGATCAATAAATTTATATTATATTCAAATTATTAAAAAATTAATAATATGCATCTAACAATACATTCAAATATTCTTTAGATTTAGATATTAAATTTTAATTTAGAATTTAATAAAAATAAAATAAAAATTTAAATTTAAATAAATATTTGAACGAGGGAAAATTAAATTATAATGCTAATATATTTTTGGGTGGGGTAGGTTTAATGTTGATCAGAAAATTTTCATCAAAGGATTTAGACGCAGTGGAAAAAATCGAAAAAGAGGCATTTACAAACCCATATCCTACATCCCTCCTCATAGGTTTTTGGTCGATGTATCCAGATTGCTTCTATGTGGCAGAAATAGACGGGAAAGTTGTTGGATACATTTTAGGTAGTATGGAGTGGGGAAATGGTCATATAATATCCCTCGCAGTGAAAAAGGAATATAGAGGATTGGGAATTGGAAAAATACTATTAAAAACTCTTGAAAATTATTATTTCAATACTGCAAAGTGTAATTACATTGTTTTAGAAGTTAGGGTCTCCAACACCGTAGCAAGAAAATTCTACTACAAAATGGGATATAAAGACAGGAAACTCCTTCCAAACTACTATGAAGATGGAGAAGATGCTATATTAATGATAAAAAAGAGACAAAACGCCAAAGGGGTTTTAATTATCTCCCTCTGGTAATCATGTTTCTTTTTTAAATATTTCTTCAATTTTTGGACATGCAGTTAAAATCAAGTTATGAAGTTCAGTATCCTTCGTTGATTCCAAAACCTTATAAAGTAGTTTTTTATTATTAATATGGGGTTCAATCAAATGTCGCACCATGATAATTTTAATCCCCATAAATTTTGCCTTGTCATTAATTATCTTTAAATCCTCAATTATTTTTTCATCGGTTTTCATAAAAACCACCCAAAGACAAAATGAAATATAACAATAAAAATTCCAAAATGCTATATCTATATTAATCATTTTACTTGTTTATTGCCCATATTTAGTTTTCTATATATCCATTATGTTATTTATATATTTATGATTTTTTTGCATATGCTTTAATACCTACCTATGTATGTGTTTGAACAAGTAAAAAACTTTCTACCACATATCGAATAATTTTGAAAATATAATAACTTTTGGTCTCTTGCAAGTTATCCACTCCCCCTCATCCACTTAAATATATTGATAAAAATATAGCCAAATATAGCGGAATGGTTCTAATAGAAATTGAGAAAGAATTAATCAAAAATAAGAGAATAAAAAAGAATTTTAGAGCAACTTCAACAATTTTATCTTTAAATAATTCCTTCTTTTTATAAGATGTTGTCTTGGTGATCAACCAACGAAAAATAACTTTTTTATCATTTTCATCAACAGTAAAAACAAGAACAAAGCTTTTATCGGTATGAACTCGTTTAAAATCATTTAAAGGATATTTTAGGTTTTTATAGTGCTGAGGATTTTGAACAATCTCTTCCATTTCCTTCAATATTGATCATAATTTTTTATATCTCTTTTTGAAAGTTTTTGGAGTATTTTATCCAATGAGGTCATTATTTCAATATCATATATTTATTCTCCCAAATATCTCTTTTTTAGATTTTCAATATAGATTTTTCATTTTTCGATATACATAGGTTTTAACTCCTCATCTAACAAAAATTCTGCAAGGGTCTGATTTTAACCCCCATATCTTTTAATCTATTTTTAGAATGTTAAAAAGTAGTTTCTATCACGATCCGTGCTGATTTTAATTTAATTAGGTATTATAGCTGCCGGTAGTATAATGAATGTAGGTTTCCATCACGACTCGTGCTGATTTTAATTTTTCGATTTTCAATTTCAACATAAATCTTTTTGATTTCCATCACGACTCGTGCTGATTTTAATTAGAGACAATATGAAGCCAATTAATGTCAGCATTATTGATGACTACAAAAATTTCCATCACGACTCGTGCTGATTTTAATTTAATTTTACAGACGCATAAATTTATCTTTTTTAGCGAAGATTTCCATCACGACTCGTGCTGATTTTAATGAGGGATGTTATAAGACAAAGCATAAGGGATGCTATAAGAGATTTCCATCACGACTCGTGCTGATTTTAATTTGTGAACAATGTAGAGAATGTTGGTACGAAAGTCATTTCCATCACGACTCGTGCTGATTTTAATTTTTAGTGATAAAATGAAGGATATAAACGATATAATAAAGTTTCCATCACGACTCGTGCTGATTTTAATGGAAAAAAATATCTAATACTTGACTATTCAACTTATGCTTTGTTTCCATCACGACTCGTGCTGATTTTAATCAGGACAGATGGTTGGTGGTTGGAGTAATTATAGGAGTTTCCATCACGACTCGTGCTGATTTTAATAGGGTAATTTTTCTTATTTCATTATAATATTTTTACTTATATTTATATTTTTCTACACTATAATTTTTCTACCCATAGATAACTCCTTTTCTTTATAAACCTTTTAACAAAACAATTCAAACTTTTATTTAAAAAATAACAATAAATAGAAAACAAAAAACACACTTAATCAACCATGGATTTTTAAAAACAACTACAAACAATTAAAAACTCTAAAAAATCCCTATAATCAAACACATCCAAATATACAAAATAATAAAACAAACCAACCCTTAGAAACCAACTAAAAACAAATAAAAAACAAAAATCTAAACCAAAAACCTAAAAATCAAAAAAACAAAAACAAACAACAAGATAAAAATACGTGCATTATAAAATATTCCAAAATCGGATTTAATAAAATATTCAATAAAAATTTATTTATAATAACTTTAACGAACTATTAATATGGCTTTACTATTTTAAAAACTTGAAAAAAATATCAAGAGTTGAGACCATGAAGGTATCGGTTTATGGAGCGGGAAATCAGGAGTTATATATAAATAAGTTGAATTTGCCGAAGAAGTTTGGTGGTGAGCCGCCTTATGGTGGTTCGAGGATGGCTATTGAGTTTGCTAAGGCGGGGCATGATGTTGTTTTGGCAGAGCCGAATAGGGGTATAATGAGTGAGGATCTTTGGAGGAAGGTTGAGGAAGCGGGAGTTAAGGTTGTTAGTGATGATGTTGAAGCTGCAAAACATGGAGAAGTTCATATCCTCTTCACACCATTTGGAAGAGCCACATTCAGAATAGCCAAAACAATAATAGAACACCTCCCCCAAAACGCAGTGATCTGCAACACATGCACCGTCTCTCCAGTAGTTTTGTACTACTCATTAGAGCCAATTTTAAGAACTAAAAGAAAAGATGTTGGAATTAGCTCAATGCACCCCGCAGCGGTTCCAGGAACTCCTCAACACGGTCATTATGTTATCGGTGGAAAAACTACTGATAATAGGGAGTTAGCAACAGAAGATCAGACAAATAAATTAGTTGAATTAGCAAAGAGTGCAGGAAAAGAGGCATATATTGTTCCTGCTGATGTCTCATCTGTTGTTGCAGATATGGGTAGCTTAGTAACTGCTGTTGCTCTCTCTGGAGTATTGGACTACTACTCGGTTGGAAGAAATATAATAAACGTCCCTAAGAAGATGATAGAACAGCAAGTTATTATGACATTACAAACGATGGCTTCACTTGTTGAGACCTCAGGAGTTGAAGGATTAGTTAAAGCATTGAATCCAGAATTACTTGTTAGAAGTGCATCATCTATGAAATTATTAGATAAACAGAAAGATTTAGAGGCAGCTCTTGAAATATTAAGTAATTTAGACGATTTGATAAAGAAGGAGATTGAAAATGCAGAAATTAAACCTACAACTCTTGTAGCAGCTCAGTCATTAGTTAAAGAAATAAAAACATTAATTGGAGGAGCTGCTGCTGAAGGGGCTATAAAGAGAAGTGCAAGAAAACTGTTCGAGCATTAGGTTGGTAAATAAGTATGTCCATATTTATAAATTATTTATTAATAAATATTCTTTGTGGGAAATATTTATATATTGTGTATGGTAATGTAGATGTAGAATTCTTTGGTATGGGGAAAATATGAAAAAAAGAGACGAAATAAAGGTTGTAGTTATAGGATCCAGTGATGTGGGAAAAACTACATTGATGGAAAGCTTAATTGGAAATATTGGAAAAGTTGAGCACAGGGGAATAACAACAGCAATAGATTACGGATCTCTAACTGTTAATGGCAGAAAGATTCATTTCTTTGGGACTCCTGGACAGAAAAGATTCGAATTTATGAGGGATCTAACTTTAAAAGGCACAACCTTGGCATTAGTTGTGTTAGATGCCTCCAAAGGAATAACCGAGGAAGATATAGAAATAATAAAATCCTTAGAATCAAAAAATATACCATACGGGATATTTATAAATAAAACTGACATTAAAAAAATCGAGTTGGACGAAATAAGCAAATATTTCTCACCAAAATTCGTGATTGAAGGTAGTGCTTTGAAAAAAATTGGCCTAAACGAGATTTTAAACCACCTTTTAAATGATCACTTTTGAAAATTTAAAAAAATTATATATAGTAAAAGAACACTTAACACCTACATAAGAACTTAAAATAAAAACGACATAATTACATACACTATTACTAAAATCGTCCAAAAATGAAAAATAAAAATAAACAAATATGATAGGCAAAATATAAATAAATATAAATAAATCAAGTTGGTGATAACATGATTGATAGGGTTTTGTTGGAGTTGAATAAGACGGAGGGTATTAAGGGTTCTATGGTTGTTGGTAAGGATGGGTTGGTTATTGCATCCCAGTTGCCTGGTAGTGTTGATGCTGAGTTGGTTGGGGCTATGGCTTCTGCTGCTTTTGGGGCTGCTGAGAGGACAGCGGCAGAGATTGGAATGGGTAATTTAGAACAAACAATGATTGAAGGAGAACATGGTAAAACATTAATGGTTGATGCAGGAGAAGGAATCTTAGTCGTATTAACCGATGCAAAAGTAAACTTAGGACTAATAAGAATAACCATGAAAAGAGCAGCAGAAAAAGTAAAAGCAATGTTCTAAGATAACCAACTAAACTATATTTTACTATATTTAAATAAATTTTACAAACTTTAAAAAGTTTTTTATTCTTTTAACCTGCATTAAGATAAGGAAGAACTTAAAATCGAGATGATCTCATCAACCACATCATCAGTTAAATCTGAAACATCAATTTTTTTTGTCTCGAATGTTATTCCACTCTTTAAGATTCTTTCATAGGTTGGGCATAGAGTAGTTATTGACTTTCCATTATCCAACTTTATCTCTTCATTTATTTTCCTTGAAACACATTTTGGATTTTCACATTCTAAAAAGATAGATATACCCTCAAGATCTTTAAAATAGGCGTTTTCTAATTCGTTTTTTATTCTTTTATTTACATCTACATACTTCTTATAGATCTTTTTAGCGTTTAAAAGTTCTTCTTTTAAAAGTCCAAAATAATTTATTGTCTTATAAGTTTTTGATAGCAATTTAAAGTTCTCATCCCCTTTAACCATTTCTTCAACCTCTCTACTCAAACCCAAAAATCCCCCATACTCACAATTAACGATCTTTGGAGATCCTGTTGAGCAGACGATAATATCTCCATATCCACAGTCCCCTCCGATTTTTCCAGATATATCCTCAATAAATAAAGAATTTTTCTCTTCACATATTTTTTTTATTTCTTTTAATGGCTGGGGAGATAGATATCCTGCAAGAGACGTTATAATTAGGGATGAGTCATCCTGCAAGTCCTTTTCGAGATTTTCCACATCTACCATCCCAAGATGAGTTTCAAATATTTTTGTTTTAAGGCCTAATATTTTAGGAAAGTCCAAAAAACCTTTCCATCCTCCCATATTTGGAACAAGAAGATCTTTTTTGTATTGTTTTGCAATCCATAACGCCATGAAAATGGCAGCACTTCCAGATGGAAAGAAGAGTATTTTATATTCTCTTTTTACCAGAGCATTTATTATTTTCGCTATTTTAGATTTATCTCCTTCTTTATTTACTAATCCCCATAAACTTGGTCTTCTATGCTTTACTATCATACTCTCACCAAATCAGTTTATGCAAATAGAAGATGTAAAAATGTTTATATATTACTTATCCAAATTAATTTTAAATTAATTTTAATTAAGTTTAAGTTATCTTTAACAAAGTTTTTTATCCAAATATACGATATAACCTATTCATAAGAAAGCTTAAAAAATAATAAATAATAATAAAAACTGAAAAAATTCAAATATGGACGGTGTCGAGATGGTGAAGTATAAAGACCTATTTGAGCATAGAAACTTGAAAAACCTGCATGTGGTCTTAACATCAATGATCGCAGAGTTTTCAACGTTGGGAATATTAAATCAAGGCACCACCAATATAATTGGCTCAGGAGTTGGCAAAAAAATAGCAAAATGCTTAAAAGAGACAGTGAAAGAGTTTCCAAAAGACGATAAAAAGTTAATAGAGTTTTTAATTAATTTTTGCGATATGTGCGATGAATACATAATAGAGGATGATAAAATAGGAATAAAAATTGATAAATGCAAATACTGCCCGAAACAGATTGGAGAAGCAGAAATTCCCGGAAGTGCATGTCCCATCCCCTCAATATTAGCAAGTTGTATGGAAGAATTAACAAACAAACCATATAAAATAAAATTGTGGGACAAAAACAAGGTAATAATAAAAGAAAACGGTTATTGCTGGTTTAGAATAAAATAAATAGAATATTGAATTAAAATATAATATAAAAAATAATAAAAACAAAAAATAATAAAAAATAAATAGAAAAGAGTTAAAAGATAAAAAGAGATAAAAAAGGAAATATTTTGAATTACATAACACTCTCTTCTGGATAAGCAGGCATCTTGTGCTCTGCCATATCTAACCCCATCTTCTCTTCTTCTTCACTAACTCTCAATCCACCTAATGCAATTCCAACGATCTTCGCTAAGATATATCCAAGTCCAGTTCCATACACAACACAGAAAGCAGCTCCAATCAATTGATCAATTAAACTAACCCCTCCAGCTCCCCCAAACATTTTTAATCCTAAAATTCCTGTTAATATTGCCCCTATAACCCCCGATGTCCCATGAACAGGCACAATACCACAGACATCATCCAAGCCGGCTTTTTCAACGAGTTTATATACAATTGGAACCTGTAAACCTGCAATTAACCCAATTATTAAACCTCCGAGAGGGCTAACAACATCTGTTCCTGAACAGATCGCTACTAAACCAGCAACAATTCCGTTAGCAGTGAATAGAACATCATTTCTTGAAGCAATTAAAGCTCCAATTCCTCCTCCTGCCATTGCCATTGTTGTTGTTGCACACACAAGCCCCGATACATCTCCCAAAGCTAATGAACTACCTACGTTGAATCCATACCATCCAATCGCAAGAGCAAATGCTCCAAAAACAGCCATTGGAATATTATGCCCCAATATAGGAACTGGTCTTCCATTAACAAATCTACCAATTCTTGGCCCCAGTGCAGCGATTGCTCCAAGACCTAAGAATCCTCCCAACCCATGAACAACCAAACTTCCTGCATAGTCATGCCAAGGGACTATATTCGCTCCCCAAGGTCCTAAATATACAAACAGAGGATACAATAAAGCAGTTATGATCAATGATATTATAACATAGGCACTGAACTTTATTCTCTCTGCAACTCCTCCAGATACGATCGTTGCAGCAGTAGCACAGAAGACAAGACCAAAGAACCATGTTGCTAAATCAAGACCATTATTTGGCCAGTTTGTCCCAACAATTTGTTTCCACCAGGTTATAAATGCAGATAAATCGAAACCTTTTGAACATAAAATTCCACCAATGAATAACCATGCAACACAACCAATAAGCCAGTCAACCATGTTTTTCATCATAACGTTGTTGGCATTTTTCTTTCTAACTTGCCCACCTTCAAGCATTGCAAAGCCCCATTGCATCATAAAGACAAGAACTCCCATCACTACAAGGAAAAACACGTCAGAAGCGTTTGCAATATGCACAAGTGCTTGAACAATGTTTGTTATTCCATCAGGATTTATCCCTGAACTTTGCATTGACGCTATCGTCTGATTTACAAGTGTTTGATTTATCAAATCAGCAGTGGCCATGTTTTCACCTCTCTTTGCACGTCTTTATCTCAATTTTTGTTTTTTGTTTTGTTTTTGTTTTCTGTGAGTTAATTAAACTGCCTCTTTTCCTTCTTCTTTTGTTCTTACTCTTACGACTCTTTCTACTGGTAGGACGAAGATTTTTCCGTCTCCTGGGTTTCCGGTTCTTGCATTCTCGCAAATAATGTTAATAACATCATCAACATCCTCTTCCTTAACAACCAACTCAATCTTAACCTTCGGAATCAAATCAACAATATACTCCCTCCCCCTATACCTCTCAACAATTCCACCCTGAACTCCCCTACCCTTAACCTCACTAACAGTCATACCAACATAACCAGCATCTGACAAGGCCTTCTTAACAATCTCCAACTTCTCAGGCCTTATAACCGCCTCAACCTTCCTCATCTTATCAACCTCCACTGTTGTGTATAATCATTATCACTGGAAGCGGAAATCTTATTCTTAGGGAAACGGAAATTACATTCCTAACTACTCTTGACAATAATATAAAAACTTTTCTATAAGCAATAGATGCATATATTCGATTACAGATATTAATTAATATTCATTAAAACATTGTGTGTTAAAAAAATTTAAAGAATAGAATTAAAAGATAAATGGTTCCTACAAAATCATATATTCACCTTTTGGATGTTTTGGGTAAGGTTGTGAAAATATATAGAAAAACCGTAAATTATATATATATGGAAGTAGGAAACTCATTTCCAGAATCATCTAAACAATCCAACTGGGGGATAAAAATGAACGTCGAACAGGCAATTGAATATGTAAAAAAGAACAATGTTAAGTTTATAAGGTTTCAGTTTGTAGACATATTAGGATTTCCTAAAAATGTCGCATACCCTGTAAAGTCAGGAGAAAAAGGAATGGAAGAATTAAGAGAAATATTTGAAAACGGAGTTTGGTTCGATGGTTCATCAATCACTGGTTTTGTTGGCATTGAAGAGTCAGATATGCTCTTAAAACCTGACTTGGAGACGTTATCAGTTCTTCCATGGAGACCTGAAGAGAAGAGTGTAGCAAGAGTTATCTGCGATGTTTATAAAGATGAAAAGACACCATTCGAAGGAGATCCAAGAAGCAGATTAAAAGCTATTTTAAACGAATTAAAAGAAGAAATGAATGGAGAGTTTTTCGTAGGACCAGAGCCAGAGTTTTTCTTGTTGAAAAGAGATCCACACAACCCACACAGATGGGTTCCTGCTGACGATGGGGGCTACTTCGATGTTGAGCCATTAGACGATGCTCCAGACATTAGAAGAGATATTGTTTTAGCGTTAGAAAACCTTGGCTTCCACGTTGAGGCATCACACCACGAAGTCGCTCCAGGACAGCATGAAGTTGACTTTAAATTTGACAACGCTTTAAAAACCGCTGATAGTGTTATAACATTCAAGATGACAATAAAAAACGTTGCTAAGAAGCACGGTTTAAAGGCAACATTCATGCCAAAACCATTCTTTGGAATGAACGGAAACGGAATGCACTGCCACCAGAGTGTTTGGTTTAACAATGAGCCATCATTCTATGATCCAGAAGGCCCATACAACGGATTGAGTGAAACATGTTTAAGTTATATAGCAGGAATATTAAGCCACGCTAAGGCATTAGTTGCTATAACAAACCCAACAGTCAACTCATACAAGAGATTAGTTCCTGGTTATGAAGCTCCTGTAAATATCGCATGGGCAAACAAGAACAGAAGTGCTATCATCAGAGTTCCAGCTGCAAGAGGAAAGGCAACAAGAATCGAATTCAGAGCTCCAGACCCAACATGCAACCCATACTTAGCATTTGCATGTATGTTAGCTGCTGGATTGGATGGAATTAAAAACAAGATGAGTGCTCCAGAGCCAGTTGAGAGAAACATCTTCAAGATGTCAGAAGAAGAGAAAAAGCAGTTGGGAATTGAATCAGTTCCTGCAAACTTAGCCGCTGCTTTGGATGAGTTAGAGAGCGATGAGGTCTTGCAAAAGGCATTAGGAAAACACATATATGAAAACTACATGGAAATTAAGAGAGCTGAGTGGGATGAGTTCAGAATATCCGTTACCGATTGGGAGAAAAGCAAATACTTGATATACTAAGTCAATTAGCACAAACTTTTTATCTACAACTTTTTATCTACTTTTTAATTTTTTAATTATGCTTTTTTATAGGATTTTTTATTAATCATTGACATTTAAAAATTGGAGTTAATAAATTATAAGTTATATATTATTTATCAATTAATCTTAATTAATCAGATTCAGTTATGATGTGAGAGCATGAAGGCAATAACAGTTTTAAGCGGTGGACTTGACTCCACTGTTGCAACACTCATTGCAAAAGATCGCGGTTATGAGATGACAGCAATAACCTTTAATTATGGACAGAAAGCAGTAAAAAGAGAAATAAATTCTGCAAAAAAGATATGTGAAATACTGGGAATTAAGCATATTGTAGTTGATCTTCCATTCGTTAAGCAGTTTGGAAAAAGTTCCCTAATAACTGAAAAAGAAATTCCAACACTAAAAATGAACGAATTAGATAGTGAGAAGGCATTTGATACAATGAGAGCAGTTTGGGTTCCTGCGAGGAATGTAATAATGTTCAGTATAGCAAGTGGTTTTGCTGAATCATTGGGAGCAGAAAAAATATTCATTGGAATAAACAAGGAGGAAGGGATTACATTTCCAGACAATACGATAGAGTTTGTTGAAGCGTTTAATAGAGTTTTAGAGTATGGAACACTAAATAAGGTTAAGATAGAAGCTCCCCTATATGACAAAACAAAGGAGGAGATTGTTAAATTGGGAGCTGAGTTGGAGAAAAAACTTGGTGTTGAGGTTTTAAAGTATAGTTATTCTTGCTATCATGATAATGGAGAGGACTTTTTACATTGTGGAAAGTGTGAAAGTTGTATGAGAAGAAAGAGGGCTTTTTTGAATGCAGGAGTTGAGGATAAAACAAGATATATTGAATAAAATATATTAAATAAAATTAAAATTCAAAAACAAAAACTTATAATGCTTTCAGTTTTAATCAGAAGGGGTTATGATCTCATAAAATACCTTAGCCATTTTAACCAAGTCATCTATTCTTATATGCTCATTTGGTTGGTGGGCTGTTTCTTCTCCAATTCCCCAAACTGCAACTTCATATCCTTTGAATCTTAAAAATGCCGCAACAGTCCCTCCACCCATTCCACACAATTTCGCATCTTCGTTTAAAACTTTTTTTATTGCTCTTTTTAACTCTAATACAACTTTGGAATCTTTTTTGGTATAATTTGGTTGTTCCTCTTTTAGTATTTTATAATTTATTTGCATCTCTACTGAGGGATCGTAATATTTTAACCCTCCTCTAAAATCAAAGGTTTTTATAAAGTTATCTATCTCTTTTAAAACATCTTCTAAACTATAAGTAGGTAGAATTCTACAATCAAATACCACTTCAACGTGCCCGGGAATTGTATTTGGATTTTCAACCCCACTTTTTAAGATTGTTGGCTCAAACGTTGAGTATTTTGGTAGAAAGATCTCATCAACATTATCAAATTTCTCATAAAGTTGTTTATATAGTCCATTTGCAAAGTTAAAAGCTATAACATCTGCATTAACTCCATTTTCTGGTGTGCTTCCATGACACTGTTTTCCTTCTATATCAAATTTTATCCACAATATTCCTTTTTCTCCAATTTCAATAAAATCCCCTTTTGGTGTCCCAAAGTCAGGAACAATTATCAAGTCATCTTTTTTAAATATCTCATTTTCAAAGTTTAACAAATATTTTAATCCATACTCGCTACCATCTTCTTCATCAGAGACAAAAATCAAGGATAGGTTGTATTTTGGTTTAACATTATCACTCTCAAAGATCATTTTTAATAATAACAAAGAGGAGACAATTCCCTTATGGTTGTCCTCACTACCTCTTCCATATATCTTTCCATCTTTAAGAACGGGCTTATAAGGATCTGTTTCCCATAAACTAATATCTCCTTCTGGAACAGTATCTAAGTGAGAGATAATGTGTAATGTTTTCTCTTTTCCAAAATCTAACTTGAATACAATATTTGGTCTTTCAATGCCGTATTTATCTATTGTCGTGTAATCTTTCAGCGTGTAATTTGTTATCCCATATTTGTTTACATATTCTATTAATTTTCTTTTAACATAGTTTGCTTTTTCTTTTTCTCCTTTTCCTCCAAAAGATGGATTGACGGAGTTTATCCTTATCAGATCGCTTTCTAATTGTATGGCTTCTTTTGTTAGATCCATAATCTCATCTCATTTATTTTTTATTCCATTGATCATATTAGATAAAATTTTTAGCAGTATTTTTTTATCTTCATTATCAAGATTAAGTTCATTTAATGTTTTAATTATCTTATGTATTGGTTGGTAATATTTTTCATAAATTTTAAGGATTTTTATAGCATCTTCGGTTATTCCATATATCTTCTTTTCTTTTCCAAATTTTGTTTTTTCTTTGGATTTTAATTTTAAACATCCAATTCTCTCAAGTTCTTTGAATATATCGCTTATTGTTTGTTCTCCAACGTAGTGTTTTTCAATTTTTTTATATTTGATTTTTTTATTAATT
This sequence comes from Methanocaldococcus vulcanius M7, assembly GCF_000024625.1. NCBI lineage: Archaea > Methanobacteriati > Methanobacteriota > Methanococci > Methanococcales > Methanocaldococcaceae > Methanocaldococcus > Methanocaldococcus vulcanius. Next base: position 1,725,111 of record NC_013407.1, read on the forward strand.
TTTTTAGTAATGTTATAGATGGTAATTTCCTCCCCTTTAATTCCAAGATCTATAATCTCCTCCATCAATTCCAGTTTATTATGCAATTTTTTTGGCATAGTTTCATCCAAAATTAAAAGTGGGCAGATGATATAAAAATATCGCCGTTAAAAAGATTTATTCAAAAATATATGTAATTTTTGTTGAATATTCCTATATATAATCCTGGAGTGGCTTAATTATATTATTGTAAAACTTACAAAGGGGTGAGGTCGATGGTAGCTCCAAGAAAACCAAAAAATCCAAAGAAATAATATAATTACCTAATTTACTTCCTTTTTGTTTTGTTAATCTTTACTTCTGATTTTTAATTGTCTTTTTCTATTTCTCTCTTACTTTTAATTTTATATTTGCTCCATATTCATTTTAAATCTTACTTTAAATTTTAAATCTTAATTTTATTTTAACCTTTTGATTATCTTATTTATTTATATTATCAACACGTTATTTTTAAATATATAACTAAAAGGATAAGGTGGGAAATATATATCAAAATACCAAGGAGTAGGAATCTCCAAACTCCAATATTCCCTTTAGATAACCTTAGAGTTATCAAATTTGCAAATGAAGCAATTAAAGTTCCATTTCCACCAACGTTAACTCCGTAAGCGATGGGAAGCCAGTTATTGTATAAATTAGAAAGCAATACAGCAGCTGGAACGTTTGAGATAATTTGAGAGAGGAGAGAAGAGTAAATCATCAGCATAACATTGCCACAGTTTATTAAAAATATATTTATAATTCCTGTTTTCTTTAAACCTTCTATATCTACAAATAGAAATATGAAAGTTAAGAGGAGAAGATAATCGATCTTTGGCTTTTTGTAAAAAAGAACTAAAAGTATTAAGGGAAGGGCATAAACAAAATTCAATTTTCCAAATATGCATAATAAAACCAACACAAATAACGCTAAATACAACAACCATTCTTTTTTAAATTCAATGTCTGAAATAGTTGCCTTATATTTTTTAAATTCTAAAAAAGGTAGTATAATAATTATCCCAATAATCTCAAAGGGAATCATACTGGTAATAAATTTCAAAGCCCCAATATTGTAGAAATGATATAGATAAAGATTCTGCGGGTTCCCTATTGGAGTTAATGCACTTCCTATGTTTGCTGAGATTCCCTCAAAGATCAGTAGTTTTTCTAAATCATCAACTGGGAGATCTGCATATTCGGAGATTATTAAAGTTAAAGGAATTATCACAAAAAGAGAAACGTCATTTGTTATTATTGCAGAGAGAAACAATGTCAAAAAGATGAGAACAAGAAAAACCCTTTCAGATCTTTTTAATATTTTTAACGAAATATAATCTAAAAACATTGTATCTTTCATAACATTTACAACAACCATTAAATAAAATAAGGAAAATATTGTCTTCCATTCAATTGCATGGAAAGCAAGGGTTGGACTAACTACATTAAATATCAAAAGCAAAATTCCAATTCCAATAAATATTAAAAATATGAATGTATCAATTCTCATCCTTTCCCTCAATGGTGATCAATTATGAGATGCTCTCTATGCAATAAAAAACTTTGCTATGTCGGAAAAGATTGTAGAAAAGATATTACCGAGGAAATAATTAAAGAATACCTAAAAGAAGAAAATTTAAAAATTGCTAAACTCTCATCTCATATAGAAGCAACTTACTATATGAAAAAAACTCGATTAGAAGAGATCATTGAATTTTGTAAACTTATGGGTTATAAAAAAATTGGAGTAGCATTTTGTATTGGCTTAGAGAATGAAGCAAAAACACTGTCAAAAATACTATCTAAACATTTTGACGTGTATAGTGTCTGTTGTAAAGTATGTGGAATAGATAAAGACATTTTTGAATTAAAGAAAATTCGAGAAGGAGAAAAAGAGGCAATGTGCAATCCCATTGGACAGGCAGAAATTTTAAATGACATTGGGACAGATCTAAACATAATGGTTGGGTTATGCATAGGACATGATATTCTATTTCAAAAATATTCAAATGCTCCAACCACAGTTTTTATTGTAAAGGATCGAGTTTTAGCCCACAATACAGTCGGAGCAATTTATAGCAAATACTATCTAAAAAAACTTTTAGAGGGAGATTAATGAACAAAAAATCTTTAAAACCGATAATATGGGATGATGAAAAGAAAGAGTTAATTTTAATCGATCAAAGAAAGCTTCCAAATAAATTGGAATACTTTATCTGTAAAACCTATGAAGATGTTGCCTACGCAATCAAAGAGATGGTTGTTAGAGGAGCTCCAGCGATAGGTGTCTCTGCCTCATACGGTATGGCGTTGGCTGAGATAAAAAATGAAGATATATTAAATGCCTATAACACATTAAAAAATACACGACCAACAGCAGTTAATTTGTTTTGGGCATTAGATAGATGCTTAACCGCCTATAAAAACGGAAGATCAATACTTGAAGAGGCAAAAAAGATCCACAAAGAAGATATAGAAACATGTAAAAATATTGGAATAATTGGAGAAAAACTTATTGACGATGGAGATACAATACTAACTCATTGTAATGCTGGAGCATTAGCAACATCCGCCTATGGAACTGCTTTAAGTGTTATTAGATTTGCCTTTTATAATGGTAAAAGAATTAAAGTTATAGCAGATGAGACAAGACCAAGATTACAGGGAGCTAAGTTAACGGCCTTTGAACTCAACTATGAAGGAATTCCAGTTAAGGTTATAACTGACAATACAGCTGGTTTTTTAATGCAGAAGGGAGAGATCGATAAAATCATAGTTGGAGCAGATAGAATTTTAGCAGATGGAACCGTGTATAATAAAATTGGAACTTACAGTTTAGCAGTTTTGTCTAAGTATCATGAAATCCCGTTTTATGTTGCTGCCCCTCTTTCGACTTTTGATCTAACCAGTAAAGAAGAGGATGTTATTATTGAAGAGAGAGATGAAAAGGAAGTTGCTTATATAGATGGAGTTAAAATAATCCCTGAAGGGGTTGGTTGTTATAATTATGCCTTCGATAAAACACCTCCAGATTTGATAACCGCGATTATTACTGAAAAAGGTATTGTAAAGCCAAGTAAAGATGAAATTTTAAAATTATTTAACAAGTAGTTAGATGGATAAGGGGTAGAAACTATGGGATGTGTTGATAAATTAAACTATGAGATCTTATACAAAGGAGGATTCAAGGACTGTGCAGAGTTTATAAGAAAAAATTTTAAAAATATAAAGGAGAAAGAAGCAGGATGTGAAATATTCGAAGGTATTTTTTTGATTGGAATCCCTCCAATACCTGTTGCATATGAAGAGAACTGTATAATCTTTCCATATACAAAACCATGTTATGGAACGTTTGTTTTAAAAGTAAATCTCAGTGAAAATGAGAAAGAAAAAGAAAAAATGGGAGAAGACAAAAATAAGAAAAGTTTTTTATCAAAATTAAGATTTTGGTGAAATGATGAGTATTTTGATAGTGGTTGGATGCCCAGAACCTCCTGCTCTAATACCGTCTGTTTTATATTTAATAAATCAGTTAAAGAAAAAAGGATTTAATGTTGTTGTAGCAGTGAATCATGCTGCCTTAAAATTGTTGGAAATAGCTGATGATGACAAATACTATTTAAAGGGCGTTGGGGCTGTCGATATTGATGAAGGGCTTAGAGGAATCGAAGGCATCGATAGAATAATAACCTTTGTCCATAATGATGGAGGAGTTAGTTATACAGCAACATACAAAGTCAAATATAACAAACCAACCTACGCCATTGTTTTTGGAAGAAAAATAAACAGTGATCATGTTGAGGCATTAAAGAACAGCAATATAAACGTTTATACTGCAAGAGCGTTTCACAACCCCCTGCCTATTGTTAACAAAATAAAAGAGATTTTAGCAAATATCTAATATAGCAGGGCATTTAATAACTTCTAATAACCTCTAAAAACTCATCTACTTTTTTTAGGTCTTTTTTTCCACCATAAGCTTCTAAGGATGAAGATACATCTATTGCATAAGGTCTAACTGTCTTAATTGCCTCAACTACATTATCCTTATTCAAGCCGCCTGCTAAAATCAGGGGTTTTGCTAAATATTTGTTAAGATGTTTAGAGACATCCCAATTATGCACTTTTCCTTCCATTTTTACACGTTCTATTTTTGTATCTACCAATATTGCATCAACATACTTTTCATACTTTTTAACTTCCTCTAAAATAGATTTAAAATCAATATCCTCATCCTTAGGAATATGTATAACTTTTATAATGTCAGCATTTAATTTATTCTCACTTTTCAATTTTTTTAGTTCTTTAACAAACTCTACACTTTCAAATCCATGAAGTTGTATGGCATTTGGTTTTAAAAGGTTATAGAGTTCTAACACATCAGAGATTTGCTCTGGCATAATTACAGAAACAAGTGTAGTGAAGGGGGAGATACTTGATTTGAGTTCAATAGCTTTATCTAATGTTATCTTTCTTGGCGTTTTTATTGGAACATCTACAATAACTCCAACAGCATGAACTCTTTTTGAGATATATGCCATATCCTCTTTATTAGTTATTCCACATATTTTAATCTTTACCAAGAAACCACCCCATAATTTTTAGAGGTTTAATTTTTAACTTTATTTTATTTATTTTTTATTTTTACTTTAATCTTAATTTTTATTTAGATTTTTTCTTATTTTTTGTGATTGTTAAGGTTTTTGGATCTTCCCCTCCCCCTTCGTTAGAGTTTTCTGAGGTAACTTCATCAATAACTTGTATTAGATAGTCAACTAACTCCTTTAATGTTGAAATTATCTCTGGAGTTATCTTAATAAGATCTTCTTCAGTTATAACACCAATTATTTTTCCTCCATCAGAGATAAATAACTCTCTCGTTTTATGCTTGCTCATCAATTTTAATGCTTCATCTATTGTTGTCTCTGGAGGAATTGTTATAAGCTTTGATGATGATATATCCTCTATTTTAACTTTATCTGGAGATAGTTTTTTAATTAAAACTTTTTTTAATATATCTTTCTCTCTCGCTACTTCTATCTCATTCTTAGATCTCTCACAAACTACAAGAACGCACGGAACTTCTTCTTCTATCATCAATTTTGCTACATCATAAACTGAAACATCCCCACTAACTACGATCGGTCTTTTCATTATGAGTAAAACTGGAACCTCCCCTACCATTGTATTCCCCAACCATCTTTAAAGTTTTCAAGTATATTATGTCTTCAAGGTTTAAGTATCTTAGTTATTTTTGACTTTGATTATATTTATACCTTAATATAAATGATATACAAATTATACAAATGTATCTCTTCACTCAACCGAAAAGCTTATATATCAGTTTTACATACTTTAATTTCGCTTGCGAGGGCTCGTGGTCTAGATGGCTATGATGCCGCCCTGACACGGCGGTGGTCGGGAGTTCGAATCTCCCCGAGCCCACCATAATTTTAAACCTTTTCTGAGTTATAATTCTCTTTTGATGAAACTTTTTCTAAAAGTTTCGTTTCTATCTCTCGAGTCCAACTCACCTTCAGATAGTTTTTATAAGTTTTTATTAAATATACTTTATTTTTATCGTTTATGATTTTCACTTATTTTAAATTGATCCATAAACTTTGGAATAGCATTTATTGCATAGCTTAATGAAACTGATTCGTATCTTTCCTTTAAATATCCTTTTTCGATCATAACCCTACCCACCCAATCAGAGAATCTTTTATCTTGGATAACTACAACTCCATAATCTTCTTCTGTCCTTATTAATCTCCCAATCATCTGAACGAGCGTTCTTGCCATTCTGTCAAAAGATGTCATTAAAAAAGCTCTCCAATGAGCATCTTTAACTCCTTTTTTTCTAAATTTCTCCTCTAAGAGTTTCTGTTCCCTCATTATAAGTGGGGTTGGAACTGGAAACGGAAGGGCATCGATAACCACACCAATAAGTGCCTCTCCCGGAATATCAACACCCTCAGCAAATCTTCCAGTTGCTAACAAAATCCCTCCAACTTTTTCAAAATGCTCTTTTAATTGCTTAGCTTCATTTCCATCCATTCCTTGCTCATACACATGGATGTTTTTATTTTTTATTGATGTTTTGTTAAGGTTTGATTTTAAGTATTTATAAAAACTGTCCAAATCTTCAAAACTTTTAAATAAAACTAATGAATTCCCATTTATTGCTTCTAATATTTTTAATAGGTTCTCATTTGCTTTTTTTCTATCTTTTTTTTCATATTTCATATCAACGCCGTCTTTTAAGGCAAATATCTTTTTTCTATTCTTTGGAAACGGGCTATCTAATGTCAGAAATTCTGGTTTTTCAACCCCTGTTTTCAAAGCATGCATTTTTAAGTTCCCAATTGTCGCTGAGCAGTGTATAACCACAGCATTTCCATATAACTCCTTCAAATAACTGCTAACAAAAACGGGCTCGCAGAGTAGAGACGATCCACTCCTATATATGACATAATTGTCATTTATATATTTCAAATTTTTAATATTTTCTATAAATTCGAGAAGATACATATCAGATAACTTTTTCCTATGGATAAAATCAAGTTCTATGGCAATTAACGCCCTACTATCTATTTCAAATCTTAATTCCTTTCTGTCGATCTCTTCATTCTCTTTAAAATTCAATATTTTATTTTTTATGTTGTTTATTTGGTAATAGGCATTTAAGATCACCCCTAAGATAGCCAATTCTTCCTTATACTTCCAGGATCTTACGCTCTCCCCATCAAATATAATCGTATCTTTACATGCATCAATATCTATGTCTTTTCCAATCAGATATCTCTCTAAAATTTCCCAAAAGCTTTCATCATCAACATCCAACCTCTTTCTCAATATTGGAGGAGCATAATGTATTGCCATATATTTTAATCTATTTATTGATAATTCAGGATTAATCACTATGGTTGAGGCATTTCTAACACTTCCTTCCAATTTGTGGGCTTCATCACATATTATTACATCTATACCTCTACTCGCTTCAATTTCCTCTTTTGCATAATAAAACATGCTATTGTTCATCACTACTATATCAGCTAACATACTATCGATCTTTGCCTTTTGATATTCACACGTGCAGAGGGGGCAGTAGTATATAACTTTATCTCCCAACTTTACCTGATGCTTTTTTAATCCGCAGTAGCAGATTGGTTTTCTGTTTGGCCTATAAAGGCATTTTTTATTTAATTGGCAGTATAAACGATTTGCTTTTCCTCCTCTTGATTTGCATATAAAATTACTTTTTCCCATTAAAAAGGCAACATTTAAATTGTGTTTTAATGAACTTAAATCATCATAAATCCTAACCTGCTGGTCTATTGTTTCTGTTAGGATTAAAATCCTCTTCCCTCTCTCTGCAAAGTATAAAGCAGGAATTAAATAACTCAGTGTTTTACCCACGCCTGTCGGTGCCTCTACTATCAAGTTTTTTTTATTTTTTATACAGTTGTAAATTTTTAGCATCATCTTTTTTTGGGGCTCTCTAACCTTTGGATATGGGAATTTCTCTTCAATATACCTCTCAAAATCCATAACTTTCCTCTCCGTTTGGATTTAAATTGTTTGTTGTTAATTAAAAATTTTAATTAAAAATTTGATAAATTATTAAAATATTAATCAAAAAATTTAAATGAAAATTAAAAAAGTGTAAAAAGTATTTGACATGAAAGGAAAATCAAAAATTGTATTGAAAACTTTATCTATCCTATTTTTTACTGGTCGTAATCTTTATGTGTGTTCTCCACTGCTTTGTTGTAATACTCTACCGCCTTTTCAAGATCTCCCTGTCTTTCATATATTTTAGCTTTACTGAGCAGTGCTCTAATGTAGTGAGGTTGCAATTCGATAACTCTATCGTAGCATTTTAGTGCCTCCCCCAATTTTCCAAGTTTTTGGTAAAGTTCTCCCTTGTAATACCATAAAGCAACGTCATCTTCCCTTATCTTCAAACCCATGTTTATGTATCTCTCTACATCTTTTAGATCACCTATTAGCAGTAGTAAAGAAACAGCATGCCTTATTGCATCTATCCATCTAACATTTAGTTCGTCGATCAATTTTTTAAAACATTCGATCGCTTCTTTAAATCTACCCATTCTTTTTAATAAAACTCCTTTAAGATATAGTGCGTTTTTATCTTTTGGTTTTAACTCCAATGCTCTATTGAGGCATAAAAGTGCCTCTTCATACTTTCCAAGTTTTCTCAAGATCTCTGCTTTTTTAACCCACATCGGAACAAAATTTGGTGTATATGCTAAAATTTCATCGTATGTCTTTAACAGTTCATCATACTCCCCCAAAAATTCTAAACATATGGTTTTTAATAAGAAAGCAGATGGAAATTTATTTTCAATACCGAGTGCTTTGTTGTAGCATTTTAATGCCTCTTCACAGTTTCCACTCATTCCATAAAGTTGTCCCAAAATCATCCACATTATTGGATTTTTTGATTCTAACTTTAAAAGTTGTTCAAATGCATCTATTGCTTCCTTTATCTCCCCCTTAGCAGATAATGCAAGACCTTTTAAAAATAAAGCCATATAAAAGTCCGGCTCTAATTCTAACGATTTTTCAGCATAATATATTGATTTTATCAAATTTCCTTCGAATAATTCACGATATGATCTTAGAACATTTGCAATTGCCTCTAACGTATCAACTCTTGGGGTTTTTTTTCTGTTCATATCTCAACCACCATAAAAAATTAAAAATTAGAGATTAAATGGTTTTAAAATTTGATCTAATGTTTGATTTATTTTTATTGTGGTAAATCTTAATCAATACATCAACACACTTTTAATGTTTGTAGTTGAGTATATAAAATATTTTTTGTTAAATTTTATTTTATAAATTTTTAGTATTTTTTAAATAATTTTAAATTTTAGACATTATCTATCAAGTGCCATGTTGTAATATTCAACTGATTCTTCAATTCTACCCAATTTCTCTAAAACTCTGGCTTTCCCTAATAGAGCTTTTGTATGATGAGGCATTAATTTAATCGCTTTATCATAATATTTTAATGCCTTTTCAAGATCTCCCTGTTTCTCATACAACCTTCCTTTAAAATACCATAAACTTGGATCATTTGGCCTTAGTTCAAGCCCCATCTCTATATATTTTTTCGCTTTTTCAAGTTTATTGAATAAAAAGCAGAGATAGATCGCATCCCTAATAACTCCCAACCACCTCACATTTAACTCGTCAATAAGTTTTTCATAGTATTTAAGAGCTTCATTTAATTTTCCAACTCTTTTAAGAAGTAATGCTTTTAAATATATCGCATTTCTATCATTTTCGTTTATTTCAAGCACTTTGTCTAAACAAACAAGTGCCTCCTCATACTTCCCAAGTTTTCCAAGCATGTGTGCTTTAAATAAATATGCAGGGATAAAATTAGGAGATAGTGAAATTAACCTATCACAGCACTTTATTAATTCTTCATATCTCCCAGAAAAGCAGAGGCATAATGCTTTAAAGAAGAATGCGGTTGCAAATTTCTCTTCAATATTTAATGACTTCTCATAACATTTTAATGCCTCATCTAAATTACCCATAATCTCGTAAAGTTGTCCAAGAAGTGCATATGCAATTGGATCGTTTGAATTTGAAGTTATTTCTTTTAGGCATTCTATTGCTTTTCCAACCTCTCCTAAGATTGCCAAAGATATTGCTTTTAAAAATTTTGCAAATTTAAATTTTGGATTAATTTCAAGAGCCATATCTATGCAATAAAGAGATTCCAATAGATCCCCCCTATCCCTACACTCATATGACTTTAAAAGATACGTTAATGATGCCAATACATCCGTTTCTCTCAGATCTCTTTCAAATTCTTTCTTACTATCATCTTTATTTTCTAACTCCATAACAATTCACCGATTCACATAGTAAATTTCATACTCGAAATATTTAAAATACTAACTTATTATTGTCTTAGGATATATATTAAAATTATGTATTATCGTTAAAATTGTAAAAGCGAATGAATAAGTATTCAATTTTTAAAATTAAAAATTATTATTTTTGCAAATTAACAAAAATTATTTAAAAAATAACTGTCTATCAACTTCCCCCTCTCCTACAAACACGTCCTTGAATCTTGTTAAATAGTTCCCAATGTCCAAGAGTGTTTCAACTTCCCTATAAAATGACATTTTTCTAAAATGCTCCCTTCTATTAAGTTCTAACAAATATCTTACAATTTCTCTTTCATTATTTTTGGTATCAAACTTCATTAAATTGACCTTTATCTCATCTATCTTACTAAACAATCTATCGTTTTCATGCCCAAATACTTCATAACATCTCTCTAATAACATATCAAATGTCTCAGCACCAAAGATATATCTACCAAACTCTTCTCTCTCTTCCCATGTGATCTCTAAATCCTCATAAAGTCGTGTCTTACTACTATACTCCATCCCAGCATTTATTATCTTCTCAAAATTATCAAAATATAGCTCCTTTATTAGATCTATAACCTCCTCTATCACTCGCTTATCAACCTCTCCATGTTGGATTCCTTTACAGTAATGTTTTATTATTAAGAGGGGAGTTCCATCCCATTTTACCATACAACTAAATGGAAATATCCTACACATTAACGGTTTAAACTCAATCCCTTTTTCTAAATGAATTTTACATAAATTGTTGTTCAATAAAACACAACCTTTTTCATTAACCTTTAATCTATATTTAAAATCCCCACAACACTCTTCTATTGCATATTCATAGTTTTTTAAACGTATCTTATCAAAATAATTTAAGTATATTCTCCATTTTTCGCATGAACAGCAATAAGCACAATTTATGCATTGATAGGTTATCCCTTTAAACGTTATTTCCCAGTCCATAGAGATCACTGTCCTTTTAATTTTATAATTGAATAAAACTCATAAAAATTTTAAAGATTTTAAAGTTTCATATAGTAAAAATATTATACTAAGAGGTTAATAATCTTAATTATAAATTTTACGGTGATGTTATTGATAGAGCTTACGTATGCATTTTTATTTGTGGTGCTTGCTGTTTTGATTGCATATAGAGAAAAGCTGGGAATAGAAAAGAAGATAGTATATGTTTCAATATTGGCATTAATACAACTCTTTATACTTGGATTTGTTTTGCTATATATATTCTCTTTTGGAATGATTGGAGCATTTTTAATGATATTTTTTATGATAACACTTGCATCCTATTTGATAATGAGAGAAATTAAATTATCTCATAAGTCAAAATTATTTATTAGCTTGTTTCTTACTTTTTTAGCAACTACATCAGTTTCTTTGGCAATTTTAATTATTCCAAAAGTTGTTAAATTCGAGCCAATATATGTAATTCCACTTATGGGAATGGTTATTGGAAATACGATGAATACTGTTCACTTAGCCCTTGATAAAATCATTGATATGGTTAAATCAGAACGAGATATACTTTGGGGATACTTAGCACTTGGAGCTACAGAGATAGAGGCGTTGAGACCTTTTATCAAAAATGCGGTAAGATCAGCTATCATCCCCCAGATGAACAGAACGAAGTCCGTTGGTGTTATCTTCATACCGGGAGCGATGGTTGGGATGTTGCTAAGTGGAGCAAATCCAATCTACGCTGCTGAAATTCAAATTGTAATAATGTGGATGATATTAAGTTCTTCTGTAATTTCGAGTATTTTAATATGCTACTTGATGTATAAGGAGATTATTAGGGCTTAATATAAAAATAAAAAATCGATAAATTAAAAGCAAATATTAAAACAGAAACAGATAAAAATAACAGAAAATAATTTAACCTCTAAGTTCCTTCATCTTCTCGATCCTCTTTTTAATCAGATCAATCTTCCCAATATCGCTCCTATGGTAAACCTCTCCTTTAATGTATTTCGTTGCTTCTTCAGCAATTTTTTCTGCAGTTTTTATATCATCTGCAACACCAACCACAGCAACAGCTCTCGATCCTGTCATATATATGTTTCCATTCTCCTCATTAACTGATGCATAGTGCAAAATTGCACCCAACTTCTTTATTGCCTCTTCATTAACTATAATCGGCTCTCCTTTAACTGGATTGTCTGGATAACCCTTAGGAACGACATACTTACATACAGTTGCCTTGTTCTCAAATTCAACTTCAAGATCTTTAAGTTTTTTGTCTACAATTGCCTTACAAACATCTAAAAAATCACTTTTTAATATTGAAAGAAGATTCATTGCCTCAGGATCTCCAAATCTTGCGTTGTATTCAATGATTTTAGGCCCTTCCTTAGTTAGCATAAACTGCCCATATAAAATTCCCTTGTAGCCACCAACTTCTTTTTTTAATGCTTTAACTGTCTCTTCCATGATTTCTTTTGCTAAATTAACATCTTCATCGGTCATGAATGGTAATTTATGATCTGGGCATGAATAAGAGCCCATCCCCCCTGTTATGCTTCCCTTATCTCCCTCTAAGGCATGAGGATGATCTTGAACAAATGGTGTAAACTTTATTGTATCTCCATCCACAAATCCGTGAAGCGTAAATTCAACACCCTCTAACTTTTCCTCTATCAGAACTTTACCTCCACCCAATCCACTCTCAAATACCTCTTTTGCATATTTTTTCGCTTCTTCATTATCTTTCAACTGCTCTCCAACAACTTTAACACCCTTTCCTCCTGTTAATCCGACTGGTTTTACAACTACTTTGATTCCTTTTTGAGTTAACTCATCAATAAAACTTTCCAATTCCTCCCCATACTCGTCAAACGCTTTATATATTAAAGAGCCCTTTATATTGTATTTCTTAAATAAGTTTCTCATAAATTCTTTATTTGTTTCTATTTGAGCAGCCATTTTGCTTGGACCAACTGCTGGAATTCCCAACTCCTCTAAAAGATCAACAACACCTTCCCCTAAAGGTGCCTCTGGGCCGATAACTGCTAAATCAGGTTTAATTTTTTCAGCAAATTCTTTAACTGCTTCCAAGTCCGTCTCTTTTGCTAATTTTACTTCTTCAGATAATCTTGCAATTCCTGGATTTTTATTTTTCATTAAGGTATATAACTTCACATTTTCATTTTCTTTTAAAGCATGAGCTATTGCACTCTCTCTTGCTCCTCCTCCAATTAACAAAACTTTCACATTATCACCTCTTTTATTAAATAAAACACAACAAATAATATGTGATATTTATTTTAAGTGTTCTACATCTTGTTATTACTCCAATACAATCTCTCGGTATTCTTTTTTTTCAGTGTCCAATATCCCTATTGTCGGAACCCCAGTTAAATAACCACAACACTCTCCAGGGTTTATTATCAACACATCGTTAAGTTCTTCAAACACTCTATCATGGGTGTGGCCATAGATAACAACATCATACAACCCGGATTTTATTGCCATCTCTAAAACTGACTGATGATGTCCATGTGTGATAAAAAATCTTAAACCATCAATCTCAACAGAGATAAAATCATCTATAATGTTCTCTTCATTTATATCTCTTAGCCAATCCCTTAACTTACATCTCTCTCCATCGTTATTTCCATACGTTGCTATAATATTGGCATTCAAATTCTCAAATTCCTTTACCACAAACAAACTTACAAAATCTCCACAGTGAATTACGGTTTCTACCTCCTCCTCATTAAAAATATCGATCGCTTTTCGTATGTTTGGAATATGGTCATGAGTGTCGCTTATTATTCCAATTTTCATTTTATCCCTCGGAATTTCAAAATTATAAACTGATTTAAAGTTGGCTATAAAGTTTTTTGTTTTAAGGGTTATAATTTATCTTATTTATTTTTTTATTATATATCATTTATTTTTACACTTTTGGGACTCAATAGTTGTTGATTCTTCATCAAAAAAATCTTCGCTTCACCTATCAAATCTACAACATATTTAACGCCCTTACTTTTTATTATTATACTGTCTGATGTTGCAACACTCTCCTTGTTTTTAAGTTCAAAATCACAATTTTTAACACAAAAAACCTCTCCTTTAATATTAAGATCTTTCATTCCCTCTCTGATCTTTTTTGCTAAAATTCCACTTTTAGACACCTGGGAATCTAAATATATGCATGGAGTTATATTGCTATATTTGAGAATAGTTAATAAAAGATATATAGCAGTGTCTGTGAAGTCATTTAATTTATACTTTCCATAAACGTTCTCAAAGTCCCTATAAATATTATCATCACATAAGACAACTTCATTTCCTTTGATTAGTGCCTCCAAACCGATAAGGACATTAAATCCATCAATATATAATGTTTTTCCTTTTAAATCTTTTAATTTTCTTAATTTCTTTTTAGTAAGTTTTACTTCCTCATCACTGTGAGTAGTTCTAACAATTCTAAGTCGATCCTCTCTACTCAACTTATAGTGATTTGCCACAAAATTCAATGCAACATCTTTTTTGTATCCTCTATTTATTAAATATTTGAAATCCTCCTTAGCCCTCTCGAGTGTCATAATCTCTCCTTATTATACAAACATCTTCACACTCTCTACAAAATATACAACTATCTATATCCACTTTAACAATAAGAGAGTTTACATACTCATCAGGAGCTAAAATTGCCTGCAATGGACATTTTTCAACACATTTTAAGCAGAGTTTACATTTTTCTGGATCGATGGTTTTGTTGATCACATCGATAGCTTCACATTCGCATAAACCACAACTATTACATCGATCTTTTATTATAATTGGAGTTTTTGGTTTTGGAATTTCGTTTTTAATTATTGGAATAGGGCAAACTAACACACATATTCCACATTTTAAGCATTTATCATTATCTATTGTAAATCTATCTTCTATAATCGCATTTGTTGGACAGACATCAACACATAAACCACAATGAGCACAGATTATTTCTCTAAACTTAAATATCGATATTGCATTTGTTGGGCAAACACTCACACACAAACCGCAACCTATACATTCAGTTAATTGAATTGGTTTGGTTTTTGATGGCTTTTTAAATTTTTTCCTATTTGTTAAGAAGATATTTTTTATAATGGCTTTTATCAAACCCTTTCCTTTAAGAATTTTATAAAACTCCTCTTCCATAGATCTCACGTCAAAAATATTAAATATGTCATATATATTTAAATATACAAATTAATTTTTAAAAAAATAAAAACTATAAAACATAATCATAATTTGAAATAAAATTTTGGCGCCCTGGCCGGGATTTGAACCCGAGTCACGGGAGTGACAGTCCCGTATGATAGGCCGGGCTACACCACCAGGGCTCATAAAAAAATAAAAAGTGGCCGGCGGCGTCGCCCCTTTCCCGCCAGAAGGCAGTACTCGGGGCATCGCTGGGGGACTTAACTTCCGAGTTCGGGATGGGTTCGGGTGTAGCCCCCCCGCTATGACCGCCGTGCCAAAGAAATAACGGGCCCGAAGGGATTTGAACCCTCGACCACCTGGTTAAAAGCCAGGCGCTCTGCCAGACTGAGCTACGGGCCCTCTCAGCCCTTAGCTCGCGTGCGTTCCAAACTTATTGTATTTCTCATATATATACTTTTCGGTTCTCCCCATAAGTGGGAGATGGTCCGGCGGGCCGGATTTGAACCAGCGACATGCGGATCTACAGTCCGCCGTTCTACCAGGCTGAACTACCGCCGGACAAAAATGGTGGGCCTGCCCAGATTTGAACTGGGGTCTCAGGATCCCAAATCCCAAAGGATAGACCAGGCTACCCCACAGGCCCCCATAATAATGAAACCTTTATAAAGTTTCAAATGGAGCCCCGGGGGGGATTTGAACCCCCGACCACCTGATTACAAGTCAGGCGCTCTACCAGGCTGAGCCACCGAGGCACGCTTGCAGTATTAGTAAATTACTGATGTAGTATATAAAGTTTTCGGTTGTTTATTCTTTCCAATTTATATAATATTGAAATAAATTGAAATATAATAAAAGATAAAAAAACCATTTAAAACTATTTAATAATTTATACAACAATATATATAGCGATTCCAACAATTCCTCCAACGATTGTGGCAATTAGGTTAACATGCTCATTGTTTAATATTCCCTTCCTTTCAAATACTGCTCCGACTAAACTGTCTGCTAAATTTCCCATAATCCCTCCGATAGTTCCACAGACAACGAGTTTAATATCTCCAAATAACAGAAATGCGATTAACCCTATTAAGAAAGCTCCAAATAACCCTGCAAGTGTTCCAAATAACGTTATTGCCCCATCAGTTCCTTTTTCAACTGTCTCGAATGTTGTTATTAATTTAGGTTTTTCATTAGATAGCACTCCAAGTTCTGAGGAAAAAGTATCTGACGTTGCAGCAGCTATTGCAGAAACAAACCCCACTAATCCAAAACTAAAACCAAAAATCGTTAAAATTGCAAATATTAAAGGGATCAATCCATTAGCAATAACATTTCTCAGACCTCTTCTTGTTTCATCAATTTTCTTAGCTTTCTTTTTTTCAAGACCTGCTCTACTAACTAAAACCCCAAGAATAAAAAAAGACAGTAGTAGGAGAAAATAACCAATCCCACAAAAATACAGCAAAAGAAATCCCATTATTGTAGATCCAGCAATCCCTGCATTATCTAAGCTTTTACTTTTTTTAATTACTACTGCTAAGATCAATACGATGATTATTGAGAGAAATAGTTTTGCAATATGCATCATCCCAACTTTTAAACCCAATATTTGGTTTAAATATTTTTAAAATATTTTTAAGATTTTTTACTGATCATTAGAGGGAGAGTATACAACAAATTTAATTTATAAGGAAATGAAGCCCTGGCCGGGATTCGAACCCGGGTCAGGGGATCCGAAGTCCCCTATGCTATCCGCTACACCACCAGGGCATATTAAATATTAACAATTAAAGATTAATAAACTGTTAAAACAGCAAATTTCTTCTTATCAAAATTAGCAATAAGTGAAAGATAAAAAATATTAAAAATTGAAATAATATAAATCCCAAATATTAAAATTGTCTGAAATTTATTGTTTTAAAGCTAATTTTATGTCTTCGACTTTTACTGTTTTTCTTTTTGCGTGCTTAGCTAATTCAACTGCTTCTTTTGCAATCTCTAATGCGATTTCTTCAACTGCCTCTGCTAAGTATTCAGCAGCAGCTCTACTAACTCTCTCTGCTCCTGCCTTTTTCAAGATTCTTTCAAATGGTGCAACTGGAAGCTCAGCCATAATATCACCTCAAAAATTTTACAAGATGACATTATTATTGAGGCAGTATTTAAAATTTTCGGTTTGGTTTTGAAGTTTTTTGGAAAATTGTCAACCATAGGGAAAAATGCATATAGAATATCTTACTTCTATAAATTTGCAAATTTGTTAATTTGTCAAAGTGAATGAAATAAACTAACTTCAAAGTTTAATTTTTTCTTCAATCTTTTTGATTTCTTCTGGCTTAGCAACGGTTTTAGGATGTTTTGGTAGATAAGGACATTTTATCTCCTTTTCAGTTGATATTTCGTAAGTCCCAATATTCTTGGCTATTTTAATTATTTCGTCTTTATCAAGACCTATTAATGGCCTCAATATCAAATAATCCACTCCTTCACTTATAACCCTCAAGTTTTTTAACGTTTGAGAAGCAACTTGTCCCAAGTTGTCTCCTGTTATTATGGCATCACAATCTAAATATTTAGCATATTTTTTAGCAACTTTAAGCATGTTCTTTTTACAAAATATGCATGTGTAATTTTCTTTTTTTATTTGGGACAGTTTTTCTATGAGGTTGTTCATATCCTTTTTATAATCATAAACGACAAATTCTAAATCTGTATCATAATCACTTAAAATTTCTACGATCTTCCTAACTTTATTTAATGCCTCTTCGCTCATCTTCAAATGTAATAAAACAACCCTACAACCTCTTCTAATCATCATAAAAGCTGCAACAGGGCTATCTATTCCGTCAGATATTAAACAGAGTGCCCTTCCCTGACTTCCAGCAGGTAAGCCCCCAATACCCTCGTATTTTTCAGTAAAAACATATGCTCTATCTTTTAATATTTCAATACCAATTATAATATCCGGATTTTCTAAATCAACATTTAACCCAAGTTTTTCAATAACTTTCTCTCCAACCTTCTCATTTACTTCAACTGATGTGTATGGGAATTTTTTATAACTTCTCTTTGTTTTAACTGCAAACGTTATATTTTTAGCATTATCTCCAATATTTAAAGATTTTATCTTTTTTCTTAGCAGTTGGATGGCTGTGTTTGAGATCTCCTCAATATCCAACCTACATTCATAAACCGGACTATATGAGACAATTCCTGAAACCTTTTTTAATAGTTTTATTGCTAAATCTTCCTTATTTTTGGTATTTAATTTAATAAGTAATCTTCTATGTAATATTATAACATCCGCATCTATTTCATACTTTCTGAATAGTTTTATAATGTTTTTTCTCAAAATCTCCTCTAAATTTCTTCTAATTGGGGTAGATTTTAACCCAATTTCTCCATATCTAACTAATATTTCCATCTTCCCCCCTTAAGCTTTTCCTTTTTTTGCATAGGCAATAATACCATTTATTATCGAAACTGCCACAGGAGTTCCACCTTTTGGACCAACCGTTGAGATATTGGATATGTTTAACTTTCTGAGTTCTTCTTTTGACTCTGTTGCTTGAACAAACCCTACCGGAACTCCTATAACTAATCTTGGATATATATCCTCTTCTTTAATTAACCTTATAACTTCAAATAATGCAGTTGGAGCATTTCCAATAACTACAATTCCATCATCTATTAAGTCCTTTGCTAATCTCATTGAGGCAACTGCTCTTGTTATTCCTTCTTTTTTAGCTATTTCAAAAACATCGGGATGATCTATAAAGCATTTAACGTTGTCATATCTAATCCCTGCTTTAATCATATTTACATCAACAATTATCGGTTTTTTTTCTTTTATTGCTTTAATTCCTTCCACTATTGGATTATTTTTAAATACTAAAAGTTTGGCATACTCAGGATCGGCAGTGGCATGAACCACCCGCTCTATAATTCCCATCTCTTCTTCGTTAAAATCATTTATTTTACCCCCTAAGACGTCTTTTATTTTATTTTTTACTATTTCCCTTGATTTATTTGCAATATTAAGTCCATCTTTTGATATTGCTCCCATAAAACCCATAAAAATCCCCTCTTACTAAAAGATTGGAATAGATAATAAATAATAAATTAAATAAAAAATATAACGTAAAAAATAAATATTTTATTTTAAGGTTTTATTCTTTATTTTTTAACGTTTTAATCACTTCATCAACTATTTTAGGGGCCAATCCAATATATGCCCTTAGGATGAACCTTTAATAAAGGTTCATCAAAACTAACACCTCTTCGCATACGCTCGGAGGTGTAAATTAATGTTTGCCCTTGATTTTATTTATTTTTTAACGTCTTAATCACTTCATCAACTATTTTAGGGGCCAATCCAATATATGTTTTAGGATTCATTAATTCATCTAACTCCTCCTTCGTTAAATATTTCATAACTTCTTCATTTTCCAATAAAACGTCTTTTAAGTGTCTTTTCTCATCATAGGCCTTCATTGCACACTGCCTTACAATCTCATGAGCTGTTTGCCTACCCATTCCTCTCTTAGCCAGTTCAATCATTATTCTCTCAGCCATTATAAGCCCTTTTGTTAAGTTTAAATTTCTCTCGACATTTTCTTTATTTACCCTCAATTTTTTAATTCCTTTAATTGCCAAATTTAATATATGATCTGTTAAAACGCAAACCTCTGCAAATATACATCTCTCAGCTGATGAGTTTGTTAAGTCCCTCTCCTCCCATAATGGGATATTATCCATTTCAGCAATGCATAGTGATTTTACAACCCTTGATAAACCGCAAATCTGCTCAAATGTTATAGGGTTTCTCTTGTGTGGCATTGTAGATGATCCTGTCTGTTTTGTAGGATCAAACTCCTCCTCTAATTCTCCAATTTCAGTTCTTTGCATACTTCTAACTGTAATACCAATTTTATTTAATGTTTGGGCTATCAAAGACAATAAAAAGACAAATTCTGCATGTCTATCTCTTTGTATAACTTGGTTTGAAATTAAAACCGGCTCTAAACCCAAGATCTCAGCAACTCTTTTATGCACTTCTAACCCTTTCTCTCCCATTGCAGCCATTGTCCCAACAGCCCCTGTAATCATAGACACACATATTCTCTTTTTTGCTTCATTTAACCTCTCTAAGTGTCTATCAATCTCAGCAGCCCATAGAGCAAATCTCATCCCGTAGGTTGTTGGAATTGCATGCTGTCCATGAGTTCTTCCAACACAGACAGTATATTTATGCTCTTCCGCTTTATCTAATAAAATGTCTCTTAATTGCTTTAATTTGTTTTCAATGACCTCCATGGACTCTTTTAATAACAGAGAGTTAGCAGTATCGACAATATCGTTTGATGTAGCTCCAAAATGAATATATTCTCCAGCATTTCCCTCACATACCTCTGCCAAAGCTCTGATCATTGCAACAACATCATGTTTCGTCTGTTTTTCAATTTCTTTAACTCTTTCTAACTTTACATACTTCGTTGATGCTTTTTTGTTTATCTCTTCTGCCGCTTCCTTCGGAATTAAACCAAGTTCTCCCTGTGCTTTGGCTAATGCCGCCTCTACCTTTAACATTTTTTCTAATTTATTTTCTTCTTCCCATATTCTCTTCATTTCCTCTGTTCCATATCTATAATCAATCGGATGCACAGCCATCTTCTCACCAAATAGATTTATTACACCCATTTTCTAATAAATTGATAATGCTTTTTATATTTTAACTATATGCTATTTTTTATTTATCTTGTTGTTTGTTTCTGTTTGTTTGATTTTTAGGTTTTTAGTTTAGATTTTTGTTTTTTATTTGGTTTTAGTTGGTTTCTAAGGGGTGGTTTGTTTTATTGTTTTTTATATTTGGATGTGTTTGATTATAGGGATTTTTTAGAGTTTTTAATTGATTATAGTTGTTTTTAGAAATCCATGGTTGATTAAGTGTGTTTTTTGTTTTTATTTTCTGTTTATTGTTGTTTTTTAAATAAAAGTTTGAATTGTTTTGTTAAAAGGTTTATAAAGAAAAGGGGTTATTTATGGGTAGAAATTTTATAGTATGGAAAACTATAAATATTAGTAAAAATATTATAATGAAATAAGAAAAATTACC